>CAIZLM010000070.1 GCA_903933805.1 uncultured Bacteroidota bacterium | reverse complement strand
AGATTCTGGGCCAGAATCTACCACCGAAGCCGTTGCATTGATTACTTAATTAATTTAGGGTTCATACCCATATTGGAGAATCCTCCGTCGTGGAATAGATTCTGCATCGTTACAAAACGGGTAAGGTCACTGAACAACGCGACACAATAGTTGGCGCAATCTTCGGCTGGAGCATTGCCCAATGGCGACATTTTATCGGCGTAATCAAAGAAGTCCAAAAAGCCTTTCACCCCTTTTCCTGCTGTTGTCATGGTTGGCGATTGGCTGATGGTGTTGACGCGAACCTTTTTAGCATTGCCATAATGATAACCAAAACTACGGGCAAAGGACTCTAGCAATGCCTTTGATTCTGCCATCTCAGAATAATCGGGAAATACCCTTTGCGCAGCGATGTAGGTAAGCCCCACAACGCTACCCCAGTCGCTGATGGCGTCCAATTTCCACATTGTCTGCATCATTTTGTGAAAGGAAATGGCACTTACGTCAAAAGTTTTGTGCATCCACTCGTAGTTGAGGTCCGTGTAATCTTTGCCTTTTCGAACATTCACAGACATACCGATGGAGTGCAGGACGAAGTCGATTTTACCGCCAAAATGTTCCATACTTTTCTGGAACAAATTTTCCATGTCTTCCACTGAAGTTGCATCAGCGCCGATGACGGGTGCCTGGCATTTTTCAGCCAAAACATTTATTTCACCCATACGCATGGCAACGGGTGCGTTGGTCAGTACAATTTGTGCGCCTTCCTCCACACATCGTTCAGCGACTTTCCAAGCGATACTTTGGCTGTCTAGTGCGCCAAAGATGATTCCTTTTTTTCCAGCGAGAAAGTTTCCCATAAAGAAATAGAATGCGCCAAAACCCCAGTTTCAGCCGATTTGTAAAATTGTTATGGCTAAAAGTAAAAAGACGCGCTGAAACTGGGGTTCCTGCTTGTCTATCAGGCAACTGGTTAGCGTGGTCGCGTCTGAGACAAAAAAGTGGCCATTTTTTGCCAGATGAAGCGGATTTTTGTAGGCCGAAGCAGCGCTACGGTCAAAAAAATCTGCGAAGTATGGCGGAAAATGGACCTTTTTAGGCAAGATAGCGTGCCACCTAACCAGTTACTCTATCAGTTCAATGGCAAAGATAACCACTACAACGCCATGAATGGCGTGTTTTGTCCAATCATTTGATTTGTAGCAGATCTGCCTTGGCGAGTTCGTACTGACCCAGTTGCTGGTAAATGCTTGCACGAGTTTGGTAGGCCCTTGGATAATTGGGGTTGATTGCCAGCGCTTGGCTGGCATCGGACAGCGCTTCCGCCAATTTGCCGGCTTGTAAAAAAGCGTTGGCCCGGTTAACGAGCACCATGGGTTTTAGCTCCGCAGCGCAAATCAAGAGTGCCGCCGAATTATCCGCGATGGATTCGGCTGTTTTTTGACGGTTATAGTACATCAACCCGCGATTTACCAACGCCTCTACATAATTGGGATTTAGGTCGATTGCCTTGGAGTAATCTTGCAAGGCATTGTCTGGATTGCGTGTTTTTTCGAAACAAAAAGCCCTGAAATACCAAGTTTCAGCAGATTTCGGCTCTAATTCCAGGCTCTTGCTGAGGTCAGGCAAGGCATCTGGAAAACGGCCGAGCATGGCTAGGCATTTTCCCCTGTTGAAAAACAATTTGGGTGTTACAATACCAGCCTGAATGGCTTTGGTGAAATCCTCCAGGGCTTCCGGAATTTTATTTAGATTGAGGTAGGCTTGGCCTCGACCATTGTACGCCTCCACAAAGGTATTGTCCAGTTGGAGGGCATTTGAATAATGCTCAATACTCGCTTCAAATTGTCGAGCAAGCAGTTCACTGTAACCCAGATTACACTGGCAAAGTGCGGCATCTGGCGTTTTGTCAACGCAATTTTTAAAAAGTGCAGTTCCGTCTTTCCAAACCATAGACTGTTTTGCCGTCTGAACAGCAAAGAGGACAGCAATACCCAACAACAAGCCGTTGCGCAACAGCACAGGTTTTATTTTTTCCACCAACAGCATGAGTAAAAAGAAAATGCCGATGGATGGCAGGTAGGCATAGCGGTCGTTGCGCATTTCCGCCGTACCCACTGAAACGATCGGCAGCATGATGCACAAAGGAAGTGCATACAGCGCAAGTCCTAGGAGTATTTCGCGGTTTTTTTGACCATTTTTAGCTACCCACCAACCCAACAAAAGCAGAACCGGAAGTGCCAGATAGTATTCAGTACGAAATAAGCCCGCCGTTTTGGTGAAGGGATACAATATACTATAATGAAATGGCACCAGCAATTTAAAAGGGTAAAACAGCAGGGTTTGACAGATCATAAAAACTCGGTCAAAAGCTGTGAAAGCTGTTGTTCCTCCAATGGTGTGCCCTTCAGCTGTACGTGTAAGAAAAGTTAAAACGATCAATCCCATACTGACCAACCAAAAAGGCCATTTTCCGACAATCGTTGCAACGCCAATTTTTCCGTTTCGCCACCAGTCCAAGGCTACCAGCATCAATGGTAATGTTGCTGCGGCAGATTTTGATAGTCCCGCTGCGACAAATATTCCCAAGGCCAGCCAATAATATTTCTTGCCACTGCCATCTAAAAAAGAAACGAATGCATGTAGGGCAAGCAGGTAAAAACACGAAAACATTAGGGTACTCAAGGCAGACACCCAACCCACTGGTTCTGCCAACATGGGGTGAAGGCCAAACATCAGCGCCACAAAAAAAGCAGCCCATGTTCTGTCTTGAATCCGCAACATCAGGCGAAACGTGAGCACCACATTCAACAAATGCACCAATAGACTAACCGTGTGAAAGGCTCCAGATTTCTCTCCAAATAATTGATAAACAAGGGTATAGACCAAACTGGTGATGGGAACATACATACCTACCAACTGATTACCGAAAATGCCGCTGAAACTCGGATGTTTCAGGTATTCATTGTACCATATAGATTTATCGTCATCAAATGCCACGAATTCGTTGCCCAGCGATCCAAAGTAGGTTGCCGCCGTTGCCCCCAACAAGAGCAGCGTGGGTAGCCAAGGATGGCCAAAAAGGTCAAAACCTATGTGCGATTCAGGGCCTGAAGTAGGAACTGATTTTGCAGGTTGCTGCACCACCAGGGGTGTTTTCTTTTTCTTAGACATAACAAACAAAAATGGGGTAATCCCGGAACAAGCGTACCCTTTGGGCCATTATTTTTCAGTTTTTTTGGGCGTATTGGGATCATCATAATCTATCTTTCCGCCCCACATACGCATTTGCCCAAGTACCCATTGCTGCCGTTTTCGTACGTCTGCAGAGGGGGTTTCTACCCGATATATCAATGGGTTGGGCAATACAGAAGCCAGTAAAGCGGCTTCCTGTCTATTCAGTTCTTTGGCTGATTTGCCAAAGAACTGGCGGGCAGCTGCCTCAGCGCCGTAAATACCGTCCCCAAATTCGATGCTGTTTAAGTAAGCTGTCATGATACGTTCTTTGCTCCAAATGGTCTCAATTAGAAAGGTAAAATATACCTCAAAAGCTTTTCTCAACCAAGACCTGCTGGGCCAGAGAAACACATTTTTGGCAGTTTGCTGGCTGATGGTACTGGCGCCGCGCTTGCGTTTGTGCGTTTTATTGTATTTATACGCCTTTTCTATGGCTTCAAAATCAAAACCTTCATGCTCCAAAAAATCTTGATCTTCTGAACAGACGACCGCCAACTGTAAATGGGGAGAAATACCCGAAAATGCGACCCAGTCGTGTTTTAAACGCACTTCACGTGTTTCATCCCATGACTGCTGCCAACATCGCGCCACCATCAGGGGCGTAATGGGGACAGGCAAAACAGTATAAAGCAAGGTAATACCAATGGTGACGCCGAAAAACCACAGCGCAAGCCTAACGGCAACCTTGCGAAGATAGAGCCCCCACCTCAACTTTCCGTTTCCGTCCTGCGGGACACTTCGGTACCACCGGCGCAGTGTGCTGGTAAAAATACTCACGGTTGATGTTTGAAAATTGAAATAATTAGGCGGTAAAAATGCAAATATAGCGTAGGATTCAGCCCAGAACCGCAAATTTAGAAACCATTTTTACGCTTGATGAAATTATTTACGCACGGCCGCGTTTTTTGATGCACCTTCGTTTACCTATAACCGTAATCGATTCAAACTAAACCAATGAAGCAACTTAAAAAAACTGTTCCGCTGAGCAGTACTTTGGAACAATTGACTGCCCAAGGCTACCATATTGCCGATGAAACTACTTTTTTTGAACAACCAGCAGCATCCATTCAATCCACCGATTGGCGTCTAGACCTCGTCCAACCTGCTCGTGAAGAAGGGCGAAATGCCATGGTAATTGCCTTTTCAAGCCCGAGTCGCCGATTAAAAATAGTGTTCGTGGAGTATGTAGCCTCACTGACCGATTTTTGGCCCACTGATTTATTACAAAAACTTTTCCCAAAAAACAAACCGTAAGGACATTACGTTGTTTTTCGTTGCATGCAAAGACAAGCAGAAGCTCCTATCCCGTCTCAGTACGGACAGTTTACAATGCTCGCATATTCGGATACCGTTTTCGAACATATGCCACACATAGCCATGGTTGCTGCGGGATTTGACAACACTAAACCCGTACCCGTTCGCATCCATTCAGAGTGTATGACTGGCGATGTATTTGGCTCGCGCCGTTGCGACTGTGGCGAACAATTAGAGGAATCACTTCGCATGGTTGGCGAAAATGGCGGTGTTATTATTTACCTGCGACAAGAGGGGCGTGGTATTGGGCTTATCAACAAACTCAAAGCCTATAACCTGCAGGATATGGGATTTAATACCGCTGATGCCAACACGCACTTGGGCTTCGATGTGGATGCCCGACAATACGATGCTGCCATCTCCATCCTCCAAGATTTGGGTATCGAGACCATTGAACTCATTACGAACAACCCCGCCAAAGTGAAGGCACTCCAAGATTCGCCCATCCGGGTTTCCTGCAGAATCCCCCTCATCATTGACCCCCAAAATGACAGTCGGGATTATCTTGAAACAAAGCAACACCTCATGGGGCATTTGTTGGGATTGTAGATTTTTATTGTGCCCCCTAACCAAGCACTTTTTATTTTTTGTAACTGGTTAGGTGGCACGCTGTCTGGCCCAAAAAGGCCCATTTTCCGCCATACTTCGCAGCTTTTTTTGACCGTAGCGCTGCTACGGCCTACAAAAATCCGCTTCGTCTGGCAAAAAATGGCCACTTTTTTGTCTCAGACGCGACCACGCTAACCAGTTACTATTTTTTGTAAGTTATAAGATCAACGTTGCATACCCTTTGTACTCGTATTTATCGCCCCGCGGTCCGATAAAAGTTACGATGTAAACGTACACGCCGGCCGGTGACATACCACCCACATTGCGCAGACGTCCATTCCATGCCACTGTAGGGTCTGCTGTCTCAAATACCTGCTCTCCCCATCTGTTCCAAATACCCATGTTGAAGTTGGTGGCGCCTTCCAAAAAACCCTTGCCCAAGAACACGTCATTGTTGCTATCCGCATTGGGGGTGAAAGCATTGGGCATAAACCAACGTATTTCAGGCCTTATGTCCAACACTTTGGTCAAACTATCTTTACACCCTTCCGGATGTGTGACAATGAGGCGAATTTGTAAGGCACCGGTATCGGAGAAAGTATAGGTTGGATTTTGTTCCAAAGTCGTGTATCCGGGGCCTATCAACCAATTCCAATGCGCGGCGCCCACCGACTGATCTGTAAGATGTACCGTGTTGTTGAAAGTGGAAAGTCCATCTGAAGGATCAACAGAAAAATCAGCAATCGGGGAAGGCTCTACACGAATAAGGTTGTTAAAAGACTTCTCGATGTAACAACCGATGGGGGAAGTAATGGCAACACCCACATCGTACACCCCCTCTTCTGTGTACAAATGTGTTGGGCTTATGACACCATTGGACGAGCCCCCATCACCAAAAGTCCACTCAATTTTGTACGTGTCATCAATGGGCGTTGAAAGGTTGTCAAAGAAAATATCTGCTGGCGCACAACCCAAGTAGCTATCAGGTCGGATGATGATGAGTGGTGGAGCCGGGAACCAACTGATGACCTTTGTTTCTGCGTCAGAACAAATGTTTTCGTCCACAGCAAACAGGGTCACGGGGTGATTTCCAGGTACCGGGTATAAAAAAGAAGGGTTTTGTTGTGTTGACGATGGCGCGCCCGGAATTCCAAAATTCCATTTCCAAGAAGTTACAACCCCTTCACTGGTTGAAAGATCGGTAAACATGACCGGGCCAGCCACGCAGGTATCGTAATCGTAACTAAAATCAGCATGAATTGTTGGGAAAATATTAACCGTAATCCGGGCTGTATCACTACAATTTCCACCGTTGGGGTTTAGGATAAGCAAACCTTGGTATGATCCAGTATCCGGGAAAGTAAAGGTAGGACTCCAATTTTGTGTATCCGTGATCACATTGCCAAGCATGTCAAATTCCCACCTATAGCTGTCAATGAAATCCTGTTTGCCACTTAAATTTTGGAACAGAACAGTTTTTGAGCCACAAGACTTGATTTGATATCTATCTTGAAGATATTCAAAGGAATCTGTTTCGATTTTGGTGAAAACATCGGGGGTACAATTGGTAACATTGAACTGAAATTCCCGCTTAATCGTGGACAACAATTGACCGCCCCGAAACTCTTTCACACAAACGCCAACAACAAACTGGCCTACCAAATTTGGTGTGCCATTCAGTTGGCCTGTAAGTTGGTCTATAGACACTGGAGGACTGCCGCCCATGGGGGCTCCAGGCGAGTAGGTCGGAACAATAAAAGCAACGTTGTCGAAAGGCGGGGGACAAGAAGGGGTTGGCTTGGCTCCGAAACAACTGAACAAATCGGGGCCCTGAACAATGGGGCCACCGCCTTCAAATGGCGCGCAAAACTCGTAGAGCAAAAGATCACCTTCTAGGTCAATGGCCGATTGGTCAAATTCTAAGGGGAAATTATTGCATATCACCATGGGTGGAAAGTTTTTAAACACTGGGCTGTTGTTGTTGGCCAATTGTGCTTCCTGGGTCAATTCTACCATATAGGTAGCCCCAACCCCACCTGGGTTTACAATATTGGAAATACTTTCATTCCTACAACAACGTTGATATACAATGAAATAACTTTGTCCGACAGCAGAAACAGGAAGCGTCCTTTCAAAAACATAGATAGCCTCTTCCACACATACGTCCGGTATCTGCGTGACACACTGAGGCGTATCTGGAATAAGCCTTGTTTTGGTCATGTAATTGATGTTAAAATCATCAAACAGCGTGTTTGTTGCGTAGGTGCCCCGATAAATTGAAATGGCGGCGTCATTGTCAAAAGGAGCCCCTCCCCCATTACAATCTCGGTATATTTTCATGGTGAAACGCCATTTTTTAGAACTTGGGCCAGCGTCGCCGACATATTCATACGTAATATCACCACCAATAATGTGTTTGGCCAACACAGATAATGGGCTTGAAAGCAGCACAAATAGTGCTATTAATGAAAAAAAACGGCGCTTTATGAATTGCATCCTTGTTAATTTATTCAACGTGAGATAAAAATCAGACTTTTGCTTCGACAAAAGTACATGTACAAACGTTCACAAAAAGCCTGTTCTTAAAGATGTTCCTGCTACGAGACGACATTTTCGAAATAACCGACCTGCTTCAGAAAGGCAGTGTAATCTGTTATCCAACCGATACCATTTGGGGCATCGGTTGTGACGCCACAAATGAAGCTGCGATTGCTAAGGTAAGCCAAATAAAAGGAAGAGCGCCGGAAAAAGGTTATGTGCTGCTGGTTTCTAGTATCGAGATGCTCAAGCAATATGTAAAGGTACACCCAAGACTTGAAACGCTGCTTTCCTTTCACTTGCGTCCGCTTACCGTGATTTACGATCGTTCTATAGGGTTGCCTGACAGTGCGAAAGCCCCCAATGGATCTGTTGCCATTCGCGTTACGCAGGATGAATTTTGTCAGCAATTGATTGAAGCCTTGGGACGTCCGTTGTTGAGCACCTCTGCCAATGTCAGTGGAGAGCCTTTTCCACCTACCTTTGGCGCCATAAGCAGCGATATTCTGGGTGCCGTAGGGTATGTTGTGAAGTATCGGCAAGACGACAAAGAGCCCGCAGAGCCATCTGCGATAGCAAAACTTGACCGTCATTTGGAACTTGTTTTTTTAAGGGAATAAAGGGTTGCTGAACCAGTCATACAAGTATGAAAAACCTGCCATTTTATATTGCCCGACGCATCGCATTTGCGGGTGGAAAAAATTTTTCCCGACTCATCATTCGCATTGCGGTGGTGGCAGTAGCCCTGAGTGTGGCCGTTATGATCGCTGCTTCGGCACTGATTTCGGGGTTTAAAACGGAGATAAGCCGGAAAATATTTGAGTTTTGGGGGCATATCCACATTTCAGATACCGCTTATTCCTTGTCTTTTGAGCCCAAACCCATCAACTTACACCAAGATTTTTACCCATCACTCGACACCGTTCGATCCATCCCATTGCCCATTCTACATCAAATGGGGGCCTCTGTCGGAAAGACACATGGCGGAATCCGACACATTCAAGCCTTTGCCCACAAGCCCGGCATTATCCGCACCAAAACTGCCTTGGAAGGAATATTACTCAAGGGTGTGGGCAAGGATTTCGATTGGAACCATCTATCGCCCTATCTTTTGGAAGGTCGGGGTATCAACATGGAGGACAGTGTTGCTTCAAAGGATATCATCATCAGCAAGCAAACAGCAGACAGGCTTCAGGTGGGTGTCGGCGACAAATTTGTCGTACATTTTGTAAAAGAACGCGATCAGTTGCGCCGCCTATTCCAAGTGTGCGGAATTTACAAAACAGGTCTGGAGGAATATGACCGAAAATTTGCGTTGTGTGACATTCGGCAGGTACAGCATTTGTTGGGATGGAACAACAATGAGGTGGCTGGGTTTGAAATATGGTTAGACGACCTCCGCGACCTTGACCTTTACAATCAGTACATTTACGACGAAGTGTTGCCTCCGGAGTTGCTTGCCGTCAGTATTCGCGAAAAATTCCCATCAATATTTGAGTGGCTGGAGTTGCAGGATTACAATGAAGTTGTGATCCTGGCATTGATGCTTGCTGTTGCCATTATCAACATGATCACCGCATTGCTGGTGCTGGTGTTGGAACGCACCAACATGGTGGGGATATTGAAAGCCCTTGGATCTCCCAACAACAGCATTCGACAAATATTTATTTACCATGCAGCCCTCATCACAACATTGGGCATGTTTTGGGGCAACTTGATAGGACTTGGCTTCTGTTATTTACAAGATAAATACCATTTCATCAAACTCAATGAAGCTGATTACTATCTTTCTTACGCACCCGTAAAAATAAATTGGCTGGCCTTGGCAGGGATAAACGTCGGAACACTGGCCATCACGTTGCTATTTTTACTCGTGCCCTCGCTGGTAGTTTCAAGCATTACACCTGTTCGGGCAATACGTTTTAAATAACACGTTTTTGCCCTTGGATGCGTCATTTATACACTACACATCCAAGGGCAAAAATTTCATTTGTATATTTGCAACTAATTGTTTGTTAGAATGTATGAGAAACAATTAGCCCGCATTTTTATCTCAAACTCGACCTCCAACCTCGATGTTATTTCAGTAAAACACCTTTTTTAACTTTAAATGCTGCCACCCTTGTTTTCAGGATGTTTTGCATTGGGTTGTCGTTCAATACCAGGAAACTGGCTTCGTAGCCGTCTTCAATTTTTCCGATTTTACGTTTTGGAAAAATGGCTTTGGGGGTATTTTCACAGAGCACCTTCAGTACCTGTCTGCTGTCCATGGAGCCAAGCGAGAACCAGTAGTTGAGTTCCGCCCGGATGGTACGTTGTCCATCGTCTGACCCGATGACAAGGTTCACATTGTTTTCAAAAAGTCTTTGTAACAATTTGGCATTGGCATCCTTGACGTTGTTTTGGGCAGACATCAGTTGGCTGTGCGAGAAAAGCGTTACCACGGGTGTTTTCTTTTTTGCAAGTTTTTGGAGGTCATCATCGGTGAGTGCGTATTTTGATCCATCGCCTGTTCCATCCCACTTGTTGATGGGCAAGTTGGCGAAGCCATCCACGCCAAGTTTGAAACCTAGTCGAAGATCCTCGGCAGTTTCGATGTGGGCAAAGACACGAAGACCTGCTTTGTGTGCTTTTTTAAGCACCAATTTGGCCATTTCTGCGGAGAGGCCTTTGCCTTCCTTGCCACCATTTTCTAGCACGTCTAGGAGATAAATACTGATGACGGAAGGTTTTTGGGCCTTTATTTTTTCCCAGTTGGCATCCAAGGCTGTTTTATTGTCCACAAACCAATAGCCATCACCCAGAGATTTGCGGGTCAGTTTGATCTGATCGTAGCGTTGTCCCCATTGGGTGGGGTTTTTGATACCATTGGCCGGACCTTCGTATTCGACGAAAGGGTATCCGAGTGAGCAAGTAATGGCGCCATTGGAATAAATGGCATCCGGCGTCATGGGTTTGTCCACCAAGGCGCCTGTTGTGGTGCGTCCTTCTTGGGTATTACCCAGTATTTGGAGGTAAAAAACGCCTTCACCCATGTACTGACTAAGTACATTGGCTGCGTTGGGATTATCGGCAATACTGGAACAATGCGCATCGCCAAATGGCGGCACGACCCAACGATTCGTTAAATCAACAACAGAATCGACTTTAGAAGGCGCTTTTTTGCTGAAGAAACCATTGGATACATACCAAGTTGCGGTCGTAAAATCATTGCCATTAAACCATTGGCCATTGCGAAATTCATAGTTCTTATTGGTTGATTGGCCATAAGTTGCGGTCAAAAACAAACCAAAACTGAACAAGAGGAGAAAGCTATTTTTCATTGTAAACATTTTATAGAAGAATAAAACCCGGAAAATAGGGCATCAGGAAGTTTGATTGTGTTAGAAATTCCAGGTAAAACCGAAGCGATAACCCAGTGGATTTTCTGAAGTGTTGAGATCCTTTGCCACAGCAAAGTTGTAAAAAATACCAATTTCAGAACCAGCATCTCCTTCGCCAAAATTCCACCCTGCTCCCAGACGCTGATTAAACCGTTGTCTTTTTGCTTTGTTTCCATTATTATCAATTGGTTCCTGGTACCAATTGTTGGAAAGTTCCCCTTGAACAAACAATCCACGAAAAACCTTCATCCGAACAAAAGCACCGGCATCAACATCTAAAAGACTAACAGCCTTGGATCCGCTCCACTTGACAGAAGCGTACGATATTTCAACGCGAGGACCTGCAGAGAGCAAGTTCGTGATTTTATAGCCCACCATAGGGCTCAAGCCAAATGAAAAAACATTGCTCCCGTAATAGGAATTATAACCCAGCAACAGACCGCCTCCGTACCATAGCTTTGATTTTAAATCGAAAGAAGCTTTTTTTTCTTGCGCATGTTTGTGGACGTGCTGGGCAAAAGTGGCTTGTGTAAAGAACAGCAGGCCAACAATTATCATCCCGGCAATGTTTGTTTTTTGTTTCATGATTGTGGTGCTTTTGTGAAGTAGGTTGATTTCTTCTGCAAAAGTAATGAAAGCCTTTAGGAAAGTCACTTCTACAACCCATTGTACAATTTTTATTGACAATTTGAATGATTATCTTTAACATAGTCTATTTTTGCCCTTTGAATGGTTTGCTGAAATTTCGAAGCAATTACTTGTAATTTGGCAGCGTTTTATTTTGCAATCAAGAGCTTTTCTACTTTCTTACATTTTAACAAAAACAAGGTTCGTCTATGACCAATCGTCTGCGTTTTTTGCACTTTTTCTTGTTTGTTTTTTGCCTTAATCTATCGTATCAAATTGATGCTCAAGTATTTAACGGTGAAAAAATTCCCTACATGTCAACGGAACTTCAAGGCATATTTACCGCCTGTGAAGTGTTCAGAATTGATGCTGAACCGTTGGCTAATTTCGTCCGTACGACGCCTGGAGAGCAAACCACACTTGTTTTGGGCGACCATGTTTGGGACCTGACCCTGACGACAAGCGACCTGCTTTCAACCACCTATTACAGTTCGGTAGAAACCCCCCAAGGCACACATATCAGCCATAAAAGACCTGATATTGCGTTTAAAGGCTACGAAATTGGCGGCGGCAAGGTGCGTTTGACCCTCGACAAAGGCTTTATTTATGGGTATGTTCAGCAAAACAACCTCGTTTGGCGTATTGAGCCCCTGCGGTATGTAGAGGCGGGCGCAGCCGACAATCTTTATGTAGTGTATGAAAAATCAAATGTCGTTCCCAATCCGGCGGTACACTGTGGTGTTACCGAAGAAATGGAAAAAGCCGCCCACTTAGACTTGGAAAAACCAGAACCACAAAGTGGTGCGGACTTTCTGGCCGTTCATGAGCTTGAACTTGCCATCGCATCAGATCAACTGATGGTTGCGGCGTATGGCTCCACTGGCGCGGTAGAGTCACACAATATTGGGGTAATCAACGACGTGGAAGGCGATTATACAGGCTCCTTTAACCACGATATTTGCTTTAATATTGTTACCCAGTATATCGCGACCTCTTTTCCCGGTCCTTGGTCTGCTTCAAACGATGCAGGAACGCTGCTGGGAAGTTTTGCCGGCTGGGGTAATGCTGGCAACTTTGGTGTTACATTTGACATTGGAGAGTTGTGGACCGACCGAGATTTTGATGGTGGAACAGTGGGGATTGCTTACCTGAATGGGGTGTGTAACGGCAACAAGTACCACTGCCTACAAGACTTTTCAAGCAACTCGGAATTTATTAGGTGTATGACCTCCCACGAATTGGGGCACAATTTCAGTGCCACCCACGACAACGGTTGCAGTGGCGGAGAGTTCATCATGTGCCCGTTCGTGTCCAGTGCATCGAGCTGGAGCGCCCAATCCCAAAGTCAGATGAATCCTTATATTCAGTCAAAAATCAACAGCGGCTGTTTGTCATCGTGTGTAGCCGGACCACCCTTGCTCTCTGTTTTTGATTGGAGCCCTGAGCCTGGCTGTGTGGGTCAACCAGTTCAATTCACCGACCAATCAACAGGCGTGATTGCATCTTGGACATGGACGTTTACGGGCGGAACACCAGCCACTTCGACCCAGCAAAACCCGTCTGTTACTTTTAACACCCCTGGTCCACACAACGTTGCACTGGTTGTTACCGGACCGGGTGGAAATACAGCTGCTTCCAGTCAGGTCATTACCATAGACCCACTTCCGGTGTCCAATTTCACCTATACCGTGGATGACCTCACTTTTTTCTTCACCAACACCTCCTCCAATGCGGATACGTATTTCTGGGAATTTGGTGATGGCTCAGAAAGCACAGAAACCGATCCTACTTATTCCTACTCGGAAGCAGGAATCTATATCGTCAAACTGACCGCTACCAACCACTGCGCGTCAACGGTTAAGACATTGACCATAAACACTTTCCCTGCGCCCAACTTTACGGCTGAACCAACCAGTGGATGCGCAACGTTGCTGGTGCAAATGGTCAATGAGTCATCCTCCAATTCAACGTCGTACCAGTGGCAGTTTCCCGGAGGAAGTCCCGCTTCTTCCAGTCAACCCAATCCAGTGGTGCTGTACACCACTTCCGGGACGTACTCGATTAGTCTGACAGCCTTCAACAATTCAGGCTCCAATACCTACACACGCACCAACTACATCACGGTACAGGCTGGTCCAGCACCTGGATTTTCTTCGAGTACCAATGGTTTGACGGTCACTTTTAACAACAACAGTGTCAATTCAACTTCCTATTTGTGGGATTTTGGAGATGGCGGTACCAGCACCTTATCCGATCCAGTACACACCTATACCAACGGCGGCAGTTATACGGTAACACTTACCGCCGTAAACAACTGCGGCAGTGTCGTACTGACCAAAACTGTCGTGGTTGCACCTCCGCCAGTAGCCATGTTTTCGACTTCAGGCAACAGTGGCTGTGCCCCCTTAACCGTTGTTTTTACCAACGCTTCTACGGGCGCTACCTCCTACAGTTGGGCATTACCTGGAGGCGATCCAGTGTCCTCCACTGAAACAAATCCCACCGTGGTGTTTGCCAACCCCGGCGCGTACACCGTCACGCTTACAGCGACCAATACTTCCGGAAATAGTACTGCAACAGCCACCATTACCGTTGGTACCGTTCCATCTGTGGGCTTTAGCAGTTCCAACAATGGTGCATTGGTTTCTTTTACAAACAGCTCTAACAATGCCAGTTCGTATGCCTGGGATTTTGGAGATGGCAGTACCGGAACAGAGACAGATCCAGCCCACACCTACGCTACGGATGGCGTTTATACTGTTGTTTTGACAGCTACCAACGCCTGTGGTAGCGTTACCACGACACAAACAGTCACCGTGGTAACGACCCCTACAGCTGGTTTTACCGCAAGCCCAACCAGTGGTTGTGCGGCCTTAACCGTCCAGTTTACCAACGCTTCCAGCGCAAATACTACAACATTTAACTGGGTATTTCCAGGCGGTGAACCGGCAACTTCCACTTTGCAAAATCCTGTTGTCGTGTACAACACACCAGGTATTTACCCTGTGACACTTGTAGCTGGAAACAGCGCAGGCGATAATACGCTTACACAAACAGATTACGTTTCCGTCAATACCGTTCCGATGGCTGGCTTCACCAACACCGAAAATGGAACAACTGTAACTTTTGTCAACACCTCAAGCAACGCTGTATCGTATGGATGGGATTTTGGTGATGGCAGCAACAGCACAGAAGCAAACCCATTGCATACCTATGCGTCTGATGGCAACTATACGGTAACACTTACTGCAACCAACGACTGCGGTAGTGTTACCACAACGACAACGGTGACCATTACTACCGCTCCAATAGCAGGTTTTAATGCAACTCAAACCATCGGATGTGCGCCATTTACCGTACAATTTAACAATACTTCCAGCAGCAACGCAACCAGTTTTGACTGGCAATTCCCAGGCGGCGCTCCGAGCAGTTCGACAGATCAAAACCCGGTGGTCGTGTACAACGCACCTGGGTTGTACAGTGTGAGTATGTCAGCCAGCAACGCAGCAGGCACCAGCAACGCTTCGCAGGTTGACTATATCTCGGTCGGCAACATACCAAATGCCAGTTTTACATCCACAGTAGCAGGTTCTACGGCCACATTCATGAATACTTCATTTGATGGAACCTCTTTTGCTTGGGATTTTGGAGACGGCAATTCCAGCAACGACAACAATCCTGAGCATACCTACACGGCTGACGGAACCTACACCGTATTACTGACCGCTACAAACAACTGCGGGACGAGCACTTTCACCCAAAATGTTGTGGTAATCACAGATACAGAGGCTGGCTTCACCGCCAATACGACCAGTGGATGCGGACCACTTTCTGTCCAGTTTTCAGATCTATCCTCCGAAAATACCAGTAGCTGGAACTGGGCGTTCCCCGGCGGCATACCCAGCACCTCTACTGATCAAAACCCCACGGTGGTTTATCCAACGAGCGGAATGTATGACGTGACCTTGATTGCTTCCGGTCCTGGAGGTAGCAGCACCTTTACCCAGGCCAACTTTATTACGGTTTTGGGCCAGCCAACAGGGGGGTTCAACTCTGCGGCGAATCAAAATACCGTGACTTTCACCAATACATCCACTGATGCAACCAGTTATTTGTGGACTTTTGGCGATGGCAACAGCAGTATAGAGTCTAGCCCATCGCACACCTACACCAGTGATGGAACCTATACGGTTATTCTTGCGGCGACCAACAATTGCGGTACAACCATTGTTGAACAAACCGTTTCGATTTTGACAGCGCCAGTAGCTGCCTTCACGTTTAACAGCGGCATGGGTTGTGCACCACTGGCCGTCTTGTTCAACAACACATCCAGCAGTAACGCAACATCCTTTTCCTGGTTTTTTGACGGCGGGGCCCCTGGAACTTCCGCTGATCAAAACCCTGTTTCCACCTGGAATACTGCCGGCGTTTACTTGGTGACACTCACGGCATCCAATGCTGCTGGCAGCAGCACCGCATCCGCTTTAATAACCGTTGGTATTGCCCCAACAGCCGGATTCTCTACTCAGGCAGCAGGCTTGTCCATCGTGACGAACAACCTGACACAAAATGCTGACAGTTACACATGGTCTTTTGGTGATGGAAACACCAGCACAGCTTACAACCCAGTGCACACGTATGCTGCAACGGGTACGTACACTGTTGTGCTAGAAGCGACCAACAGTTGTGGCGTCTCCACTTTCAGCCAAGTTGTCACCATCGCCGGATCTGCACCCATTGCTGCTTTTTCTTCTGATATTACAGCAGGATGTGCTGGCATGACCGTCCAGTTTACAGATCACTCTGCTGGCGACCCATCAGGCTGGGAATGGACCTTCGAGGGTGGAAATCCTGCAACATCCATCGAGCAAAATCCGATGGTAACGTACGCTTTGCCAGGTACCTACTCCGTAACCCTTACGGCGAGTAACCTCTTTGGTGGCAATTCAACCCAGTTGACCAACTATATTCAAGTGTCCCTACCACCAACGGCAGGGTTCAGCTTCACCACCAATGGCGGTGTGG
Source organism: uncultured Bacteroidota bacterium (assembly GCA_903933805.1). Lineage (GTDB taxonomy): Bacteria > Bacteroidota > Bacteroidia > Chitinophagales > Saprospiraceae > M3007. The sequence goes on along the minus strand of CAIZLM010000070.1, from coordinate 13,897 downwards.
TCACCTTTGCCAATAGTGCCCAAGGTGCTACTGACTATGCTTGGAGTTTCGGTGATGGCAGCACGAGCACGGAGAAAGATCCTGTTCATACCTATACCGCTTCTGGATCTTATACCGTTGGTCTCACCGTAACCAATGCCTGCGGCGCCAGCACACTCCAGCAAACAGTGGTTGTGGTTGTGGTCGGCATCCATGAAACGCCCTGGTTGAATCAGTTCCGGCTATTCCCCAACCCAAATATGGGTCGTTTTACGGTAGATATGTTGGGTTCACCTGATAGTAACGTTGAATTTACCCTTTTTAACAGCCTTGGACAGGTCGTTTTCACCGACGTTGAAGATTTCCGCAGTGGACAGTTGACAAAAATATTTGATTTGAACCAACTACCTGCTGCTGTATATTCACTTCGGATACAGGCGAATGGTACTGCTGCGTATGTTAAAGTGGTTGTTGAAAAATAGTAACTGGTTAGGTGGTCTTATGTGAAACCAAAAAATGGCGTTAATAAACTGCTTGTTATTGCGAAAAATGTGCCTTTTTAGGGAAAGCAGCGTGCCACCTACGTAGTTTCACATGATTGAAAATTACAGCAATGCGTATCAATCCCGCATTTTTCATAGTTGAAAAATGCGGGATTTTTGCCAACATTCTAACGAATTCGGTCTTTCTTGAAAAAAGAAACTGTAGTGTTACATTAAAACGTATCCAACAACACCAAACTATTTAGAAACATCGTTTTAAATTTTTCGGCCTTATTTTTGTTCGTACACATATTACGGGCACATTCAACACCCGTACAGATAAAAAAACCTCTATGAAAAGTGCTTTGAAAATATGGCTGGTTGCAACGCTTTCATTGGCGCTTAGACATGCCGAAGCTCAAACCATCAAATCAATTGATAATTCACTGAATGCTGGTAAAGTTTTATGGATTCCGCAGCAAATCAACGCTGGAATGGTTCCTTTTGGGGTACCCGCGAGCCGCGAGTTTGACGTTAAAAATATCAGTACGGAGAACCTATTTATATTGCAGGTAAAGAGTAGTTGTCACTGCACCGTGGCAGAATGGTCTAAAGAAGCCGTAGAACCCGGCCATTCAACCCGTATCGTCGTAACGTACGATGCAAAAGTGGAGGGTGATTTTTACCGCATCGTTACTGTAATGACAAATTTTGACACCAATCAATTGGTGCCGTTGGCGCTGACAGGGAAAGTTGAGCCCAAAACAGCAACACCCGGGGGACAATAGGACGATTTTTTTTCAACTGTTTAGGGAGTACATACGGTACAAGATTGCGCTTGATTGGCATACAAGTAACCACCTAACCAGTTACTATAAAAAATAAAAGGGGATGCATACGGTAGCAGTTGCCGTGTGCATCCCCTTTTATATAAGACACGTTCCTTACGGTACATGAAAACCATGAGCCGCTTGGAGCATATTAACGATCAAAAAAAGAGTCATATTGATTACCACCCCGTTCGGTTTTGTTGGGCACGACAGGGGGCGTATTCAAATCAAGCGATATGGATGTATTGCTCACTTGATCCACGATGCTTTTCTTTTCGCCTCCCAGCAGAAAAGAAACCCCTTCTTTTTCCCATTTTTGGAGCATTGCCATACCTTCTTCTTCGAAAACCCCATTTTGCAAGTCGATACCGTCCATAAAATTCTTGGACATATCCATAAAGCGCTCCATTTCACCTACTTTTTGGCCTACATCTTCTGCCATAGCTTCCAGGGCCATATCGTACATATATTTTTTATCTGAATTTCCACTCAGGATATTCATAGCAGACCGAATCGCAGAATGACTTGCCCTAATGGCCTTGTATTCCTGTTCTTTGACCACCACCTGATCACTGAGATCTTCCAGCATAATTTCAGAGTTCTCATACATTTTGCTCAGAACCCGGTACAATACTTCCATGCGTTTGTACAGATCGTCAAGTTTCATGTTAGACTCTTGCAATCGGCCAGCCTTACGAGCTTTTAGCACCATGATCGATTCACGACCAATTTCTTTGGCTTTACTTGCTAAACCAAGGTTGTTTTGAATGTCGCGCTGGTTCTGTTTGATCATTTCGCCCAATTTGTACATTTGACCTTTGAGGCTGCTGATTTGTCCGTTCATTTTTTTTAGACTGTCCTTCAAGTCTTCAATATAGCTTTTCAGGATTCCGATTGGGTCTATTTGCACAAAGATTCCAGTAATCCACCGCATGACCGATTTATACATATACCAGACCAGATTGCGCATTTTTGGATCGAGTATGATGTAAATCACAGCAGACAATACCGCCAAAATCACCACTAGGTAAAGGGTGTTTTCAGCGAGCGCGATGAGCTTGGGCAGGATTTTGTACAGGAGATAACCGCCACCAAGTAGAACAGCGCCCATGAATAGTCCGCCAGTGACACCTTCCGGGCGTTCCCAGAAATTTTTAGGCTTGATAGGTTGCAAATCAGTCATTTTGATATAATTATTGGTTACAAATGGAAAAAGTGCGATCAAAGTTCAGGTACGACACCCTATGTCAAATATTGTTTCATTTTTTGAATGTCGGCCTGTAAATGTGCCACGACCACATTGAGCGCGATTTCAAATTCGGCTTTGGTGGTTTCAATCTTGATGGTAGCCTCGGCGATTTCTTGTTTTATTTTCCCCTGTTCGTGCTGGTGATTTTCTATTTCACCATTCAGTTGGGTTATTTGTGCTTGTTTTTGCAGAACAGTCGCCTCTATATTTTTGAGTTCTACTTCGCGATTACCAATCAATTTTGCGCGTTGCTGTTCGTGTGCGTCGTTGAAACGATCCTGTTCACCTGCCATGACCTTCCCGTAATAAACTGCTGAGTCAATCAATTTGAGTGCATCAATACCCATGGTTTGAGCCATAGCAAAGGCTGATTTATAGCGGGTTGCCTCATCCATGGGCATCTTGGCTAAATTGATCAGCGATTGGCGAAATTCAAAGTAATCAAATCCTTCCTGGTTGTTTTGCTCCAACGCTGTTGCCAGCACATCAATAAATTTATTGTTCGTGGTATTGCTGGCATCCACGTTCACTGTTGGGGCTGTTACCACGGGGACAGCAGGCGTTGCGTCACCGGGAACAGCAGATGACTGTTCTGATAAATCTTCCGCAATAAAAATTGACTTGAATTTTTTTAGTAAATCGCTCATCTTGGTAATTTGAGTCAAATGTGTGGGTAGAATTGTATGAATAGCGCCGTTCATCGTCGACGAACCCGGAAAATACGACAAAGTAAGGGAATACAACCGACAAAATGAAAAAGAACTGTCCTCCAACACAGAAAATATTTGTCCGTTTACCTGGCGTAAGTATTCAATAAAATCATTTCATAATTGGGAGCAGCATTTTATTTCTGTCATAACTTTGCCAACTTTCTACAAGCCTACGCTATGACTTTTGACATCACGATACCAGTATTAAACGAGGAGGCCACCCTCGAACGACAGATTCGAATGCTGCACAATTTTCTGAGGCAGCATTACCAGGAACTTGGACAATGGCAGATTGTAATTGCTGACAATGGCAGCACCGACAATACCCGACATATTGCAGCAATATTGTGCGATGAATTGTCCGGCGTTTGCTTGGTTCAGGTACCGGAGCGGGGCGTTGGCTTGGCCTTGAAAACCTCTTGGATGAATAGTTCAGCCGACATTGTGGGTTACATGGACCTGGATTTGGCAACTGACCTGCAGCACTTCATTCAGGCATACAATGCGCTGGCAACAGAAGGTTTTGACTTGGTTTATGGAACCAGATTACACCCAAAGGCGAAAGTTATTGGCAGGACCATCAAGCGGGAGATAACATCCCGGATATTTAATCTACTGTTACAAACCTATCTCCGGACGAAATTTTCAGACGGCATGTGTGGGTTCAAATGGTTGCGCCGAGAGCACGTAGAAACACTGATGCGGGGTGGTGCGGTCAGCAATGGTTGGTTTTTCAGTACAGAACTATTGGCTGTTGCAGAAAAGAACGGGCTAAAAATTTGCGAATTACCGGTCATTTGGCGTGATGATACCAGTTCAAGTCGGGTAAATATCAGCCGATTGGCAAAGGAATACATCGCAGCGATGAAGCGCTTAAAAAAAAGGCTGCGATCAGATACTGTTTGATAGAAACTGTTGGGTGGCACGTAATATGGCCCAAAAAGGGCCATATTTTGTCTCAGAAGCGACCACCTAACCACTTAAAAAGCTGCTTCCTGATAAAAAAACCTAAAAAAACGGGCATTCATCCCCTTGAAACAACTCTTTCAGGTTGACAAATGCCCGTTTTTTCTATATTCTAATTTTCTGACTTACAAGTGCAAACGTTCTTTTTTTTGCAACAGCATTTCTTTTGACTCAACCCGGTCGGGGTCAGGAACACAACAATCTACGGGGCAAACAGCGGCGCACTGAGGCTCCTCATGAAAACCAGTACACTCCGTACATTTGTCCGGAACGATGTAGTAAAAATCATTGGAGACCGGATCATTTTTATGGGCTGCGTCAACAGCTGCTCCTGTTTCCAAGGTGTAAGGCCCAGAAACCGTGCTGCCGTCAGAAATTGCCCACTCTACCCCACCCTCATAGATTGCATTGTTTGGGCACTCTGGTTCACAAGCGCCGCAGTTAATACACTCATCCGTAATCATAATTGCCATAACAGAAACCTCTTTTATTGCGCTAATTTTGAACTAACAACGCGATGCGTCAAAAGTTTTGCAAAGGTAGTTCAACATCCAGGAAGAATCAAGCAAGCAAGGCCTCATATCAGATAAAAGCGTCTTTGTGTATGTTATTGCACATATTTTAGAAAAACAACCAACTTGTTTTCCCGCTCAAGTTTCTTTTTTGCCACAGTAGCCTCTTCTCGGTTGGCGTAGCGGTTGACACTCACATTGAAGTACATTGAATTGGGGAAACGGACAATTTCTGCTGCTGGAAAACCCCAACCTTTTAGTTCAGCCTGTCGAATTTTCGCACCTTCTTCTCGGAGATACGATCCTGCGACCACATAAAAAGCCCCGGAAGTAGCGGTAGAAACGGTAATTTTTCCGGGGGGGGTATTCACCTTCCCAGTGCCCGGATCGACTGCTGCAACGGGCGATCCGCCCAATATTCTCACTTCCGTTCTGCGATTGCGGGCGTATTGTTTTTCATTGCATACAACACCGTCAACGCAGCCGTTTCTCGGTTCGTTTTCACCATAACCATGGGGTGTTAAGCGACTTTTTTGGATCCCTTTGGAAACCATGTACTCCACCACCCCATTGGCCCTACGTTGACTCAACTCTTCATTGTACTTACTACTTCCCCTCGAATCTGTGTGACTAGCAAGTTCCACCATCATAGCTGGCTGCTGGTTCATCAAGACCACCAATAGGTCAAGATCCTTACGAGCATCTGGGCGCAAAGTAGCGTCGTTGTAATTGTAATAAATATTGGGCAATTCAATTTTTGAACCAGTCATCAAAGGGGTCAGGGATAAGTTTTGTTTGACTGGCTGATTGGGTTTCCAACCATTGGTATCCACTTCTGAGCTTCCCACCAGTTTTCCTCCTTGCATTACCTCCACTTTATACTTTGAATTGGCTTCTAAATAGCCTTCCACCATACCATTTCCGTCTGTGATCAGGGTATCTTTTTTCCCAGTCTTCAGATTGGTCACAACCATCATAGCGCCTGACATGGGCATATTGGTCATGTCATTGAACAGGGATGGATTCCAGGGTACTTTTCCATCGGTGACCAACAGTTTTTCAAGTTGGGCGGTCAGTTCATTTCCCTGCTTAGAGATGGGCAATCGGAACTGCTTGGTTTGGTATCCACTTTTGCTGATGATGATGGCATAATTGCCTGGTTTGACCTCGGTGGAGAACCGACCTTTGCTGTCAGACTTGCCCTCAATGCCTTTTTCAGGGGGGATAGTGCTGATTACGTCCTGTCCATTTTGATTCTGTACCGTGATCAAATTACCATTTTCATCTCGTCCTATAACATTGTTGCCATCGTAATTCATGACCTGGATTTCAGCGTCACCGATGGTATTGGTCGTTCCTTTTTCAGTAACAGAAACTTTAAGATCAAGCAATCTGTCGGGCACCAATTTATGCTGCAGCAAGTAATCATCGAGATTTCCGTTTTCAGTTTTGAATGCCAAAATATCATCTTGGCCAGCGCCACCATTTCCGTTGCTGGAGAAGTATCCGTTGATTTTATTCAAATCAATTATAAGCGCAAAATCATCGCCCTGTGAATTGAAGGGCTCACCCATATTGACTGGTTTTGTCCATTCAGTCCCATCGGGAATAACATAATACAAGTCTAAGCCACCCTTTCCATTTTCTATGCCGTTTGAAGCAAAAAATAGCGTGTTGTCCGCATGAATAAATGGAAATAACTCGTTGCCTTTGGTATTGACGCCGGAACCTAGATTGACCGGTTCACTCCAAGAGTCTCCCACTTTGTAGGAAACATAGATATCCATGCCACCAAAACCGCCTTCTCGGTTGGATGAAAAGAACAACTTATCTCCATCAATACTGATGGCTGGATGACAATCATCAAACTGGTTGTTGTTAAAAGCAAGCGGCTGAGGTTCACTCCAAGTGGAACCCGTTTTTTTGGCGGAATAGAGCCGCATTTTTAGGGTTTTGTCCTTGGCAAGTTTCTCCTTGCCGCCAATAATGTTGTTTCTGGAAAAAAAGATAGTTTCCCCCATTCTGTCAAAACAAACAGGTCCCTCGTGGTTCAGAGAGGTTAATTCTTTTGAGAACGGCTCTGGGGCTGACAAATTACCCTCTGCATTTCTGCGGGAAAGCAAGATTGACATCGCCGGCAAATTGAGGGTCTCGTCGGTTCTTTTTTTCAACCCCACCGTATTGGTGGAAATAAACACGATTCCGTCCTCAAAAAAAGTAGGACTAAACTCCAAGCCGGCAGTATTGATTGCAGTTTCGTTTTTGACCTGAACAGTCACAGGTGGAGAAACTTGTCCCTCTGTTTGTGCTATTAAAAAACAATGACAAATGAGCAAAAAAAATAAAGGTAATAGACACTTTTGGGCTTTCATAATCCCGTGATTTTATTTGATTAGAAAAATAACGTGTAAGACAAGAGCATTAAATAACAATGCTTTTACATAAAAAAGCGAGGATTCGACATCTTTTTTCCCTTCTTTTTCTTCAAGTCAGCCTGCACCAATATTTCAACGGATCCTGTGCTGTAATCTTTTAGACTACTGAGCGTGAAATCGTATGCTACGCCGACCCCCATTTGAGGGCTGGCCTGCCAAAAAGCCAATAGATCCATAGAGTCACCGATGCCATCACCGCCCATACGGTAAGAAACACCCGCTGTAAATTTCTGACGGATGTCAAGATTCAAGTTGATATCAGCATCCAAAGGGGCATTTTGCACATATTTTATCAAAACCGCAGGCATAAGGTTGATGTCATCACTCAAAGGAATAATAGCACCTGCCATCCCGTAAAAGTGCTGGTATTGCTTGGCCAGCAGCGTGGCGCTGTTGTTGGACAAGCCAATCACATTGGCATACAACTGGGGGACAGACAAGCCAAAATAATAATGGTCCATAACTGTTGCATAAATACCAGCTCCTACGTTACCAAAAATATTTGATTCCTGTTGTGAACTGATCGAATTGTCGCCGATATCCACAAAGGTTGCATCGTTGTATGCAATACCAAGAGACCTGACCATACCGGAAAGCCCAACCCTTACGGACACATCTTCCGAGGAAACAAGGTCATAAGAGTATGCCAAAGAAGCAGCGACATCACGTTGGAGGCCAATTTTCACGTGCCGCATTGTGACACCGACTCCTACCCGCTTCGACATAAATGGCGAATTAAAGCTCACCAGCGCAGATTGAGGCGCCCCTTCAAATCCAATCCATTGGTTGCGGTAAATTGCTGTGACGCTTGGAACGCCTCGAGCCCCCGCATAGGCCGGATTGAGCATCAGTTTGTTGTACATAAACTGGGTAAACTGAGCCTCTTGTTGCGCTTCCAGCGACAACGTTGCAAACAATATGGCGAAGAAAAATAGTAATCTTTTCATCATAATCAGGTTGACAAATTAAACTCGATTGGGCTTATTTTCTGTGTTCATCCCTCCAGCATGTGTTCCAATGCTATTAAGGGAGTGGCTTTTTACCTAAAAATTTCAACAAAACCTTTCAATGGCTTTTCCGAGGGGGCCGGCGTAAAAATATAAAAGTAAACCCCATCCGGCAAGTCTTTGCCGCCATCCCCATTCAACGTACCTCGCCAAGCAGGGTGTACAGGGTCGCTTGGATCATTGGTATACCCCTTGTCTTCAAAAACCTTATCACCCCACTGGTTGTAAACCACCAGTGAATTGTTGGTAAAAGCATTTCCGTCGAGGCACGGTATGGTAAACCAATCATTTAAGTCGTCGCCGTTGGGTGTGATGATATTGGGAATAAAAGAACAACTAACATCCTTCACCATGATAGAGACGGTTGTCATTTCCCCTGGATTGCCACAGTAGCATATTTGGTACGCAAAAGAGACCGTCTCTCCTGCTTGTTCTAGGACAGCAAAAAGTCCGTTGCCAAGGGGCGTTATGCCCGCCGGAAGTGGATCTGGGGAAGTGGCACAAATTTCATATTCTTCAGGGTTGGCAAATCCATCGTTGAGAAAAACATCAAAAGTATCCAATGCCCCCAATTCAATTTCAAACATATCATTTTGAGGATCTGCTACGGGGGTCAATATCACGTTAACTGTTTCTAAAGGCGTTAAACAGCCATTTACATTGGCCAAAACAGCATAATCGCCAGCTTTTTGAGCATTTAATTCCACTATTGTGTATTCATTGGTAGAAGAAGGCAATGTCGTGAATGGCAATTTATTCCAAGAATAAACAGCGCCCTGAATGGCTGTGGCCGTTAAAACAACATCTTGATCTAGACACCCCGGATTTGGATTGGCGGTTGGCATCAATGCAGGAAGCGGGGATACAACAATAGATACAGAGCACTCTGTTTCATTACCGGCTGCATCTGTTGCTACAAACGTCAGCACGTGTGTCCCAACGTCAAAAACACTGCCGGAAGTGATGCCGGAACTTTGCGTGACAACAGGTACAACGCAATTGTCAGTCGCTCCGGGTGGCGTGAAAGACAACTCAACAGCATTACATTCAGCCACCGTATCCATGGCGGTGATAAATCCAAAGCCAGAAAGTAGTTCCGCGCCAGTGCTAACTTCTATGGGAAGCGACGGGCAAATCATGATGGGAACAATCAAATCCTGAACCGTTATTACGTAAGGCGCGGTAACTGTCGTCACTCCATCTGTCGCCGTAAAGACAATGGTATGTACACCAGGCCCAAAATCAGTCGGCGACGTAGGATCAGAAGTAACTGTAACTGGGTTACAAAAACCAATGGCCACAGGTAAATCCCAAGCCATCAACGTATCGCATGCCGTGATCGTAAGATTGGGGGGAAATGATACCGAATCAAATCCAGGCGGAATACCGATTACGGTAATGGTAAACGTACAAGTATCGTAATTTTGACTGAAGTCTTTGGCAAAAATCTGAACAACGGTGGTTCCCACCATAAACTCATCTCCGGAGACAAACGGTGCCGTTACCGTTGGTACCGAACAGTTGTCCGTCGCGACAGGATCGGTCCACGTGACAGCTACTTTACAAGACCCATTGGTGGTAACGGTAATATTTGCGGGACAGTTACTCAATACGGGTGGCACCAGATCCCGCACTGAAATCAGGAATGAGCAGGTATCACTGTACCCCGCTGCGTCTGTCACGATGTACGTAACGGTGGTATCCCCAGCGGTGAAAGTCTGCCCAGCGTTTAGATTTGACAACAACGTAAACGGGCTGCAATTTTCGTCAACAGTTGGTGTTGTCCAAGTTAAAATGGTGTCGCAACTGTTGCTAGGCAACAATACTACCATCGGAGAAGATGGACAATTCGTCAATGTTGGTGGTGTTTGATCCTTTACCGTAATTGAAAAAGTGCACGTGGAGAAATTACCTGAGGCATCCGTTGCTGTATAATTTACCACAACGGGTATTCCAACATTGAAAAAAGTACCCGGCTGATTGGACTCTGATACCGTGGGCATCATATCACAAACATCTGTGATCGTCGGCTTCAACCAAGTGACCGTTGCGCCACAAAGATCCGCATCAGCGGCTACCGTAATATTAGATGGGCAATTTGCAATGGTTGGAGGGGCACTATCCACAACCGTGATGACAAAGGTACACTGGGCTTCGTTGCCGCACTGGTCAACTGCAAACCAAGTAACCACGGTCGAACCAGGTACAAACACACTGCCTGAAAGGGGACTGCCACCCAAATCCAGATTGGGATCACAAAGATCACTTGCGGTTGGAATAGCGTACGCAACAATCGTATCACAGGCAACTACCGGCAATACAACAATGTCCGAAGGACAATTAATGGTGGGCAACTCCACGTCGTTTACCAGTACGTTAAACTGACAAGTTGAAGTGTTTCCTTGAATATCGGTTGCTTTATATGTTACGGTCGTCGGTGAACAAGACGCAGGGAAAATATCTCCAGGTGCATAATCGTTCTGTATGGTTATGGCCGAACAATCGTTGAACGTAGGTGCTGTCCATGTTACAGCAGTACTACAGGCACCCATAGCAGGGTTTAAGGTAATGTTTGCGGGACAATTGAATACCTGCGGCAAGCTGAAATCACTGACTGTCAAGGTATAAGAACAAGTTGCCGTATTGCCAACAAGGTCTGCCACGGTGTACGTTATAGTCGTTTGTCCGGTATTGTATATATTACTAACCGGCACATGTTCAATGCTGGCAATGGCGCCACAAACATCAAAGGCTGTGGGCATCGGCGGCAGATAAATAGCGTTGCATTCTGTTACTGGCGGTGTTACAGAAATATCGTCAGGACAGGTGACAACTGGTGGCGTATTGTCGGCGCTGGAAGAAAATAAGCCGTCGGTATGCTGCACCGCTACTGGGTCAAAAGCGGCATTCACCGCATTCAATGGATCTTGAAAAACCAGCGTAGTATTGCCACCAGGATCCAGGATGTTGTAGTTTAGGCAAAACAACGTATCACCCAACGGAATATCTGGCCAGTTCAAGATATTGCCAAAAAAGAGCAGCAATCCATCACTGGCGGTCGAATAGGAAAAAAACATGCCCTGATTCAAGAAGAGCCCCGGATAAGGCTGGGTCACGGGGGGCACCAATTGCAGTACGGTATTATCCCATGCCAATCCAAACTGAAGACCGATGATATCAGTGAAATTATCCACCGTAATACAATGTTTCACCTGACCAGAGCCGCCCTGACAATCGGTCTCAATGGAATCGATGTGCAGGATTACCGGTAGATCAGACTGTACCATCACGGCAAAGGAACAGGAAGCCGTATTGTTGTTGTCGTCGACGGCCGTATATTGTACGTTGGTTGTTCCAGTGTTAAAAACTCCATCTGCATTGCCAGACCCGGCACCAGTTGTAGCACCCGTTCGTATAAAGGACCATGATGGAACAGCACCACAGTTATCAGATACTGTTGGCTGAATGTTGTTCACCAGTGCGTTAAGCTGGCCTGCCGGTGCGTCAATTGTACTGTTAGCAGGACATACGATGGAAGGCGGTGTGTTGTCTACCATTGTTACCTGACCTGCAAATACAGAAACCGGAACATCTTGGGGCGGAAAAGCCGGCCCAGCAAGGGCAGAAATGTCTGTTGGAATATTGGTAAAGGAAATGACGGAACCAGTGTTACCCAAGAGGTTGAAATGGATCCGGAAAAGCAACGATCCATCCACTAAACTAGCATCTGATAGGGTGCTCCAGCTAAAAGCGAGTTGCCCAGTATTGACAAACAGCAATCCAAAATTGCTCTGATCAAGCCCTAGAACAGGATTCAGGTTGCTCAAGGTTGTATATTGAAAAATTGCTGGATTCCAACCCATGGAGAATTGAAGCCCAGCAATTTCCGTAAAATTCAAAGTAGTTACGTTGATGAAAAAATCGCCTCCGCAAGACGCATTGGTACTACCCGCAACCAATGTCAGGTCGGAACTTCCAGCGCCAAATTCAACGGCAATCTGAAAAGAACAGGAAGCTGTATTTCCCCCTGCATCTTCAACTGAATACGTGACGAAGCTGTTTCCTAAATTGAAAAAAGCACCGCTGGCATCGGCATCACCCGGGGCGCTCAGAATCGTAGAACCAGTTGATTCCCAGCCTACCGTGGGGGAAGCACAATTATCAGAAAAAGTTAAGGGCGCAATGTTTTGAACAACAATTGATCCTGGAGCCTGAACCGTTACATCGCTGGGGCATGTGATCAATGGCGGGCTGTTGTCCACGACAAAAACAAGCCCATCAACCGTTACCATGGGAATTTCTTCCGGTGGAAACATCGCTCCTGTAAGGGCAATTCTGGTGGTTGGAACATCTCCAAAAACAATATCCCCCTGCCCAAGAACTGTCATATTCAGTGTGAAAAGCAGCGTACTGTCTTGCAAGGAGTTTCCAGTAAATGGACCGTTCCAAGCAATAGAGAACTGTCCGGAACTTGTAAAACCCGTTCCGAAATTAGCCTGCGTCAACGAAAGGTCGGAATTCAAATTTGAAATGGAAACAAATTGCAATAGCGTGGAATCCCAGCCCATTGAAAACTGAAAAGCAGCAATGGTATCAAAATTATACGCAAAAACTTGAATCGGAATGGTCTGTCCACAGGTGGCCTGAGGGATCACTGGTAAAAAAGTTAATTCATCACCGACCATGAAATCTACTGTAACCTGAAACGAACAGGTTGCTGTATTGCCCACAATGTCAGTTGCCTGATAGATAACTGTACTAGACCCAATGTTGAAAATAGCCCCACTGGCATCCGAATCATTCGGAAAATTGGCCGTCGTTGCGCCTGTTGACGACCAGCCAACCAGGGGAGTACCACAATCATCTAATGCCGTTGGTGCAATATCGTTGACTGCCACCGAACCAACAGCCTGTACCGTTGTGTTGGCCGGACATGTTACAGTCGGAGGGGCTGTATCCAGTGGTTTAACTGCGCCGGATTCCAATGAAAAAAGAACTTCGTCAAACGAACCATTGATCACTACAACGTTTGTTGGATTATCCACAAAACTCAATGGAGTTGTTGGTCCACCTATTCGGGTAAACGCAACATTCATCAGTATTTCGTCATCGGGCAGGGTCAGGCTGTTGAGTTGCGTCCACGCAAAAACCAACTTACCCTGTGCAATGAGTGATACAGAATCAAAAGAAATACTTGAAAATGCTGGATTGATATCCGTAATATACGCATAACCCAACTGCAATGGATTCCATTGATAGGTAAACTGTAGCCCTGCTATATCTGTGAAATTACGAACACGAATGGGCACCAAAATGACCGCTGGAGCACCACAAGCGACTTCTATCGTATCTGATTTCAAGACAACCTGTGCAGTTGACTTTTGAAGTGAGAAACAAGCCGAAAATAATATAATTAGAAATAATATTTTTCTCATGGTAATATTTTTCAATATCAACGGAAGGGAATTAGTTGAACTGTAATTGGAAATAGGGTTTCAGGATTTCATTTCGAGGTAAATCCGGGGCAATAATACCCCAAATTCCCTGAAAACTTTGAAACCCTGAAACCCTTTTAAAACCTTACTATATTTAGTTGATCAATATCATCTTTTTACGATCACTGTGCTGAAGTGTTTCAAGCTCATACCAATACACGCCCGGGCCTCCAAAATCATCTTTTTTGAGTACCACGCTGTTGTTGCCCGATGGATAATCGCCCACAATCGT
>CAIZLM010000069.1 GCA_903933805.1 uncultured Bacteroidota bacterium | reverse complement strand
AGTCGGAGATTGAGAAAACTGTTTATAATAAAACTGTTTTGGTTGGTGAAAAAATATGGTTTGAATTTATTAAAGCATTGGAAATCAGGTATTTATTTTTTTGTGTTTGCGCTGAACGGTGACATGGCCGCCTGTACCCGCGTGTAGCGGGTATGGGCGGCCATGCAAAGTTCAGCGCATATTTATTCACATCCGCAGGCTTCACATTCTTCCAAAGTCTCAAATGGTTTAAGATTGTCGGAGCCTGTCCACCTGCCTAATTTGCACTTTTTCTCTTTTGGATCAAAAAAATACCTGGCACCATTAAGGTCTCCATTTCCATCTTCTTGGGTGATGGAGCACTTGATTTCACACTCGGTTTGGGATTCTTCATGACAACAAGCAGAAAGAATACCAAAAATAGCTAAGAAAAATATTTGTACATTTTTCATTGGACAAAATTTATTTGTGAACGACAACCCGTTTACTGGCAATGATTTCATTGCCTCGGGTGATGATGATATAATACATTCCTGATAACAAATCAGAAAGTGAGATTCTTTGGATATCTGACATGACGGAGGTTTGTTTTACCAGTTTCCCGTCGATAGAAAGAAGTCGCAATGTTACGTCTTTAATCAAAAAATCTTTTGGAAACTCCACCTGCACATAATCGCTGGCCGGATTAGGATAGACTTTAATGTCTTTACTTTTCAAAAACACCACTTCTTCGGTCTCCGTTATGTAGTTGATACTACCACAACCCGGTTCAAGACAGCCCATAGAGTCTAACTTGAGCAACCAGTTGTGCGATTCCCACACCCCGGTCATGAAATTGGTGATGGTGCCAGTGGCAAGGTAGCCGCCGTCGCTGGTAGGGATGACGTGCCGAAGTCCAAAGGTTTCCCCCAGATAGGAACTGTCTATGTAAGACCGTTCCCATAGTACTTCGCGGTTTTCATCCATTCGGAACAGCCACCCAAACAACTTTGGAATGCTTTGATTGATATAGTCAGGATATTCATGTCCACAACCGACCAAGCCTCTCTCCCATACAGGCTCCATGTTTCTGATCTCTTTCAGTGTTTGATTTTGGAATATTGCCGTATCCACTACATTGCCCGACATGTCCGTAAAAAAAATGGCAGGTGGGGTAAGATCATGGTTCGGTATGGTCGTGTTATCAATGAACCATTTGATAGCGAGATGATTGGAATCAACTTGTGCTAAAATACACTCATATGGATTGTAGGAGTATGGTAAATCGAGTTCCCAGTTAAGATTACCACTCGCGTCAAATGCCACGACCCCCGCTTTGAGATCTAAAAAACAAGTGTCGGGACAGTACACGAAACTTGAAATGCCGCCGCCTTGCGTACTTGCGATGGATTTTACAGACAAGGTTGATTCATTGTCGTCACCGTAGTAGAATTCATTTAATTGGTTTCTTTTGCGCCAATCGCTTGGGAAAGATGTTGTCTGCCCAACAGGTCAAAAACCTGAATTTGCCCGTCAGCACTTCCCGGCAGCGCAGGCCAAGTCACAACCAATTGGGCGCTTGCCGGAACCGGATAGATTTTTAACGCATCTGTTGCTATACGCACCGTGGGGTTGCTTCGCTCGTCTGTGATATCATATTCATCCGGGAAGTACACGCGGTCTTTTAGCAGGCCGAGAATGCCCCGTGCATAGCCCCGAATAGGCGAGTAACCGTCGGCCACGCTGTTCAAATAAGCCTCTTGGGCAGCACTTAACTCAAGGCGCATCTGAGGATTTTCTTCAAGTTGTCGTTGGAGTACTTCATCAGCACCGCAAGTGCGGCGTTGTGCATTGGCAGGCATGGCCAAAAGTAGAAGGGTGACGAGGCTGAAAATGATTGGTGAAATTTTGAAAAATCGGTTCAATATTGATTGTTTTAGCTGTGAAAAAATATGATTTAAATTGTTTTAATACATTGATAATCAAATGTTTGTTATTTTTATTTTGCGATGAACGTTACCACTGCCGACGTGCCGACGTTTAGGAGGCATGATAGGTAGTGGATAGTTAGTGCCATATTTATAAGAAGTAAATTGTCATGAAATGATTTTTGCAATAAAAAACACTCATTCGACTATAAATCTTCCTGTCGCAATTCCTCGATTCGGCACAATTACCTTGAACAAGTAAACTCCCTGTTTTAAGCCCGTAATGTTTACCTGTATGCTATCGGAAGTTCGCATCGTTGCAGTAACAACCATTTTCCCGCTTACGTCAAATATTTGGGCTTGAACTGCCTCGCCTGATATGGGTAATTTAATGTTCAGCATTGCTTTTGCGGGATTTGGCCATACCCATATATCAAATATGGTTGTGCCTTCCTTTGAAGATGTTGTCTGGCAAAAAGGATTAAGATTTAAAAAATTACCACTCAAGGCCGGGCTTTTAAACGACATGAGATTCATTGGAATATGCTCTTCCTGCAAAGCGTTGATAGCTCGAGGAAAAAGCCAACCGGCCGTGCTGCCAATGTCTTCTAAAAATTGGCCGCTGTACCAAGAAGGCAGGAATGGGCCATCATTCCCGACCTCGGAAAAGGTTTGCGCCCATACCTTTTGGCCATTCAGGTCAAGCGTCGTGGTATCCAATATCAATATGTCAAAATAGGGGCGGGAAGGGCTTGCATAGAAAGCAGAGTCCACCGCCAATTGGTTGAAGGTGTCGAGTACCATTGGGTAGCGGATTCGCAAGGTGTCACCCGGCATCGAGCCAAAGTTATACAACAGATATAGCGAATCACCCTCCTGATAATAAATCTTCTTATTATCTTGACAAACGGTGACTTCTGATACCAACCCGCAGCTGAATGCACCCCAAGAATAACAATATGTCACTCGAAGTTCCCGACAAGGCAGGGTGTCGAAGTGGGTCTCTGCGACAGATTCTACAACCAAAGTGTCATAGCCTTCCGCGCCGCCCTCAGCATTCACGGCATAGCAATACACCCATTTTGAGCCTACGGGGGCGAAGGTTTGAGCAAAAGTTTGGAATATAAAGCAGGTAAAAGCGAATACTAAGACCTTGTTCTTCATGAGATACTTATTTGATTTTGAATAGTTTGCTGAATTGGAGCGTCTGTGCTCCGGATGTAACTTGAATGAAATAAACACCCGCTGGCAGATTGCTTACATCAAGCTTGGTGTCCAGCGCCCCTTTTGCCAGAAAGGAATCTGACACTTTTCTGCCATAAGCATCAAACACAAAGATTTCGACGTTGCCGGATGGTTCGTTTGCCAAACGCCGCACACTAACTTCTTTTTCTGCTGGGTTTGGGAACACAAGAAATTGTGCTGGTGGCTCAAAATGGACTATCTCTCCTACATCCAAAATGATATAGTCCGTGCCGCAGCCGGGCGTAAAACAGCCCTCCGAATCAAGGCTAAGCAGCCAGGCATCGGTGTCGCCTACCCCGCCACCGGGCAGTTCATGGGTCATTTTTCCGGCGCAGGCCAGCCCTCCCCACGGTGTTTCCACGATATCAATAAAGCCACCGTAAAAGTTTGTTGCAATATTCTGCGGCAAAGCATAGAAGCGTTGCCAGATTGGCTGCCAAGTAGTTAAATCTATTTTGGCTATCCAACTAGATTGTTTGTCGGTAATGTGGTCTCTGTACTTTCCAGCTATCAAAATGTTTCCGTCAGAACTGATGCGCATTCTGTTGACAATCTGTGTTTTGTCGGCGGAGTTAAGATTGCCCTCTCGAAGGACTTGTCCTGAGGTATCAAGTTCATAAAAATAGGGGATGAGCGGGAATTGGTCAGGGTAGATTAATGTATCCGGGCTACAAAAAACAAGGAGATTGCCAGAGGGGAGTTCTCGAATGCTTGGCTGTACAATAGAGGAGGTTTGGCTTATTATTGATTTTGACCAAAGTTCATTGCCTGCGGTATCAACCATGCTCACCCAAGTTTTTAAATATCCCGCACCAGGCCCCGACTCATATACCATTGCTATTCTATCATTCGAGGAAAGCAAGGCCATGTTGCCGCGCATCATGTAGGCATTGCCGTTTTTGATTTTTTTTCGCCAAAGTTCGTTTCCGTTCAAATCGGTACGGATAAGTGTTTTGTAGGAATAATGAAAATCTTTGCCCACATCGCCTTGTAGGTAATAACCATCTTTGCCCGGTGTTTCCAGTATATCGTTGGCATCTTCGTCATCTTCGGTGGGGTCGTCGTACCGCTTGACCCAAAGTGTGTCGCCATTCATTTTTAGTTTCATCATCCACATGCGCAGTTTATTGTAATCTGGCGGATTTATGCCTGGCAAAACTTCAAGCCCGGAAATAAGATAATGCTCATCTGAAGTGGCGATGATGTCAAAGGCAGGGTAGGGAGGGTATTCAAAGAAATCAAAGGGCTTTCTTTCCAATGCCTCGCCATTAGAATCAATGATATGTACGCCGCCACAGGCTTCTGTATTGACGTTGCAATTTCCCCCGTTCAATAGCACAAATCCATTCTCATGTGCCAATAAAGCATGACTCCAGTTTTTGCCAGGGGCATTGGGGTTCTCCAACTCGTAAAACTGGCTGAAAGGGGCTTGTGCCATTATAGACAGGCACAGGGAAAACGATATGATATATAAAAGCGCCAATTTTTTCATAGCAAAGAGAAAAGGTCGGGGAAGCGCGCTGCTGCGCCTCCCCGACAGGGTGATTCTGGATAGGTTATCAATGGGAAACTACGAATCTGGCTTGAGAGGGTACTTCGTCTCCGTTGGCGAATATAGCGAAGTAAATGCCCGAAGCATATCGAGATAAGTCAATCGTGACCGAGCGAGCGTCTTGAATTACTCGAAGAGACTGCACAACTGAGCCACGCGTATCTACAATAATGAGTCGGGCATTTTCACTGACCTTCACTTGTTGGGGCAAGACAATATCCGCTCGCTCCGTCGCAGGGTTGGGAACTACGTTCAAATGCCATTTCACGCTAGATTTTTCTCCACCTTGCGCGTTTCGTTCACCCGGAGGTATAGGCATGGAGGGCTCAAAAATGCGGTTTTTGACTTCGGAAACCATCCCTTTGGCATAAACTCCTGATGGATAGTAAGAATTAGCGATGGTATTCAGCGCGGCTTCGTCTGTTGTCGATAGCACAAAGGTTCCACCTTGTTGCCATCTGTTCAGGTTGATTTGTTGGACGGTTTTGAAGTATTGGTCGTCCGTTTGCTGTGTCGGAAAAGAATTGAGTAGCACCTGCGCTTCGGCGTATTGCCCGCGTTCTGATTTCAGCAATATCATGGCTCTTTTTGCAGCGGTCGTACCTTCCAAAACGAGCAGTTGTTCCGCTTGAGCGTAGTTTTCTTCGCTGAGATAGAGATTTATTATTTCCCAAAATATTCTTGATTTTTCCAATGTTAAGCGACGCAATTCCCGCTGTTTCTGTGGCGAATTGTTACCTTGACTGATTTGATTCTGGACGTCTGTTAGTTCATTTTTTACAGCGTCAAGGCAAGGAATGGTTGGAAGAGTGATACAGGGTTCTTCTCCTCCGGGA
The DNA here is from genome assembly GCA_903933805.1 of uncultured Bacteroidota bacterium. GTDB lineage: Bacteria > Bacteroidota > Bacteroidia > Chitinophagales > Saprospiraceae > M3007. The sequence goes on along the minus strand of CAIZLM010000069.1, from coordinate 2,816 downwards.
GGCTGGTTCTCAAGGCAGCCCGGATTGTAGCCAAATGTTTGACTGTTCGTGAAATTATTTGGAGCAACGCAGCCCAAAGGATTACTCAAACTACATTTTGGGCGCGTTTTGGGAAACAATACCGGGTCAGGGTGGTAGTAGAAGAAATGCTCTGTCGTGCCGGTAGTATTTATTTGCTGGATGTTACCTTGTGTGAAATAACACCAGTTTGCATTGTTGTCTCCTCCTTGGTCAATAACCTTGCCCGGGATATTCCCCTCATTTGTCAGGAACACATCGTAAGAGGCACTGAACTCCTCTTGATTAAAGTACAAGCCAAAATTGTCACCCGACATATCCATGCCAATAAAGTTGTCGTAGTAGTTGCACTTGGCCTCCTTGAACTTGTCCAGGGTGTTTACCATGTCGAGCCCAAGCGTGCCGCCAAACTGATTATACTTTACAACAAACTGCCCTTCCCCGTTGACAGAAGCATCAAATTCATTGGCGATGAAAATGTTGTTCAGTATTTTCAAGTTGTTGATGGTCCCCGTGTAGATGCCGACGCTATTTTCTTTGAAGGTGTTGCCGAAGGCGGCATCGTCCGAGCCGATTTGCAAGACAGAAGAGAGCGTTCTGTAAGCGAAAGCATCAATGCCGTGATGGTTTAACTCCAAGGTACATTTTGTCACTTTTGGGGAAGAATCCCATGAGCCAATGCCCCACAAAGCGTGATACTTGAACGTACAATTGTTGAGCTTTATATCTCGCACACCAATCATGCCTACGCCTCTCGATTCGGGTGTGCCGTCTTCGATAATAAAAATGCAAGTCTCAAACCCGCTCCAATTTTTGGGCTTGTATGGGACAAAGCCTGCACTCATCGCATTGTTGCGAAATGTTGTGTTTTGGCAATAAATGAGGCCACCCCACAGGTTTGAATTAAAGAAGTCATTGATATTAAATGCGCTAACTGCAATTGTAGCGTCTTCCAAAATAGCATTGTTAAAGGCTAAAACAATGCCCGGATCGGATGCGGGTTGCATGACATAATTGGGACTTTGCATTGCTTGGCTGTGCGGGTTTCCAGCCGGGTTGCCATCCACAATAATGCCTGCCCATTTACCATCGGCGCATCTGTCCCATAAGTTGCTATTATGCGTGATGCGGCCACCGTCGACAATAAGGCGCCCACCTCTCCTGACGAAAATGTTTCCTCCGTTGGGCATTCCAACGGTACACTTTATTGTAAGCTGGGCTCCCGTTTCGACGATGACATCCGAGTACAATTTTCGATGCGTCTCCCAAACAATTTGCTCCCCTGTGTGTATGGTGATATTTTCTGCGGTATTTTTTGTACAATAGTCTGTTATTACGGCTTGGTGAACATCGGAACAACTAATTCCAGTCCCACATTTCCCCTCTAATAAGTAATGTATCCTTGCAATCTGACATTCGGTTAATGCTTTGGCAGGATCGTTCGTAGCCATCAAATCGTTACTGGTTGTCTGATTCCCATTCGTGTCACAGCAATCGTCCTGGTTTACATGGTATAACCCTAATGCATGACCCAATTCATGGGCGAAATTCTCTGATGCTTTATCATAAAAATCCCAAAGTGGCTGCTCAATTCCATAGAAATACCACCGCCAAAGCCCAATACATTTTTCTTCTTCAACCGGTATACCCATTGAAACACCCCCCAATCCATTGGCGCAGGGTGCACAGGTACTACAGTTATCCTGGCAGTTGTATAAAAATATATGAATTGAATTTTCCTTCAGTTCATTTGAGATTGAAGCATTGTTTTTTACGTACAAATCATATGCTTCGCAAGATGCAGAGACTACCCCGGATTGACCGCCAGTGGGAGCGTAGTAGTCTGAGTCATCATGAAATAAAATTTCAGAGTGCCTTGTAAACCTGATTCGTGAATCTGTAATATGGTCATAGGTCCAACCGGGCGGGCAAGCTGTCCCTTGGCTGGCAGCGTTAATCATTTCTACGTTTGAATAAATTCCGTTAACCCCTGCAACAACTTGGTCAATTAAGTTAATATGAGAAGGGGTGTTTTGAAAATTGTCTGTTCCATCGTCCTTTCTAAAAACATGAAATACTAATCTAATGTTTTTTATGGCAGTATGATGCGGAGCAAATGGCAATGGAGCATAATTAATATAGTTGTCGCAACCTGATGAAGGAAGGCCGAAGATAAAATCGGTACAGTTTGCTGAAGGAGCAAAGCCGTTGCCTGGGCCATCTGGTGTGTAACATTCTGACTGGCCTTTTGCAACATTTGCTGTGAGGCAAAAGACAACAAGCGGCAGCTGTAAGAGGCTTAAAATTTTACGAGGGTGGCAAAAAATCAATTTTTTCATAATTTTGCGAAATTTTGTGTTTCTGATCTCTTTGCCAGCGTGGCAATAACCCGGTTCGATCATCTTCCGGGGGTAAAAGGGTCAGTCGGGAGGTAACGGTGTCCGCCGTTGCCTCCTTTTTCTTTGTTGGTATCGCGTTTTGTTTTTCTATTTTTGGCACTAACTACGGGTTTTCCGCAACGGACGACTAAGTGGTTTTGGATTTTCACTTAGTCGTCCGTTGCGGGTAAGTAACCTGTGTAAAATGACCCATGACCACTCGAGTAAACACACGAAGCAATCAGGGGACACAGATCGTTTGAGCATTCCGCCCCGCGTGGTATCCCCAGCCTAACCCACAATTCTTACTTGATCCCCACAACAGATCCCAAGCCGCCGCGCTTGGGTCTTTTACCCAGCGCCACTGGACTGGTACAAAGCCTTGAGCACTTGGCGGCGTGGCGGCAAAAGGCAATAGTT
>CAIZLM010000068.1 GCA_903933805.1 uncultured Bacteroidota bacterium | reverse complement strand
CCCGATACGAAAGTGAAACATATTTTGGTTGACAACCTATTAAAATTCTTTAGTGTAGCATCAACTGACGAATGGGAACGAATATATGTAGATGAAGAAGTATCTGTTGCTTATAAATTTCATTGGCTCACACCCAAAGTCCTGATGCTATTTCTGCATGGTTGCGTAAAGGAGAAATACAAGCCAAAGAAATTGAAATAGCAGCGTTTGATAAAAAGAAATTCAGAACACCAGCAGGTGTAATCATAGCCAGGTTGCAACATTTAAAACTTATTCCATTTCATATTGGCAATGGGTTCAGACAAAAAATTGATTTGTTTAATGAAGGATATAGAAATTAGATGCCAACATTGCACTGGATAGGAAAAGATAAAGTTCTGCCTTGCTTGGTGTACGCCACGATCCTCCCACCCGCCGCGCTTGGTGAAAACACCAAGCGCGGCGATTGGGAGGACCATAAGGAACACCTGACGAGGCGGAAATCTATTGCCCCCCGTCACATTTCTACAAAAATACTGCCATCGGATAGTTGCCACAATTTGACTGTTGGGTAGCGGAACAGGGTATTGGCGAACACGGTGTGAAAATCGGATGCCCTGATATGGGCTGCGTCGTCGGGGTTGCGCTGTAAGTCCACCAGGCGCTGCAGCACCGATGCTGGGATGCGCGCATCGTAGGCGAGGGCAGACAGCTGTACGTGCAGGGGCGACGCTTGAAGCGCCTTCAAGTACGTATCCAGCATCAGCGACAAAAAGAGCAGGTCGCTGATGTTTCTGTGGCGCAGGCGTTTCATATATATATAGGAGGGGCATGGATTTCGTTCACCGGTCGGCAATGGCGATGGTGGCGATGCTGAGGCGCGTGTCAGGCACCTGGAGCAGGGAGAGGCCGCACATTTCGAGGGTAGCGCCGGTGGTGAGCACATCATCGACCAGCAGCAGGTGTTTGCCTTTGAGCAGGTGTTCGTGTTGCACGGTAAAAACTTCCCCGACATTTTGGAATCGTTCCATGCGTTTCTTGTTGGTTTGGGTAGCGGTGTGGGTACATCGCAGGAGCGATTGGCTGAGGAGCGGAACGTTCATGGCGTCAGAAAGTCCTTGGGCGAACACCGTGCTTTGGTTGTAGCCGCGCAATCGCTCTCTTTTTGGGTGCAGGGGTACCGGCACGATGGCATCTACGGGGGCGCAAGCGGGGTTGGCCAGCAGTTTTTTTCCCAGTTCGCGGCCGATCATCACGCCGATGTCTGGTTTGTTGTGGTATTTCAGGTGGTGCAGGGCTTTTTGGATCGGGCTTTTTCGGGTAAAGTGGTACGCAGCGCTCCCCCATTGCACGGGCAACCTTCCCCAGAGGCGGGCCGTACAGACATTGTCGCTTGGATTGGACAGGTCGAAGGGAATATTCTTCCATTGGCAGCGCAAACAGAAGCAGGAGTGTCGTACGGGAAGATCCTGTTGGCAGGCAACACATAGATCGGGGTAGAGTAAGTGGAGAAAACCCCCACACAACTCCCCCAGGGAAGGAAAATGGCTTGAAGTGCGCATGGCTTGAAAATAAATTTAAAAAAAGTGCTGTTGGAGAAAAGGTGGAATACTATTCAAAAATAGGTCTTTTGAGCGATAATTGCAAGCGATAATTTTGCGAAATCGGCATTTATGGTTGAATAGCGCAGATAGCACCCTGCACGCAAAAGAATTACTTTTAAAAAAGTGCAAAAACATTTGGTTGTTCGGGAACGGCGGTACTATCTTTGCGCTCCCTTCCGGGGGAAACAACGAATGAAGCCCTTTTAGAAGGGAAGAATTTAAAGAGTTCATTGACAGGATGTAAGTGAAAGATAAGAGGTAAGGGTTATGTTTTCGGACATAACAATGGGAAAGAGAGACGCTTCGATATTAGACAAAAGAGTACGCAAGTACTCAACGATACACGATGGAGAGTTTGAT
>CAIZLM010000067.1 GCA_903933805.1 uncultured Bacteroidota bacterium | reverse complement strand
TCTGAGACAAAAAAGTGACCATTTTTTGCCAGACGAAGCGGATTTTTGTAGGCCGTAGCAGCGCTACGGTCAAAAAAATCTGCGAAGTATGGCGGAAAATGGGCCTTTTTGGGCCAGACAGCGTGCCACCTAACCAGTTACATTTACGAAATAGTTGCAATGTTTGTTGGTCAACGGCCTGTTGGAGCTGGTTTTTCGGCAGCAGCAGGCAAATACCAACCAATTGAGTGAACGATCATCGTAATAATCTGCCCGAACACCGAAAACAATTATTGTTGCTGCGGGTTTTCCGTGGGTACACGATAAGTAACTGGTCTCCTGGTCGCATCTGAGATGAAAAAGTGGCCATTTTTGGCCATACAGCGTAGTCACACTACGATAACTGGTCTGCTGGTCGCGTTTGAGTCAAGAAAGTGGCTATTTTTGGCCATACAGCGTGACACCGATCCATTTACCATACACTATTGATACATGAAAGCTCACTTACTCACCATTGGCGATGAAATTCTCATCGGTCAAATTATTGATACCAATACCGCTTGGATGAGCCGTGCACTGAACCTTGCAGGCATAGCTGTGATCGGGAAAAGCAGTGTCGGTGATACAGCGCACGCCATCATGGGTGGGGTCAGACACGCTGCTTCCCAAGCGCAACTTGTCATTATGACGGGTGGCTTGGGACCGACAAAAGATGATATTACCAAAAAAACATTGGCCACCATGTTCGGGTCAGGAATGGCCTTTCACCAAGAGACACATGACCGTATTGCGGCTTATTTCCATAAAATTGGGCGCCCACTCCCCGATTCAATGCGTGACCAGGCAACATTGCCTGTATTGGCCGAGATTATGCCCAATAAAGTTGGCTCTGCGCCAGGAATGTGGTTTGAACTGGAAGGTATAGTTTATATCTCATTGCCGGGGGTGCCTTTTGAAATGGAATATCTCATGGACAACGAGGTGTTACCCAGACTCAAAAGCCGACTCTCCAGTCGCCCCATGGTGCATCGAACCATTCAAACAGTAGGGGAGGGGGAGACCAACATCGCTACCAGGATCGCAGCCTTTGAAGATGGCTTACCCGAACACATTAAATTGGCATACCTGCCTGCGCTAGGCCAGGTTCGACTTAGGCTTACGGGAATCTGGCCGGGCGATGTGACAACAGATGCAGCGTCCATCCTAGAGAAGGAGTTGGATATGAAAACAGCTGAACTGGAAAGACTGATTCCTGATGTAGTCTTTGGCCATGGTGATATTACCCTACAAGAGGCGCTCGGACAAATCCTAACGGATAAGCAACTTCAATTCGGTACTGCGGAAAGTTGTACAGGCGGTTATGTAGCCCATCTAATCACCACTGTTCCTGGATCATCGGCTTATTTCCCGGGTGCGGTGGTGGCATATTCTTACAACATGAAGACCAAATTATTGGGCGTAAATCCATTAACCTTGGAACATTTCGGTGCAGTCAGTCAGGAAACGGTGCTGGAAATGGCTGCCGGTGCCCGCACAACGCTGGGAGTCGATATCGCAGTGGCTATATCGGGTATTGCCGGACCGGGGGGTAGCACGCCGGACAAACCCATAGGTACGGTGTGGATGGCTGTTGACGACGGTCATCGAACACTTGCCGTAAAACATCTTTTTGGTAGAGATAGAGAAAAAAATATCCAGCTCTCCGGCGTTTATGCACTTAATTTGGTGCGCAAATTTCTGTTAGAGCAGCCTTAGAGATGTCGTTCTGTGAGTTTTTGAACTACTTTGTATTTGCTGAAAAATTCGCGGGCTATGATCCTGATCACGGTGTACACAGGAACCCCAATCACCATACCAACCACTCCGCCAACTTTGGCTGCGGCCAGTGTAACAATGAATATTTCAAGCGGATGCGCCTGCACACTCTTGGATACAATAAATGGCCCTACCAAATTGTTGTCTATGGTCTGAACCAATAGGAAAACCACAGCTACCTTGACCAACATGGGGATCATCAACGCAAAATCAGTGTCTAAATGAGACGAAATTGTCATAAAAATGCCAAACAACATCCCTAAAACCGGACCTACATAAGGCACTACATTGAATGCTCCGCCAAATGACGCAATCAAGAGGGCATTGTTTATGCCTAATAGGGAGAGCATAATAGCAATCATCGCTGCAAATACTGCAATCTGTACCAACAAACCCCTGAAATATCGCGTCAGAACGGCACTCGATTCCTGTATGGCCACTTGAACTTTCTCCTCTTGGTCTTTCGGAACCAACGTGTGAACAATATTGGCAAACAAGGCGCTTTCCTTTAGAAAAAAGAAGAGAATGAAGGTCACGGAGGCAAATGTGATCACGATATTGCCTGCAACCCCTAAAAAAGCCGCTAAAAAATCGCCCAATAAGGTGGGTTTAAACCATATACTCACTATCTCCTGCGTCTTGGTCGATAGCGATTGACTTGGTTGAAGTAAGCCAATTTGATGTAACTGTGCATCAAATTGAAAAAATGGATCCCGAAGTTTTTCTCCCAATGCTTGATAATCTACATTGGTAAGGTTGCGCGCCTGTGCCACAATGGTTGGAACAAAAACAAAAATGATCCCGGCAATAACGGTGTAAAAAATAACAATGGTCAGCAGAGAAGCCAAAGTGCTGCCCATTGTTAGCCGCCCCACCCGCAACGTCTCTTGAAAAAAGACCACCAAGGGCCTGCCCAATAGCGAAAGTACCCAAGCAATAAGGATATACGCAACAATGTCGGAAAAATAATACCCCAAGGTTCCCAGCGTCAATAAGCCGAGCACAACAATAAAAGAACGGTTCAGAAAATTCATACTTTAGGCCAATATAACGCAAACCTACAGGAAAAAATATTGCATACGCTGCTTTTTTCGGTGTTGAAGCAAAAAAATAGTCTCAAAAAAGTGAAATATAAAAACTTCCGTTACATTTGTCGCGGAAAGGCCACATGAAAGCACCTCTACAAACCTTCCCGCCCTTACCTGCGGGAAGGTTATTTTTTTGCTTGTAACCGTGGCGTATATTTGTTTTGTAACTGTTTAGGTGGAACGCTGTCTGGCCCAAAAAGGCCTATTTTTTTGTCTCAGACGCGACCCCGCCAACCAGTTACTTTGTTTTTCAACTTAAAATATCGAATTTAGCCCCATGTCAGAGCTGGCCAAATTCATAGAACACACCCTGCTAAAACCGGATACCACTGTAGTAGAGGTCCTTAAAATGTGCGATGAAGCACTCCATTACGGTTTCGGTGCAGTCTGTATCCCGCCTCCTTTTGTTAAAGATGCACATCGATTGCTGGGTGAAAGAAGTAAAGTTCGCTTGGTAACCGTTGTTGGTTTTCCCATGGGTTATTCCAATATAGCTTCCAAAAACGACGAAATTCGGCGCGCTATGGAAGACGGCGCAGACGATATCGATGCCGTTGTTAATATCGCTTGGGTCAAATGTGCCCAGTGGAACAATGTTAGCCGGGATATCGATGGCTTGGCCATGTCCACGCAATCTCGCGGCGGATTACTCAAACTTATCCTAGAATGTGGTTTACTGACGGCAAATGAACTGAAAAAAGTATGCGAAATTGCAGCTGAATCAGGGGTGCCTTGGCTCAAAACAGGCACTGGATTTCATGGCTGTGACGCCACCCCGGATATGGTGAGAGCGCTTCGCACCATTGCGGGCAAGGGTGTTAAAATAAAAGCCGCTGGAGGTATTCGAACGGCTGAAACAGCCCGCCAACTCCTAGATGCCGGCGCCGATCGTCTCGGCACATCTTCAGGAATTGCCATTGTCTCTCAGGTTTAACGATGTCATTTAAACGCAGTAGCATTCAACCCAAAGGCCCATTTTCGCATGATCTGTGTTTGAGGAAGATGGAGAATTTCTGTGCCTATCGCGAGCGATGTGCCAAAGAAGTATGGGCAAAACTTGCCGAATTGGGAGCAATAGGCGAAGATGCCCAGCAGATTTTCCAAGTACTTCGAGCAGACAATTTCTTTGATGAACGGCGTTTTGCCTTGGCTTACGCAGGTGGTAAATTTAGAAATAATCACTGGGGACGGGTCCGGATCCGCATGGAACTGCAAATGCGCAATGTCCCTGTTAACATCATCCATCAAGCCCTAAACGCCATCGAAGCGGAGGAGTATGAAACACTGCTACAGAAATTAATCCAAAAAAAATGGACACAGTTTGCAGGTGATGACAGGGCAAGGGACAAAACAGCAGCAGCGCTCATCCGAACTGGCTTCGAACACGAACTGGTATTTAAGTATCTTCCACATAAATAGGTTTAAGTAACTTTACTCAGCGTCACTTTTGTAGAATGCCCTGTTTGGTTTGCACGGTAGGAGGCGTTGGAATCAACAACGACCTGCCAGTCGCTTAGGCATAATTTGAATGACCTGATAATTGGCGTAGCCAACCATCAGGTCATTCAAATTATATGTAACCAGTTACAACTTTTAATATACTAGTTGGCGTAATCACTCAGGAATTTTATCCGCATGAGTTGAATTTCCTCCCACGTAATTTCGTCGTCCTTGAGTGCCTGATAGGCATCATCAATACTGTCGGATTCAGCCTCTTTGAAATAATCGATGATTGTATCGCGGACGTATTCATCCACATACTTATTGAGGTGATAGTCTATTCGGAGTTTTGTGCCAGAACTAACGATGCCATCAAGTTCTTGCATAAAATCTTGCATTGAAAGGTCGTTGCTTTTTGCGATGTCTTCCAGTGCCAGTTTTCTGTCAATAGAAGTAATGATGTTGACCTTGGTTTTGGATTTATTTGCCACCGTTTTGATGGTAATATCCATGGGTCGTTCAATCTCGTTCTCCTCGCAGTGTTTTTTGATGGCATCCACGAAAGGTTGGGCATATTTTTGGGCTTTGCCTTGTGAAACTCCCACGATTTTGGACATGTCCTCCATTGAAATCGGGTAGTTGGTGGCCATCTCTTCCAAAGAGGGATCCTGAAAGATGATATAGGGGGGCAGGTTCTGTTTTTTAGCAATACTGCGGCGGAGATCTTTCAGAATATTCATCAAGGGCTCGTCCAACACAGCCGTTCCACCTTTCTCATCATCCGCATCGTATTCACCATCCTCAAAATCGTGGTTGATGGTAACGAAGAGGGGATATGGATTTTTTATGAAGTCTTTGCCGGCCTCGGAAACTTTCAACAACCCAAACTGCTCAATTTCCTTGAAAATAAGGTTGTTGATCATGGCATGACGGAATACCGAACTCCAAAAATTTTCATCTTTGTGGTCACCTATTCCGAAATTGTCCATTTCACTGAAACGGAAATCAATCATTTCCTTCGTCTCACGCCCCATGAGGAAGTCCATGACCGTTTTCATCAGATAATTCTCATTTAAATCGAGAATACACTGAATCACATGGGCAACTTCCTGCTGAACAGCAATTTTCTCTTTTGGGTTTTTACAGTTGTCGCACATCTTTTGACAATCTTCCTCTTTAAACTGCTCCCCAAAGTAGTGCAGTAAAAAACGGCGTCTGCAGGCCGCGGTCTCTGCGTAGGCGACCACCTCCTGCATCAACTGCGCGCCCATTTCTCGCTCTGCCACGGGCTTATCGCGCAGAAATTTTTCAAGCCGAAGTATGTCAGCGTAGTTATAAAAAGCAATACACTTACCCGCGAGTCCATCCCTGCCCGCACGGCCTGTTTCTTGGTAGTAATTTTCAATGGATTTGGGCATATCGAAGTGCATCACAAAACGCACATCCGGTTTGTCAATACCCATTCCAAAAGCAATGGTAGCACAAATCACATCAATGGTCTCCATGAGGAAGGCATCTTGCGTATTTGCGCGCAATTTTGGATCCAATCCTGCATGGTATGGGGCTGCTTTGATATCATTTACCGTGAGCATTTCCGCAATATCCTCGGCAGTCTTCCGATTCTGAACATAAATAATACCAGACTCGCCCCGAAATTCCTCCTTTATGGTTTGAATGATCTGCTTTATGGTCTGTTCCCTTTTTATTTTTGGCCGGATTTCATAAAAAAGGTTGTCGCGGTTAAAGGAAGACACAAATGTACTGTCCTCAGACATCTCAAGGTTTTTCAAAATATCCTGTTGCACCTTAGGAGTCGCCGTAGCTGTCAAGGCCATGATCGGCACATTGCGGGCTATAGCATCCAGCATGGAGCGAATCCGCCGGTATTCCGGACGAAAATCGTGGCCCCACTCAGAAATACAGTGCGCTTCATCAACTGCAACAAATGAAATATTGGTATTCTGGAAAAACTCAATATTCTCTTCTTTTGTGAGCGTTTCAGGTGCCACAAAAAGCAACTTTGTCTTGCCATCTGTGATGTCTTGCTTCACGATCTTCATTTGAGCCTTCGTCAATGAAGAATTGAGAAAGTGGGCTACATCATCAGAGTCGGAATAACTCCTGAGAGAATCCACTTGGTTTTTCATCAAGGCAATAAGCGGACTTATGACAATCGCTGTACCCTTAAGCATCAAGGCGGGTAACTGGTAGCAAAGACTCTTGCCGCCGCCTGTGGGCATTATGACGAAGGTGTCTTTACCATCTAATAGGCTCTGTATGATAGTGCCTTGCTCTGCCTTGAATGCATCAAAGCCAAAATATTTTTGTAAATTTTCAAGCAATGAGCCCTGTCCCGTTGCAATCGCTGGCATCTTCTTCAAATTCGTAGTTTATTATCAATGTGGTAGCCGGCATTTTCTGAAGGCTAACCGCTATTTATGAAATAATGCGAGAAATAGTAGCCGAATGCCCTATTTCCGTAAAAGTCCTCAAAGATAGAAAAACAAAACTTGAAAAACAAAAATCTTTTGACCGTATATTTTCAAAAAACACAGGCGTTTCCGTTGATAATTTGGAAAAAATGGATAATAACAGAAAAAACAGAATAATAATCTGCGTTAATTCTAGTGAATACCATTGTTTATGTGTAAAATTCAAAAAAACGTACAAACATTCTATTGGATATTTATCCCAACGACAAAAAATAATTGCGTTTTTGAAATTTAATAACATAAAAAAATAAAAGATAAAACATTTTGTTTTATCTTTGTACCACGAATACAATACAGATTGGGTTATTTCATTTTAAGTTAGTTTGTACATTTTTAGTGAATTTCGAAATATCTTCATGTCTATGCATTGGAATTTTATTAAAACAAATTGGTTCTCTCTGGCAATCGTACTGTTGCTGCTGGTTGCGTTGTTTCGCAATGGTTTCAAAGGTCCCATACAACACTTCCTTGTTGGTGGCAATGGAAGTGCGATCGAAAAATTAACCGAACATCCAATGGAAACCACATTGGGACTTGCGGTGGCGCACACAGAAGAGCCACTCCCTCCGGCGGCGGTCGATCAAGCAACATCCACCGCTTTTTTGAAAAGATTTGCCGCGGTGGCTGTGAGCGAAAGGAAAAAATTCGGAATTCCGGCTTCAATTCTTCTGGCATCCGCTTTTTTAAACAGCCATGCCGGACTTCAACCGGCTGGACAAAAGGCAAATAATTTCTTTGAGTTGCCTTGTACCGGTGATTGGGAAGGAGAAACTGCCACTGTTGGCAGCAGATGTGTACGCAAATATGAAACTCCGTGGGCAAGCTGGCGCGATTACAGTATCTACCTGACAACCAGAGAGTGGTTTGGGGCGGTACACAAGGCTTCTGGGAAAGACTGGAAAAAGTGGACCAAAAGCCTTGAAGGAAAGGATATCTCCTCGATCGCCAATTTCAATGAAAAATTGGAGGAAGTCATCGTGTACTATCGTTTGTACGATCTTGATCATCGTTGAGTCAATTTCATTTCTAATCACGACTTTTGCAAAAAAAATTACATGAACTTTTCACTGATTGGAAAAAATGCGCTCGTCGGTGGGGGGAGCGCCGGTATTGGTCGCGCAGTCGCACTTGAACTCGCGCTACTTGGCGCCAATGTGACGGTGCTCGCCCGTACAGAAAGTAGCCTGATAGCAACAAAGGATATGCTCGATACGAGCCTTGGGCAAAAACATGGACTGTTGGTGGCAGACTATGCCGACAGTCTGTCCATGCAAATGAAAGTGCAAATGCTCGTCACACAATTTCCGGTGCATATTTTGGTCAACAATACAGGTGGCCCCGCAGGTGGTCCATTGGTCGATGCAAAAGAAGAAGATTTGTTGGATGCTTACCACAAACATTTAATTTGCAACCACCTATTGACAAAAACAGTGCTTCCAGGGATGAAGGAGACCGGTTTTGGTCGAATCATCAATATCATCAGCACGTCTGTCAAAGAACCAATTGAGGGTTTAGGGGTGTCCAACACCACCCGTTGGGCTGTCGCCAGCTGGGCGAAAACACTTTCAATCGAGTTGGGATGTTTTGGAATTACGGTAAACAACGTATTACCTGGGTTTACCCAAACTGCCAGACTAGAAGAAATTATTGAAAAGCGGGTGGCAAAATCTGGCACACCTAGAGCTGCAGTGGAAGCAGGACTAATGGACCAAGTGCCGCTAAAACGATTTGCTTTACCCGAAGAGGTGGCTGCTGCGGCAGCTTTTTTGGCAACACCCGCAGCAAGTTATATCAATGGAATTAATTTGCCGGTGGATGGAGGAAGAACTAAAAGTCTGTAACCATTCGACCTCGTTCATTCAACAAACAAGATCCAACCGCGAATATATCGGGTTGAATCTTGTTTGTTGTAATCTTAAAATATCAAGAAAAAAATGTAACTGGTTAGCGTGGTCGCGTCTGAGACAAAAAAGAAGCCATTTTTTGCCAGACGAAGCGGATTTTTGTAGGTCGTAGCAGCGCTACGGTCAAAAAAATGGGCGAAGTATGGCGGAAAATCGACTTTTTTGGGCGAGATAGCGTGCCACCTAACCAGTTACGAAGATTTAAGCTTCTAAAGGTACTAATTGGGATTGAACCCGTAACTGGACAATATTTTTTCCTTCAACGCTTTGCGGGCAAAAAATATCCTGCTTTTGACCGTCCCGAGTGGAAGTGCCAATTCCTCAGCAATTTCTTGGTACTTAAACCCCTCAAAATGCATCAAAAACGGCACCTTGATGCTGTCATCCAAGGCTTCAACCATTGTGTTCAACTCTTTCAACATAATACCACCCTCAGCAGCATTTCCAGTAGCGTGGTGGCCTGAATTTATGTAATACTGATTGTCTGTTGTATCGAGTATGGTGTTGGATTTGATCTTCTTCCGATAATTGTTGATGAAGATATTTTTCATAATCGTGAACATCCAAGCCTTAAAATTGGTGTCAGGCTGAAATTTATCACGGTTGAAAAGCGCGCGGAAAGTAGTCTCCTGGTACAAATCCTTCGCATCCTCTACGTTTTTAGTGAGGTTATAGGCAAAAGAGTGTAAAATCGAGGTCAAACCACTCAACTTTGAATTAAACTCTAGACTTGTCATGGCTTTTGTGTTTTTCTTTCTTGGTACAAATGTATGTACTTGTTTAATATTCACCAAAAAAGATTCAACAAAAAATTAAAAAAAACACACAAATAAATAATGTATCAACATCTTTATTATTGCAAGTAATTGATTGTTATTACTTTATACTATTTTTAATGAATCTTCATTGGGTTTATAATTCAAAAAAAAATGAAATTTTTTATGCGACTGGTTGGTCACGACGGAGACAAAAAGTAGCCATTCTTTGCAGATCGAAGCGAATTTTGCAGGTTGTATCAGCGAAATGGTCAAAAAATGGACGAAATATGGCGTAAAACGAATCAATTTGGGCCAGACTGCGTGCCAATTAAAATGGTAGCCGGATGTTATGGGAAGATTCTTGCAAGGGGAAATATTGGATTCACTGGCTGAATAACTTCCTTGTGGCTACTTTTGAGCATCCAAAAATTTAAGTAACTGGTTAGCGTGGTCGTGTCTGACACAAAAAAGTGACCATTTTTTGCCAGACGAAGCGGATTTTTGCAGGCCGTAACAGCGCTACGGTCAAAAAAATGGGCGAAGTATGGCGGGAAATGGGCCTTTTTGGGCCAGACAGCGTGCCTCCTAACCAGTTACAAATTTAATAATTAATACATTAATCGGTAGATCATGCTAAAACACCTCATTCGAATGGTTTTCTTACTAACGCTTTTTTACTTGACAAATTGCCAGTCAGATCAGGTAGGCCAATCTGATAAAGATGCGACAATAAACGGCGCATTAATTTTTAATCGGAATTGTAAAATTTGCCACGGAATTGATGGGCGACTTGGCTTAAACGGAGCCAAGGACTTAACTGCAAGTGTATTGCGGGAGCAGGAGCGCATTGACATTATCACTGGTGGAAAAAAAATAATGCCTCCCTTTAAAACAGTGCTCTCTGAAAAGGAAATTCAAGCCGTCGCGGCTTTTACTTTGTCACTAAAACAATCAACTTCAAAATGACGGAAGAAAAAAAGATACTTGTAACAGGCGCAACAGGTTTTCTGGGCGCATACCTAGTGAGGCTTCTGTTGATGAAGGGCTACAAGGTTAGAGGGCTCAAACGTTCAACCAGTACTTTTGAACTCCTAGAGGATATTCATGACAAGATAGAATGGGCAGTTGCCGATATTACGGATATCGTTGGCTTGGAAGACGCATTCGAAGGTATTACCCACGTTTGCCATTGCGCTGCAACTGTTTCATTTCATCCCAGGGATTTCCGAGCCATGCACGTGACGAATGTAACAGGCACCGCCAACATTGTAAACCTTTGTCTGGACAAAAACATCAGAAAACTTATCCACGTCAGCAGTATTGCAGCTTTGGGGCGGAGTAGGGAAAGGCTTGAATTGGATGAAAAATGTCCATGGATTGAAAGCAAAGACAATTCAAACTATGCCATCACCAAACATTTGTCAGAACTGGAAGTTTGGCGTGGGGTAGCAGAGGGCCTTAGTGCCGCCATTGTTCTTCCTTCGGTCATTGTCGGCAGTCAAGCTTGGGATGAAGGAATGGCGGTGTTTTTTCAGAAAATAGACCGGGGTTTGAAATTTTGCCCCACTGGAAAATCCGGGTTTGTTGACGTTCGGGATGTTGCTCATTTCATGGAAATTTTGTTGCAACGGGATATTACCAATGAACGATTCATTTTAAACGCAGTCAATTCAACCCACCGTGATTTTTTTGGCATGATTGCAGCATCACTGGATGTTTCACCACCGCCAATAAAAATAGGACCATTGTTGGCGGAGGTTGCGTGGCGTGTAGAATGGCTCAAAGAAAAACTCCTGCATGTCAAACCAATGGCTACCAAGGAAAGTGCTCGCGCCAGTGTCACCAATTACGTATATCAAAACGGGAAGTCCTTATCGGTGCCAGATTTTGCATATCGGCCCTTCCAGCAAACCATCCGTGAAACAGCCATTCAATACAAGAAAGCAAAAGAAAATGGTTTTATGCCAAGTTTACTTGATTTCCCATAAAAGTTGACGGTAATTGGTTAGCGTGATCGCTTCAGTGACAAAAAGTGGCCATCTTTTCCAGAAGTGGCGGACTTTTGCGGGACTTAGCAGTTCGACGGTCAAAAAAATTTCGAAAAATAACGGAAAATGGCCCTTTTTGGGCCAGAAATCGTGCCACCTAACCATTTACAAAACTACGATACCAAGATTCCAAGCATTCCAGTCAGGCCCATACTGCACACTGTATATATATGGTGTGTGTACTACGACCCATATTCTGGGGAAGGGTAGGGGCCAACCAACTACATGGATCATGTTCAAATTTGCAAAACACACTGTATATATATGGTGTGTGTACTACGACCCATATTCTGGGGAAGGGTAGGGGCCAACCAACTACATGGATCATGTTCAAATTTGCAAAACACACCGAATATATATGGTGTGTGTACTACGACCCTTATTCCGGGGAAGATTAGGGGCCAGCCAACTCTTGAATCATATTCAATGCTTCAAAGCACATCAAATATAAGGTATGCAGCATTCAAAGGCCATTAGTAGATAAACAGGGTATGGCCGACACTTTGGTAACTGAATTGGGAAACCAATAATGTAGCAATGAAAAGTCAGGGGAAACGATGGAAAAACTGGTCTCAAAAGGGCTGGCTATCAGGGAATCGATTAATTTAAGCGCCAATAAGGTTGTTTTTCATTTTGCAGAACGTCAAAAATTACATTCAAAGGGGCAACAGAATTTGCCAGCAAAGTATAATGTTTTAGATATTGTGGGAACTTCAATTTTTTAAGTCAAAGTATTGCGTTGTAAAGAAGGAGCATCATGAATAAATCTAAAAAAAAGCTTGGTGGTTTGATTGTATTAAACTTACCTTTGCGTCCGCTTCGGGAAACAACAACACAATTATCCAGTTTACGAGCGTTAATGACAGACAATTTTTCTGAAATTAAATTTAAAAAAAAGTTCATTTTTGTTTGGTGGTTAAGTTTGGTTTAGTACCTTTGCGGCCCCAAAGAAATTAGTTGAGTTTAAATCTTTTAGTAAAAAAGATTTTTCAACAAAAGTTCTTTTTTTATTTGGTGGTTCAAATTTGTTTCGTACTTTTGCGCCCCCAAAGAAATTGATTGAGTTAAAGTCCTTTAAAGAAAGGATTACCATAAAGAGTTCATTGACAGGATGTAAGTGAAAGATAAGAGGTAAGGGTTATGTTTTCGGACATAACAATGGGAAAGAGAGACGCTTCGATATTAGACAAAAGAGTACGCAAGTACTCAACGATACACGATGGAGAGTTTGAT
>CAIZLM010000066.1 GCA_903933805.1 uncultured Bacteroidota bacterium | reverse complement strand
GCTGGCCAAAACCCACCCGACGGCGCGATGATTGACTATGTGTTGAACGGCGATACCCGCCAAATCAGCCTCGAAATCCTAGACTCAAAAGGACAAGTGGTGCGCCAGTACGCCTCCGACGACATGGCGCCAGACATCAGCTATGTCAACATTCCACTCTACTGGATTCGCCCTTTCCAGTTGCTTTCTGGGAAAAAAGGCGCGCACCGATTCTGTTGGGACATGCGCTACAACCCCATTTACCAAGAAGGCTTTTCTTTCCCCATCGCAGCCGTATTCGGCCAAACGGCCCCAGAGCCTTCCGCTCCATTCGCAGTGCCCGGCACCTATACAGCCCGCCTGACCGCAGATGGAAAAACATACGAACAAACCTTCAACGTCACCATAGACCCCCGGGTAACAACAAGCCCCGAAGACCTCCAACGCCAACACGATTTGTCCCTGCGTTGTTATCGCCTGTGTGCGGCTACCCGCCAATCCAACCTAGACATCCTGTCCGTATTGTCGTACAAAACAGGCGCCGGCAATACCAAAAAAACGGAAAAAGCGAACCGGTTGTTGGCTGAATTCCAAACCATGGCGGCCGCTTTACAACAGTCAAAACCAAACCTCAAAACGCTGTCGGGCCAATTGTTCGGTTTGATGCAGCAACTGCAGGAATGTGACCGCCGCCCTACCGCACAGTTGGTGGTCGCCGTTGAGCGCATTTCCGCAGCAGCAGATTCCTTGTTGCAACGGTGGCAGTACCTGAAAGACCAAAAAATGCCGGCGGTGAACGCTGCGCTGTCCAACGCAAAGCAGCGGAGTATCCTGACGGCCATGGCAACGGATCATACCCTCGGGATGACACACCCCGACACAGCGGATGACACCTGGAAGCCGCTGTTCGACGCCACCCTCACCAACGCTACTTTCCCCAAGGGTATTTGGGGGTTTACCCCCGCCGGCGAACTGACCGCTACCGAAGACCAATGTATTTTTTCCCGGGAAAAATACCGCAATTTTGTGCTCGACCTGGAATTCAAAACAGCCGAGGGAACTAACTCCGGCGTCATCGTACACTGCTCCAATACCGACAACTGGATACCCAATTCGGTCGAAATCCAAATCGCCGATGATTACTCGGAGGAATGGCGCAAGGCCGATCCTACTTGGCAGTGCGGTGCGATTTTTGGCCACCTGGCATCCGCAAAAAAAGCCGTGAAACAGCCCGGCGAATGGAACCATTACACCATCACCTGTATCAACCGCCAAATCTGGGTGGTACTCAACGGCGAACCGGTTAACCACATGGATATGGGCCTTTGGCTGTCCGGGAGCCGCAACCCCGACGGTACTTCCATCCCGTCTTGGCTCTCCAAACCCTTCGCTACACTGCCCTTGGATGGTCACATCGGACTACAGGGAAAGCATGCAGGAGCACCCATTTGGTTCAGAAATATGCGTATAAAAGCACTATAATAACGCTTTGAGAGAGAAATTGACAGGTGCCGGCAAAACGTACTTTTGCCGGCACAAAAAATATTTTCAGAAAACAGGCCTGCTATTTTCAAACCTCCTTTTCTTTACACCTTGAAACACGGTTATTTCTCACAAGCGTACCAATATTTTATCAAACCTGTACCGCACATCCAAGGCGTCAACGGCCTGTACATCGGTTGATTTGAAATGAAAAAAAACTCATCCACTGCTCACAATTTTGCCGCGGCCGCACAAGTCGCTACAAGGCGTGGTGTTTTTGCCGTACCGGATTACCGGACGTTTTTTAATCTTTCCTCCCCGCGTCCCCTTGGGGTGCGACGATAATTTCCTGCTAATATACCAATCAGGTTTTGTTCAGATCGCCTCAATCGCCTCTGCACAAAAAGCTATTGATCTTTTGCGTTGACCCAAAGGCCAACGCATGTGAGCCGTAACACCATCCTACCATTTCTATCTACAGCTCATTTGCGCCGTAGGACGGGGATGATCACAGATTTCAATTTTTATCATCGCTACAATGCAGTACCCATTTTTCAAGGTAATAATTGCAACCGAAAACCACCACGATTTTGCGCCGCTCATCTGTACGGAAATGGAAGCCTCCGCAAAAGCCCGGGGAACTGGTATTGCAAAACGATCACCAGAGTACCTGAAACATAAAATGTCGGAAGGAAAAGCCGTAATCGCCTTCTCCCAAGAAGGTGAATGGGCCGGTTTCTGCTACATTGAAACCTGGAGCCACGACCAATATGTGGCCAATTCCGGCCTTATTGTATCTCCCAACTTCCGAAAAGGAGGTGTAGCCCGACTCATCAAAAAACACATCTTCGATCTCAGTCGATCCAAATATCCCAATGCCAAAATATTCGGCCTTACAACCGGACTGGCCGTGATGAAAATAAATTCCGAACTCGGATACGAACCCGTTACCTATTCTGAACTCACTTCAGACGATGCCTTCTGGGCCGGCTGCCAAAGTTGTGTGAACTACGAAATTTTAATGAGTAAGGAACGCAAAAACTGCCTTTGTACGGCCATGCTGTACGACCCAGCAGAAAAAAAACAGACCGAGGAACAAACGCCTACGACCTCCAAAAGTGAAAAATGGCAGGGCTTTTTGAACGAAAAATGGCAAAAAATGCGGGAAAGAGCACTTCGACTGTTCCGATCAGAAGTCAATACTGATACCACAGACGGATTCTCCCCTTCCAGTTACGAACCCGCTTAATCGGTGTTATCTGTCCGTAAAACGTGACATTTTCACCCCCAACGGTCTCCTTATTATCCTGAACATGGCGCAAAAAAAAGTGGTCCTAGCCTTCAGCGGCGGACTTGATACGACCTATTGCACCCTCTACCTCCGCCAAATTCTTGGCTTGGAAGTCCACGCGGTCACGGTACAAACAGGCGGTTTTTCTCCAAATGACCTGCTGCAAATAGCCGACCATGCCCAAAAATTGGGCGCAGCTTCTTTTAATGTCGTGGACGTCACCCGCCCTTACTACGATACCTGTATCCGCTACCTGATTTATGGCAATGTGCTCAAAAACGGCACTTACCCGTTGAGCGTCAGCGCTGAACGCATGAACCAAGCCATCGCCGTGGCCGAATACGCTCAAAAAATTGGCGCCGAAGCTGTGGCGCACGGTAGCACCGGCGCCGGAAACGATCAGGTGCGCTTTGATATGGTATTCCAAAGCATGTTGCCCGGCGTAGAAATCATTACCCCCATACGAGACCAGCGCTTAAGTCGGGAAGCCGAAATCGCTTTTCTGCAAGAAAATGGCGTGGACATGGACTTCGCAAAAGCGACCTACAGCATCAACAAAGGCCTTTGGGGCACGTCGGTGGGCGGCAAAGAAACGCTGACCAGCAACCTGCCCCTGCCAGAATCTGCCTGGCCAACACCCGTGGAAAAAACCGACCCCGAAACGCTCCAACTGCGATTCGAAAAGGGGGAGCTCACCGCCGTAAACGATCAACTGTTCGATCACCCCAGTGACGCCATCGCGTTTTTACAGCAGCTCGCACAACCCTTCGGCATCGGACGCGATATCCATGTGGGCGATACCATCATCGGCATAAAAGGCCGTGTGGGCTTTGAAGCCGCCGCCCCCCTCCTCATCATCAAAGCGCACCACTTGTTGGAAAAACACACCCTCACCAAGTGGCAACTGCATTGGAAAGAGCAACTGGCCGCCTGGTATGGCAACTGGCTTCACGAAGGCCAAATGCTCGACCCAACCATGCGCAACATCGAACGTTTCCTCGAAGACAGCCAACTGACGGTCAGCGGAACGGTATTCTGTACCATGCACCCCTACCGATTTACCCTCGACGGCATCGAAAGCCCGCATGACCTGATGAACAGCCGGTTTGGCAGCTACGGTGAAATGAACACCGCGTGGAGCGGCGAGGATGTCCGTGGTTTCGCAAAAATTTTTGGCAACCAAACCGCCATCTACCACAAAATCAATTCCAATACGCATGATTAAGGGCATCCAAGCTGGTATCCTAGGCGCCGCTGGATACACCGGTGGCGAACTGATCAGATTACTCCTCCGACACCCCAATGTGGAAATTGGTTTCGCTCACAGCAACAGCAACGCCGGCAATGCCGTTCATCAGGTGCACCGGGATCTGGTCGGCGAAACCGACCTGCGCTTCGCCAAAGATGTAGATCTGTCGGCCATAGACGTACTGTTCCTCTGCTTGGGGCATGGCGCCGCGCGCAATGCCCTGGCAGGACGGACACTGCCGGATCACCTGCGCATCATCGACCTTAGCCACGATTTCAGGCTCGCAGCAGCTGCAACCACCGACAATCGTACATTCGTCTATGGATTGCCTGAATTGCAAAGAAAAGCCATCCAACAAGCCCAAAACATTGCCAACCCCGGATGCTTTGCAACGGCTATTCAACTGGCCCTACTCCCCTTGGCCCGCGCTGGTGTGCTGCAAACGGTCCACGTGACCGGTATCACCGGCGCCACCGGCGCCGGACAAAGCCTACAATCTTCCCTGCATTTCCCCTGGCGTGCGAACAATATTTCGGCCTATAAAACCCTCCAACACCAACACATCCAAGAAATCATCCAATCCCTGACGCAGTTGCAAACAGGCCCTCACGCCGTCCATTTCATACCCTGGCGCGGCGATTTTACCCGCGGTATTTTTGTAAGCTGCGCGACCAATTTTGAGGGATCCCCCGATGAAGCCCGCGCTATTTATCAAAATTATTACCAACACGAGCCCTTTACACACGTCATGGAAGACCCCATTGACATGAAACAAGTGGTGAACACCAACAAATGCCTGATCCAACTGGAACAACTCGGCAATCAACTGGTCGTACACGCCACCCTCGACAACTTGCTCAAAGGAGCCTGTGGTCAGGCAATCCAAAATATGAACCTCTGCTTCGGTTTTGACGAAAAAGCCGGACTATTACTCAAACCTGTCAATTTCTGAGCCCATGGAGTTGTTTGATGTTTACCCTTTGCAAAATATCACGGTAGAACGTGCCCTCGGCGCCTGGGTATGGGACAACCAGGGCCGAAAATTTTTGGATATGTACGGCGGCCACGCCGTTATTTCCATCGGCCACACCCACCCCCATTATGTAAAACGGCTGACCGATCAACTCCACAAAATCGGCTTCTATTCCAACTCTGTTCACATCAACATCCAACAGGAACTGGCTGATACCTTGGGCCGTGTGTCGGGGAAAACTGACTACCAGTTGTTTTTGTGCAATTCCGGCGCAGAAGCCAACGAAAATGCCCTCAAACTGGCCTCCTTTCACACCGGACGAAAAAAAATAATCGCCTTCTCCAAAGCCTTCCACGGACGCACCTCCCTGGCCGTGGCAGCAACCGATAACCCGAAAATTATCGCGCCCATCAACCAAACAGACCACGTTGTTTTCCTGCCTTTCAACGACGAAGCAGCACTTGAAGCGTGCTTCCTGAAAGAAGGCGAACGCATTGCAGCCGTTATCGTGGAAGGCATTCAAGGTGTGGGCGGCATCAACGTTGCCACAGACAGCTTCTTACAAAAAATCCGTGCCCAGTGCGACGCATACGGCGCGGTGTATATCGCCGACAGCGTACAATGCGGGTACGGGCGAAGCGGAAAGTTTTTTGCCCACGATTGGGCGGGGGTGCCAGCAGATATTTACACCACCGCCAAAGGGATGGGCAATGGATTCCCCGTGGCGGGCGTTTGGATAGCCCCACACCTGAAACCCTGGCATGGCATGCTTGGTACAACTTTTGGCGGCAATCCCCTCGCTTGCGCAGCAGCATTGGCCGTCGCTGAAACCATCGAAACCGAAAACCTGTTGGAAAATGCCCGTACCCTGGGCGATTACCTGACCAACATGCTCCGGGACCTGCCCGTCACAGTAGATGTTCGGGGTCGGGGCCTCATGATCGGTATAGACTTGCCACCCGAAAAAACGGATTTGCGACAGCGATTGTTGTACGAAAAAGGCGTTTTTACCGGTGAAGCTAAACCAAACGTGGTGCGATTACTGCCATCTCTCGCCCTTACCCGCGCGGAAGCCGACTTTTTTTTACAAGCATTTTCATCGCTTTAGTGCCTTTCCTGCGTATAACGCATCCTTGTTCACGTACTTCTTCCGGAAAGCCGTTCCGGTAATAAACGGCTGTTCGACACACCTAAAATGCACTTTACCTCCGTCACCGATATCCACGATGTCCATCGTCTGATACAAGAAGCCTTAACCCTGAAAAACAACCCGCTCGCTTTTCAAAACCTCGGCAAAAACAAAACCCTGGGTCTCGTGTTCATGAACCCAAGCCTTCGAACACGGTTGAGCACCCAAAAAGCAGCCCAAAACCTCGGCATGAACATCCTCACCGTGAACGCCGACAAAGATAGTTGGGCCTTGGAGTTTCAAGACGGCGCCGTGATGGATGGAGGCTCCGTGGAGCACATACGCGACGCAGCCCCGGTATTGGGCGCCTATTGCGACATTATTGGCGTGCGATGCTTCTCCGGGCTCCAGTCGAAAGCCACCGATATCAGTGAACACACCATGCGCCAATTCATCCAACATACCGGCAAACCTTATATTAGCCTAGAATCCGCTACATTGCACCCGCTACAAAGCCTCGCCGACTGTATGACCATGGCCGAACACAGGCCCAAACACCGCCCAAAGGTAGTCCTGACTTGGGCCCCTCACATCAAACCCATCCCACACGCCGTGGCCAATTCGTTTGCAGAGTGGGTGAATAGAACGGATGCCGATTTGGTTGTTGCTTGCCCGGAAGGGTATAACCTGGACCCACGTTTTTCAGGCCATGCCCATACCCAACACAACCAGCAAAAAGCACTGGAAGGGGCTGATTTTGTGTATGTTAAAAACTGGAGCAGCTATGATGATTACGGTAAAATACGGTGCATCGACCATGCCTGGATGCTGACGGAACACCACCTGCGGAACACCAACCACGCCCGCGTTATGCACTGCCTGCCCGTGCGCCGAAATGTAGAATTGAGCGATGAAATACTCGATGGACCACACAGCCTCGTACAGGCTCAAGCCGTAAACCGGGTATTTGCAGCACAGGTTATTTTAAAACAAATGCTAGAATCGAATCCTTAACAATGTCAAAAAATATGGTACTCCGGGTCGTCAAAATTGGCGGCAACATCATTGAAGATACCCAACGTCTCGATGTTTTTTTGGCAAGTTTTGCAGCGCTGCCAGGTGCAAAAATACTCGTCCACGGCGGTGGTAAAATCGCCACCGAACTGGCTGAAAAATTGGGCATCCCCCAAAATGTGGTTGATGGCCGACGTGTCACCGACGAAAATACACTCCGCATCGCCGTCATGGTGTACGGCGGATGGGCCAACAAACAAATTGTCGCCAAACTACAAGCCCTCGGATGCCCGGCACTGGGCGTTTGCGGCGCCGATGGCGACCTGCTCCGCGCACACAAACGCAAACATGCCACCATAAACTACGGATGGGTAGGCGATATTGATACCGTAAATGCCCCACTCCTCGATCGTTGGTTGGGACAAGGGCTCACCCCAGTGGTAGCACCCCTGTCACACGACGGCCACGGGCAACTGCTCAACACCAATGCGGACACCATCGCACTTGAAATAGCCCAAGCACTCAGCCACGCATTTCACGTCGAACTCCTCTACGGATTCGAAAAAAGCGGCGTCTTACTCGATGTTAACAACAGCGATTCCAGGATTGCCAGCCTGACCTTCGACCATTACAAGCAACTCAAAGCGCAAGGTGTTATCACCGAAGGCATGATCCCTAAATTGGAAAACGCCTTCTCTGCCCTGAAAAAAGGAGTACTCAAGGTCATCATCGGACAAGCTGAAAACCTCACACAGATGGTGGCAGGAGAAGATGGGACAACCATCGTGTGGGATCGAGAATAATGGTCAACACCCTTCCAACTTGACGCCGTAATACGTATATGAACAACCGAATACCCAGCCTCGTCTCCGAGACCATCGCTTTTCTGCAAAAATTGATCGCTACGCCTTCTTTCAGCCGAGAAGAACACCATACCGCTAACCTGATAGAACAGTATCTACAGCAGCACGGCGCCACCACAGAACGCATAAAAAACAATATTTGGGCAAAAAACCGTTTTTTTTCGCCCGAAAAACCCGTTTTCCTGCTCAATTCTCACCACGATACCGTGCGCCCCAATCAGGGCTATACCCGCAACCCCTTTGCCCCTGACATCGAAGATGGCAAATTGTACGGTCTCGGAAGCAACGATGCCGGCGGGGCCCTCACCTGCCTCTTGGCCACCTTTCTGCACTTCTTCGACCACCCAAACCTGCCCTTCAACCTCCTCTTCGCAGCCACCGCCGAAGAAGAGATTTCCGGGCCCGATGGCGTGGAACTCGCCCTTACAGGACTGGGAAAAATCGACTTCGCCATCGTCGGCGAACCCACCAAAATGGACATGGCCATCGCCGAAAAAGGCCTCATGGTGCTCGATGGCGTGGCCATCGGCCGATCCGGACACGCCGCCCGAGAAGAGGGCGACAGCGCACTCTACAAAGCGCTCGACGATATCAACTGGATTCGAAACCACCAGTTTGACAACGTTTCTCCCCTCATGGGACCCGTAAAAATGTCGGTGACCGTCATCAATGCCGGCGCACAACACAACGTCGTGCCCGACCACTGCGAATTCACCGTGGACGTGCGTGTCAATGAACTGTACTCCTTGGAAGAAGTGCTGACGACAATGCAACAACACGTAAAAAGCTCCCTGACGCCACGAAGTATGCGCATGCGATCCTCCATTATTCCGCTCGACCACCCGCTTGTGAAGGCCGGCCTAGACCTGAATAGGCCTTACTACGGCTCGCCAACCACCTCCGACAAAGCCATGATGCCCTTCCCGGCGCTAAAAATGGGGCCCGGTGACAGCGCACGCAGCCATACCGCCGACGAATTCATCTACGTAGCTGAAATCGAAAACGGCATTGAAACCTATATCCAACTTGTAGAAAAATTACATGAAACTCTGGAGTAAGGACAACACCGAAACCCACGCCATCGTAGAAAAATTCACCGTGGGACGCGACCGCGAATTTGATGTGCTGCTGGCCCAATACGACGTACAAGGCTCCCTCGCCCATACCGAAATGCTGGCCTCAGTCGGCCTGCTTTCCCCGGCAGAATGGACCGATATACAAGCAGGTCTGTTGGAGATTCTCGCCGAAACACAGACCGGACAATTCTCCATCGAACCTGGCGTGGAAGACGTGCACTCACAAGTGGAATTGCTGCTCACCCGACGTATCGGCGACGCCGGAAAAAAAATCCACGCCGGCCGCAGCCGTAACGACCAAGTCGCAGTTGACATCAAACTCTTTCTACGAGCCGAACTGAAGGAGATCCAGGCATCCGTGCTGACGCTGTTTGACCAACTGCTGGTCCTGAGCGAAACACACAAAGACGTGCTACTCCCCGGCTATACCCATTTGCAGATCGCCATGCCCTCTTCC
The DNA here is from genome assembly GCA_903933805.1 of uncultured Bacteroidota bacterium. Taxonomy (GTDB): domain Bacteria; phylum Bacteroidota; class Bacteroidia; order Chitinophagales; family Saprospiraceae; genus M3007. Next base: position 1,093 of record CAIZLM010000066.1, on the reverse strand, counting down.
TTCGGACTGTGGTTTGGCGCCTGGGCAGAAAGTCTCGTGGACGATATGGAAATGCTGGTCGCCGCTTCGCGCGTGGTGGATAAAAACCCCTTGGGCAGCGGAGCCGGCTACGGCTCGGCCTTCCCCATCAACCGAACGCTGACAACAAAACTGCTGGGGTTCAGAACCATGCACTTCAATGCCGTAAATGCCCAAATGAGCCGCGGAAAAACAGAAAAGATTGTGTCCATGGCCATGGCAACCCTGGGGGGAACCCTGTCGCGGTTTTCCATGGATATTTGCCTCTACCTCAGCCAAAATTTTAACTTTATTCAATTCCCGCCCGAACTCACCACCGGCAGCAGCATCATGCCACACAAGAAAAACCCGGATATTTTTGAGCTGATCCGGGCGCGGTGCAACAGGCTCCAAGCGGTCCCCAACGAACTCACCCTGCTCCTCACCAACCTGCCGTCAGGCTACCACCGCGACCTGCAACTGACCAAGGAAATCCTCTTCCCAGCCCTCAACGACCTCAAAGACTGCCTGGATATGCTACACCATGCCATGGCTTTCATCGAAGTTCGCCGCGACATCCTGCACGACACGCAATACCGCTATCTTTTCAGCGTGGAAGCCGTTAACAACCTGGTAAAACAAGGGATGTCTTTCCGGGAGGCCTATAAAACCGTGGGCAATCAAATTGAAACCGGCGATTTTACCTGGGATGCCGCCCAACCCCTGGAGCACACCCACGAAGGCAGCATGGGGCACCTTTGTACCGCTGACATACAGGCAGCAATGCAATCGGTGCTGGCGCGGAAATAATGGCGCTCAACCAGCTCCCGCTGGCCAATTGGCCGTGACAGCACAATTGTTTCTTCGAGAAAAACATATACACCGACTTTTTGACGCACTTTTGGTGCGGAAGCAATTGGCCGCCTCCGGTTGAAGAACGGCGTGATTTGGTAGGGCCTGGCTACCCACCGGCATAGCGCTGCGGTAGGGAACGCCATGCGGGGCACAAAAGAAGCTTAGACAGCCTGCGTATTTTGTATTGGTAAGATGTCAGCACCTTGAACTGCGCATCTTGTATTGTGAGAAATTTTTATTG
>CAIZLM010000065.1 GCA_903933805.1 uncultured Bacteroidota bacterium | reverse complement strand
TGGTCAAGCGCAGGATGCGAACAACATTCCGGTAGAAAAAGACCAGGCTGGAAGGTCCTTTGATGCAGCGGCTTGTATTGGTTGTGGCGCCTGTGTCGCGGCTTGCCCCAATGCCTCCGCCATGCTATTTACCTCGGCGAAGGTGTCTCACCTTGCGTTGCTACCACAAGGACAGGTAGAGCGTCAGAAACGCGTACTGGCCATGGTGGCACAGATGGACAAAGACAACTTTGGCAGTTGTTCCAACGTGAAAGCATGCGAGGCAGAGTGTCCGAAAGAAATTTCGGTGGCCAACATAGCCCGAATGAACCGGGAGTACAACAGCGCGGTATTTACCTCTGACAAGGCCATGTAGGCTGTATTCAGGAATTCTTTTCTGAGGTGGTGATGCGAACATGGTTCGCATCACCACTTTTTGCGTTTGATGACAGAATTTTGTCTGATGAACCCTCTAACAACCACCACCCAATGATCAGAAATTGTGTACAAACAACTTCAGGTTTTCGTTGTTTTGCAGGCGGAGTTTGGCGCGAAGCCTTGTACGGGTTTGGTTGACGGTATTGATGGAGATACCGCATATATCAGATATTTCAGAGCTTTCGAGCCTGATTTTGATGAAAATAAACTGGCGAATTTCTGCATTGGTAATCCCCGGAAACCGATCCAACAGCCGTGATACATAGCCTGGAAATTGCTTTTCAAATACGGTTTTAAAAGCCACCCAGTCTTCATCAGTGAGCAGTCGCAACTGTTTTTCCGTGGAGCCTTTCGAATTCGAGGTACTTATCTTTTGTTCTAGGTTGTCAATCAGGATATTTTTAAGTTTTAACAATCTATTAGATTCTTCCAATTCGCTTTCTTTTTGATTTAGTTTTTTTGTGGTGATAACAAGTTCTTGCTCATGAATCACTTGAAGGGCATCAGAGAGTTCTTTTTCTTTTTCTAAGAGGATCGCTCTACGTCGCATGCGGTTTAATTGCAGCATGGCGATCCCAACGGTCAAAATAAATATTAATATAAAAAGGCCGAGTTGAATCTGGTGATTTTTTTGTTTTTCTGTGAGTAATTTCACACGGGCTTCTTCGCTTAACAAGGCAAAGGACAACTCCAGTTTGCCAATCGTACGGTCTTTTTGAGCACTAAAGAACGCATTGGTGAATAGAAAACCTTTTTCAAAGTGTATCAGGGCTTGAGAAAATTTCCCCTCGCGTTTGAAGATATCCGACATTTTATAGTGCAGCGTACCAACGAAAGCGGTATCGGGAGAAGTGCTAATAGCCTTGTCGTAATAGGATAAAGCATTTTCTGTGCTGCCAATATCAAAGTAATAATCCCCTTTGGCAGCCCATATTTCTGATATTCGAAAAAGGTTGTTGCTGTTGGCATTGGACGATTCAGCCACTTGCAGGTGTTGCAAAGCAGCCGGATATTTCCCCAGCATACAAAGGGTTTTGCCCATTAATAAATGCGCGTTGGAGGAATCGTATGTTACCTGGTAAGCGTCTCTGATTTTCTGGGCAGATTGCAACAAAATGAGGGATGAGTCTGGCCGGTTCAGCTTTAAGTAAGCGCGTGCTACGAATTCAGAAGATAACACCATCTGCCCGTATGTATTGTCCTCTTTTCGGCAATAATCATACGCCTTGAGCGCCCATTTCAGCGCCTTGTCAGGATCATTGCTCACCAAACCGATGCGCGAAATATCAACCATTGTTTCGAACATGCGGACCTGATTGGCGGCGCCAATATGCTCCGTCAAAAAATCATGTACATTGTTCAGCAGATCTAAGGCTGTAGGATATTCGCCTTTCAGCAAGTAACACCGTGCTAAGTATCGCTTGGCGTCGGTTGCCCTGAAACGCTGACTGTACTTAACATCCAATGCATAACTTTCTTGGAGGTGCTGGATCGCCTCATCATACGCACCCTTTTCCAGCGCGTTTTGTCCCCGGATCATCAGCAGGAAGGCATGCACGTTTTCGTCCTGCAAAATCGAATCTGCCGAATTCATCCATTTTTCCATAAAATCAGCCCCCAAAGTTACCGGAATATTGTAATAGAGGTTCTCAACCGAATACCGCCACGCTTTAGCAGGCATTGTTTTCTTGATCTGTTGAAAGCAGTATGCCGGGGCACTGACGTGAAGGTTTGCATTCAATTCCGCTTGAAACCAGTTGGGGCCAAATGCTTTGCTGGCTTCTTGGTCAATATCGTCTACCTGGGGTAGCTCGGTGGTGTTGCAGGATACCTGCAACAGGAGCGATATGGTCGCAATGACAAATAAAAAGTGTTTCAAAAATATCTTTGTTTGTGTAGTTGTAACGGGTTAGTTGGTCGCGTCGGAGAGAAAAAAATTGGCCATTTTTTGGACCAGATAGCGTGCCACCTAACCCGTTACAAAAAATAATAGTGCAAAAATATACAAAATCGAGACGAGTGGTGTGGTCGTGTCTGAGACAAAAAAGCAGATCTCCAGCGATTCGTAATAGTTACAGGACTGCGTCAAAGTTAGCTTCTAATGTTACGGCACTTCTACCACGACTTTACCCACGGTCTTTCCGGTCTGAAACAACCGAATGGCATCGGGTA
>CAIZLM010000064.1 GCA_903933805.1 uncultured Bacteroidota bacterium | reverse complement strand
GTGTGTATCAAATCTTTGCGCCTTTGCGTCTTTGCGAGCGATATTTTCACGCGAAGACGCGGAGACGCAAAGCGTGTGTATCAAATCTTTGCGCCTTTGCGTCTTTGCGAGCGATATTTTCACGCGAAGACGCGGAGACGCAAAGCGTGTGTATCAAATCTTTGCGCCTTTGCGTCTTTGCGAGCGGTATTTTCACATTGTAATCAACTTATTTTCCCATATCATGACAAACACTACCCTTTCAACCGACACAAATAGAGTTTTTGAGCATCCAATCCTGCTGTTTGACGGTGTTTGTAACCTGTGTAATGCGGCAGTTGTGATGGTATTGCGTCACGACAAAGCAGGTGTTTTTCGGTTTGCTGCCTTGCAATCAGCAACTGGCCAAAAGTTATTAGAAGCGCATGGTCTGTCGGTTCAAAATCTGGATTCTGTGGTGATGATAGATGGTCAGAAGGTATATTTGCGTTCTGATGTACCCTTGGAAGTTGCGCGTCGGTTAAACGGTTTTTGGCCCCTGTTGACGGTTTTTGGTTTGATCCCCCGTTCTGTTCGGGATGGTATTTATTCCTTTATTGCCCGCAATCGATATCGGTGGTGGGGGCATCGGGAAACCTGTATGGTGCCTGATGCAGCGTTACGGCATCGATTTTACGACTAAATCATTCCAGAACGGAGGTATTGGTAAGCCAATCTGCAATTTTTCGGTCATTGGCAAGCCTTGGCACCTTGTTTTGTCCGCCCAACTTCCCTTCTGATTTCATATAATCCCGGAAAGCATCTCGGCGCAACGGCGTTATTTTCAAAGTCCGAAGAATATTGCCGGCAATCAAATCGTCGTAGTAAATGTTTTGAACGCGCATACGCGCATCCACGTCCAGGGCGAAAGCCGCCAAGTCGGTTGGTGGCGAATCAAATTCAACCAACCATTCATGATAGGGCAATCCGCCTTCCGGCGGATTTACCTGCGGGGCCACCGTAAATTCCACGATACGGATACCCATAGCATTGGCGACCGGCAAAATACTTTCTTCTACTTCCTTTCCAATTACATGTTCACCAAAGGCAGAGATGAAGTGTTTTACCCGTCCACTCACGACAATTCGGTAGGGGTTTTTGTGGACAAACTGGACGGTATCGCCGATGTTATAGCCCCACAAACCGGCGTTGGTATGCAGTATCAAGGCATAATTCATCCCTAATTCGACTTCTTGGAGCGACAATCGGGTAGGTTGATCGTTGAAAATTTCATCGGCAGGTACAAATTCAAAAAACATACCGGCATTAGTGTTGAGGAGCAAACCTGGCTGGGCATTTTCCGAAAAAGTATCCTGAAATGCGATAAAGCCCTCAGAGGCGGGGTACGTTTCGACACAGTCCACCACGCCACCCACCAATTCTTCCAATTTAGCTCGGTATGGCTCATAATTGACGCCTCCGTAAACAAAAACTGAGAAATTCGGGAACACTTCCAGGATCGTCCGTTTCCCGGTGCGCTCCAACAACCGTTCGTAGTACATCTGCACCCAAGGCGGTATTCCTGAAATCAGGCGCATATCTGCGTGCATGGTTTCCTCCACGATGCGATCCAGTTTTTCCTCCCAGTCGTCAACGCAGTTTGTCGTCCAGCTGGGCATTTGGTTGGTGCGCAACCATCCGGGCACCAAGTGGTTGGAGATGCCGCTGAGTCGTCCGGTTGGGATACCGGCGACTTCATCCAGTTCTGGGCTACCGGAAAGGAAGATCATTTTGCCATCCAGCCAGCGGCCATTGCCCGTTCGGGCGAAGTAGTGAAACACCGCATTGCGTGCCGTACCGAAATGCAGCGGGGTACTTTCGCGGCTCATTGGAATGTATTTTACCCCTGAGGTTGTGCCACTGGTTTTGGCAAGATAGGCAGGTTTTCCGGGCCACAGCACGTTGGATTCTCCGTTTTTTATGCGCTCTACGTAGGGTTTAATGTCTTCATAATCCCTGATTGGGATCGCTTGTTTGAAATCCTGGTAGGTACGAATATGGTGAAATGCGTGGTCACGTCCGAACGCTGTATCGCGGGCATCGCGCACCAATTGGTGCATGATTTTTTCCTGAGAGGCGACGGCTGTGGCCGACCAGCGGTCGATGCCCCGGGCGATGTAGCGGGCGAAAGGGCGTAATAGGGCGGAACGGAATCCCATGAGTATTTTTTTTATTTGTAACTGATTAGGTGGCAAAAATGGGTATTATTGGGCATAAAAGCCATAATACAGGAGGTCTATTTCACGTAGTAGGTTTTTTTATCCACGCCAATGCCGGTGATGGTCATTGATTTCCAGCCTTTTGGCAACTTGGTTTTAAGTTGAACGATGCCTTGGGGTGTAATATCCAATCCGCCAAATCCCATGATGGTGGCTTGGAGAAAGCCGCCGGCTCCTGTGGCAAAATAGGGGTTTGAGCCTCCTGCGGCCTCAGAAAGAACGCCGAAGGGGGGTACTTCATTGGGTTTGTAGCTTTTGAGCCACAAATCATGGGCGCGTTCGGCGTCTCCGGCCCTGGCAGCGGAAACGGTGAGGATGGCATTGCCCATGGCGGGACCATCTTTTGACATACGGGCGCCGTAGTAGTCGAGGTCTTTTTTGATTTGTGCCGGGTCTGTGATGACCTTGAGTGGGTAAGCCAGGAGGTTTACATCGGCTTGTTTGATGGTGACGCCATCATAGGTTGCATTTTCCCGGGTGGTGCCGTCTGGGAATTTTAAGATGGGGATATTGTCGGCCACCAGCGCCCAGTCCGGGTCGGGCGCCAGTCCCAGTTCCCGGGCGGCATCCCCCGCGTATCGCAGCGCAGTAATGGCCATTCCATTGGTAAAAGCGTTGTTGTCAATGTTTTCCTGCCACTCATTGGCGCCAATGACGTTGGGAATATCGTAATGTCCGGGACCATTTCGTTCCACCCTGCTTGACCAGAAATCGGCTACTGCTTTGAGAATGGGCCAGCCCCGTTCTTGGAGCCAGGTTTTGTCTTTGGTCACCAAGTAATATTGCCAGGCAGCCCAGCCCACACAACCGGTAATATGGTGTTGGAAAGGCCCTGTGAGTGCCCATACCGGCGTTTCTTCCTGTCCGGTTGTGGTGCTTTCCCATGGGTACATGGCGCCACGGTAGCCGTGGGAAAATGCGTTTTGTTTGGCTTCATCGAGCAATTGGTACCTGAATTCCAGGAAAGATCGAGCAATTTCCGGGTGTAGGAGCAACATGGGTGGGTACATCCATAGTTCCGTATCCCAGAAAACGTGTCCGTTGTAACCGAGCCCACTCAATCCCATGGGCGATAGGCTGAGCGCCGTTCCCTCCCGTCCAAAAGAGTAGAGGTGATACATGGCAGAGTGGACATCTCGGGTGGCATCCACATCACCTTCGATGGTGATGTCGGACGACCATAGTTTGTCCCACTCGGCATTGTGCCGTTTAAGCAGTCGTTCCGTGCGTTCCAGGGCGGCGAAAATGGTCAGGCGTTCGGCTTCATTGTGTGCGTCAACGGTATGTGCTGTGCTGATGAGGGTGCCCACAATGGCGAATTTATAGGTTTCTCCTGCCTTCAATTTTTTGTAAAATTTGAGCAGGTGCATGTTGTAGTCCCAATCTTCATGGATGAGATCGGGTTCGGCGCCATGGGGTTCTTCAAATATAAAGCTGCTGGAAGCGGCGACGGTATATTTTCCTGTGGGGCTTTTTCCCACGGAGGTCAGCAGTGGGATCAGCACGTGTGGGCGGTCAATTTCGGCGTAATAATTCCGCACATCTTGCAACATTTCGGGGGCCTCAATAACAGCCATGGGGGTGATGACCACGTCTTTTTTTGCGGTAATTTCCACGATGGAGAGGGCGGAGTAGGGTAGGTGTCGTAGCGCCATCAGCGTTTGGCTCACGGATAATTTATCGCCCACGTCGTAGGAGGTGGTGAGTTGGGCGTGTCGCATGTCCAGTACCTGCTTGTATCCGGTGATGTCGGTACGGCCAATGCGGCGACCATCGACATCGAGGTTCATGTTCATGAAATTGAACCCTTTGAGAATGTTGGAAACCCGACCACGGAGGTAGTTGTCATAAGCGCCGTTGAGCACCACGTCTTTTACTTTCATGGGTTCTGGGGATGATACCAGCCCAATCATGCCATTGGCGACGGTGATGCCGAAGTAATGGGCGGGATCAATGTTGTCGGCCACGATATGCCAGGCGTCTGGGGCGTTGGCCTTTTGCGCGGGCAGCGAAAAGGGTAGGAGAAATAGGAATAGTAGGCTGATTTTCATGTTTATATTTCAATGTGCCTCCGCCATCTTGGCGGAGGCGGACCTTTAAAAAATGTAACTGGTTAGGTGGCATGCTGTCTGGCCCATAAAGGCCCATTTTCCGCCATACTTCGCATATTTTTTTGACCGAAGCCGCTGCTACGGCCTGTAAAAATCTGTTTCGTCTGGCAAAGAATGGCCACTTTTTTGTCTCAGACGCGACCACGCTAACCAGTTACTTAAAAATACCATCAATTTCCGATACCCATCCATCTTGGCGGGCCCTAAAAATACCATCAATTTCCGATACCGTCGATTTCGGCGTATATTATTGGAAATTATTTACATTTCGCCGGAAATTATCATGTGCCCTTTTGTAGGCTCTAATGCGACCACCTAACCAGTTATCTTATTGATTTTATTGGCGGTGAAAGACTTCCAAGAATGCAAAATGTCTGACAATTGATGATCGCCCAATGGCTGAACCAATACATGGACATGGTTGACAGCAACCACGAATTGATCCAATATATATCTTTCTCCATCAAAAAACCGCAAAGCGTTTTCCACTAATGTCTTTAATTTTTGAATTTTTAAATGGCAAGCGCCATATCCGCCATCAAGGTATTGCTGCAATTGTGCTGGGAAGCGTTTGGTGTAATCTTTTTTTTGAGCTATCGTATGGGGCTCCGGGTTTATCAGCTTCCATTTGTCCAATTCTTCTTGCCATGCTTTTAGCAATACCTGTGGCATGGAATCAGCAGTTCGGAAGGTAACAAAGTAGCGTTTGCCTTCTTGCCGCCAGTGCGGGAGATTTCCTTTTTATGGTCAATGTAATCGTAATTGCTGAAGAAATTTAGTGGGGGGTTGTCTGGGAGGGTGTTGGTGGGGAGGGTGCTGGTGCATCTCCGGCTATCACATCCATGCCAAGTGTATCGAATCCAGTTGGAGGGGCTCGGGATGGTGAATCTCCGGCTGGAAGCCGGAGGAGCTATTTCTTTTTTCTCAGCTCTAGCCACCACACCATGACGAGGTATCCGGCAAACAGCAGCAGCCGTACACTCCACTGAATAGATGCCGGCAGAAAGGGGCAAAGCCATTCTGCTGCGACCCAGAGGCCCAGCGCAGATACGGTGTAGAGCATCATTCGACCCAGTTGGTAGGGTACAGGGTAGCGCTTTTGTCCGGTTTTCCAGGTGGCCCAAGACATGAACAGGTAACAAATCAGCGTTACCCAAGCAGCGCCGATGTATCCATAACGGGGTATCCATAGGATGTTCAATAGGATGGTGATGGCGGCTCCGGCCAGGGAAATCCAGGCACCGAGTCCTGTACGATCTTTTAGTCGGAACCACACCGAAAAATTATAATATACCCCCAGCAAGAGGTTGGCAACCAATAAAATGGGTACAACGCCGACCCCGCTGTGGAATTTTTTTCCCAGAAAATATTTGACAACATCCAGAAAAAGGAGGATGGCCAACATGCCAACTGCGGCGGCAATGGTAAACCACTTTGTGACCTCAGCCTGGGTTTTCATCGCGTTGTCGTCGCCTGCGTGGCGAAAGAAAAATGGTTCTGCCGCATACCGGTAGGCCTGGGTAAACAGCGTAATCAACATGGCCAACTTGTAATTGGCGCCGAAAATACCCAATTGGGCCATGTTTTCCTCGGGCGTACCCGTGAGCAGGTACTTCATCATGGTGCGGCTGAGCATTTCATTCACCATGCCGGCAAAACCAACGATGATGAGTGGTGCCGCATAGACCATCATTTTTGACCACAAGGCTCGGTCGAAGGGCAGCTTGATGGTTTTAAACTCTGGCAGAAGCAATACCAGCGTGATCAAACTCGCCAACACGTTGGACATGAAGATATAGCCCACTCCCAGTCCGGGCGACCATACCCAATGGACCCAATCCATGCCATGTTTGGCCGCCCAGGGGCAGAAAATCAGCCAGAATACGTTGAAAAATACATTTGTGCCAATATTCAACAATTTGACCATCACAAACCGCATCGGACGTTGTTCCAGCCGCAACCGCGCAAAAGGCAATTCCGACAGGCAATCAAAGGCCAACATCAGGGCAAACCATTGGATATATTCCGGGTGTTGGCCATATTTGGCTGCCGCAGCAAGCGGACCAGCAAATAAAAAGATGAGGGTTGTAATAGCAGCCGTGCTCACCAGCAAGGAAATAAGTCCTGTGGAAAACACCCGTTGGCGATCCTCTGGAGGAGTGCCGAAGCGGAAAAAAGCCGACTCCATTCGGTAGGAAAAAACAATGATCAGGAAAGCCGAAGTTGCGTATAAGTCTGTTACAATGCCATACTCGCCGGGCCCTAAGGCGCGGGTGTAAAGGGGGATCAACAGCACATTCAGAAAACGCCCGACAATGCTGCTGAGGCCGTACAAGGCCGTTTCACCGGCGAGTTTTTTTATCAAAGACATATATGGCGGAACTTGTTCAAGGATAAAAGGGCACTCGATCACGACACTGGGGCAACCGTATTACTGCTCCAACAGCAAAGGACAACCTGGGAAACATCATTTCCCGAGCGCCGCTTTGCGCAGTCGTTGGAGAAAAGGAGAAGCAAAGATGAAGGATTGGAGGTTTTCGTTGTCGCTGGCCAGCACATCTTCTTTGGTACCACTCCACTCAAGCATACCGTCGTGCAGGAAGCAGATATTTTCGCCGATTTCCATCACAGAGTTCATGTCGTGGGTATTGATGACCGTTGTGATGTTGTTTTCGTGGGTGATGCTGCTGATGAGTTCGTCGATGAGGATGGATGTTTTGGGGTCGAGGCCGGAGTTGGGCTCGTCGCAGAACAGGTATTTGGGGTTGAGGACGATTGCTCGGGCGATGCCCACGCGTTTTTGCATACCGCCGGAGAGTTCGGAGGGATATTTCTGGTTGTTGCCGCCAAGGTTGACCCGTTCCAAGCAGTAGTTGACCCGTTCCAATTTTTCTTTTGGGGGCATGCTTGTGAACATGTCGAGGGGGAATCGGATATTTTCTTCCACGGTGAGTGAATCGAACAGCGCGGAGCCTTGGAATAGCATGCCTATTTTCATTCGAATGGCGCGCATACCCTCTTTGTCGAGGTTGGTAAAATTGACATCATCGTACCAAATAGCGCCACTGGTGGGCACTTGGAGGCCTACCAGTGCTTTGAGCAGCACGGTTTTTCCGGCACCAGACCGGCCGATGATGAGGTTGTTTTTTCCGGCTTCGAAGGTGAAATTTATGCCTTTTAGCACCTGCTGCGTTCCGAAAGTTCTGACAATATTTTCTGCTCGGATCATTTGAATGGGCCTTTTAGGGCATGGCAAATGTAATGACAATCAAGATATTTGGCCTGGTTTGTTTGGGATAGACAGGTTGAGTGCTGTCACAGCGAGCAGCCCGGCGGTCTCTGTTCTGAGTCGGGCGGCGCCGAGACTTACGCCCAGGAACCCGTTTTCGAGGGCTGTTTTTATTTCATCCGGCGAAAAATCGCCTTCAGGGCCTATGGCGATGACGATGTTTTGAGGGATAGCGATGGTTGTGGCGAGGTGCGGAAGGGGTTCATCGGAGCACCAGGCGATTCTTTTGCAGGATTCGGAAGCTGACTTGGCAAAAGTCTGGAAACGGGTTAATTCGTGGAGTTTTGGGAGCGTGGCGCGGAGCGATTGTTTCATGGCCGAAACGAGTATTTTTTCCAGCCTGTCGTGTCGGATCGTTTCGCGTTCCGATCGTTTGCACCAGAGGGGCGTGATTTCATCTACGCCAATTTCGGTGGCTTTTTCCAGGAGCCACTCGAACCGTTCAATTTGTTTGGTGGGCGCAATGGCCAGGTGAATGTTGAAGGGGCGTTCCGATATGGCTGCTTTTTTTGAAATGATGCGTGCCAGGGCGTATTTTTTTCCTGTTTCACTCAGTTCCGTTTCATAGTAAAAGCCCTTTCCATCGGTTATTTGGAGTGGATCGCCCACTTTTTGCCTCAAAACAGCCAGTAGATGACGGCTTTCCTCTTCATCCAGGTGTGCGAAGCCGTTTTCGATTTGTTGGGAGTAAAAAAGTTGATTCATCGGGAGCATGCCATAAGGTATTGAAAAAGAGCAACCACCGCAGTAGTTGTGAAAAATTCACCGCGCCAACGTACCATTATTGGAGCATCTGCGCGATTTCCACCGGTGTGAGCACCTGTTGTTCGCCGGTTGTTTGATTTTTTACCGTCAGGTTCCCTGCGGCCATTTCACTTTCTCCGGCAAGGGCCACAAAAGGGATCCTGCGTTTGGCGGCGTACTCAAATTGCTTTTTCAGCTTGCCCGGATCGGGGTATATTTCAGTAGAAATACCGGCTTTTCTGAGTTGGGTGGCACATTCAAAAGCATAGTCAAAGGTGGGTTCATCGAAAGAGATGAGCAGTATTTTGACACTTTCCAAGAGTGATTCCGGAAACAAGTGCAGTTCTTCCAAGACATCGTAGATACGGTCTGCGCCGAAGGATACCCCCACGCCGGAAAGTCCGGGCACGCCGAAGACACCGGTCAGGTCAGCATAACGGCCGCCGCCGCCAATACTGCCCATTTTAACGTTTTTTGCGGCCACTTCAAAGATACAGCCGGTGTAATAACTCAAGCCGCGTGCCAAGGTAATGTCAAAAACCACCTCGTTTGTCAGTTCGACTTTTGATAAAAAGCGAAATACACGGTCCAACTCATCGAGCCCCAGTAATCCTGTGGGGCTGTTGGCGAAAATAGGGCGCAGGGCTTCCCGGCTTTCGGCAGCCAAAATGGTTTCAATGGTCGCAATGGCCGCCATGTCGATACCCCTCTCGGTCAATTCTTTTCTGACACCTTCGATGCCCACCTTGTCCAATTTGTCGATGGCCACCGTCATATCCATGAACCGATCGGCAATACCAGCCGCTTCAGCGATGCCAAAAAGCACCTTTCTGTTGTTGATTTTTATCGTAACAGGGAGCCTGAGGGCTGCGAATGCCTCGTCGTAAATCTGTGTCAATTCGGCTTCGTAGAGCAGGGAATCGGAGCCGATGACATCGGCATCGCATTGATAAAACTCCCGGTAACGGCCGCGTTGCGGACGGTCGGCGCGCCAAACGGGTTGTATTTGGTAGCGTTTGAAGGGGAAACATAGGGTGCCGCGGTTCATCACGACATAGCGGGCAAACGGCACCGTGAGGTCGTACCGCAGCCCGCGCTTGGCAATGCTCGAGGTAAGACGGACGGAATCCCGGCTTGCCAGGGCCTCCTGGTTGGCGTCTTTGAGGTAGTCGCCGTTGTTCAGAATTTTGAACAACAGTTTATCGCCCTCGTCGCCGTATTTTCCGGTGAGGGTGCTGAGGTTTTCCATGGCCGGAGTTTCGAGCGGCTGGAAGCCAAATTTAGCGAATACGTCACGCACCGTATCAAAAATATAGCCACGTTTGCGTACCTGTTCGGGGCCAAAATCGCGTGTTCCTTCTGGAATGGATGGTTTCTGCATGGTAATGAAAGGGAAATGCATTTGGTTGGGTGGTTGCGTCTGAGAAAAAATGGCCATTTTTTCT
>CAIZLM010000063.1 GCA_903933805.1 uncultured Bacteroidota bacterium | reverse complement strand
TAGCCCCCAATCCTCAAGACATAGAAATGGAATGGACCATTCAGGTGTCGCGGGTACTGGGGAAAGCGGGCTTACACATCCCAACGCATACGGTTATGGGTGACTTGGCGCCGCATACGGAACACTTGAGCCACTTGTTGGCCGATATGCAGTATTTACAAAGAACGTATCCCAGCGCTAAGTGGTAATAATAGCCCCTCGTGCCGCACCCAGTTATCAACGAAACCCAAAAAATACCATGGATACCAGTCGGTCAGCTGTAGAGGAACTCATTTGGGAACGCATTGCATTGATTCCAGATCCTGAAATTCCAGTGATTTCTATCGTTGAATTGGGTGTGGTCCGGGATGTTCAGTGGGACGGAAAAAAACTTAAAATTACCATCACGCCCACCTATACTGGGTGCCCGGCCATGCACCTCTTCGTCGCTGAAATCAAGGCAGCCATGCACGAACAAGGCTTTGACAACCTCGAAATCAGTACAGTTTATGCGCCTGCCTGGACCACCGATTGGCTAACCCCGGAAGCTAAAGAAAAGCTGCGTCAATACGGCATCGCACCACCGGTGATGTGCTCAGAAGATAGTGATCCATTTGAAATGCCACCACCGGTTCCCTGCCCGCGTTGTGGCGCTGAAACCACCACTTTGGTAAGCCAATTTGGCGCAACGGCCTGTAAATCATTGTATTCTTGCAATGTATGTAAAGAGCCATTTGAGTATTTTAAGCACTTTTGAACAGGCCTGTTCAGCGCTATCGCCGGCCAATAGCCCTCACATTCCCCCTTTCGGCTGTATCGATTACGAAAAAACAGGTCGCTCTAATTCGGTTGTTTTTCACCTGATGGGTAGCACAGACTTTTTTTACAGTCAAAGCGCTATATTTGTCCATTGGTAACTGGTTAGCTTGGTCGCGTCTGAGGCAAAAAAGCGGCCATTTTTTGTCAGACGAAGCAGATTTTTGTAGGCCGTAGCAGCGCTACGGTCAAAAAAATATGCGAAGTATGGCGGAAAATGGGCCTTTTTGGGCCAGACAGCGTGCCACCTAACCATTTACGTCCATTGATTACCATTGTTCAACCGACCATTCGCATGAAAATTTCACCCGCTACATTGCAATTCCTGGAAGACCTTTCCAACAACAACGACCGGGACTGGTTTCAAGCCAACAAAAGTCGGTATGAGGCTGCTCAAGAAAACATGAAGCAGTTTTTGAAAGCAGTTGAAGCTGCTTTGGGTGAAAAAGACCACTTGGAGGGTGCTACACTTTTTCGAATTTATAGAGATGTGCGGTTCTCCAAAGACAAATTGCCATATAAAAACAACTTTGGGATGGGCTTCACCAGGGCTACCAAGCGACTGCGTGGCGGGTATTATTTACACATCGAACCAGGCGCATCTTTTATAGGCGGTGGCTTTTGGCAGCCGAACCCGGCAGACCTTAAGCGCATTCGCGACGAATTTGCAGCAGACGAAATGCCCATCCGCCAAATTATCGCCGATCCAACCTTTCAGCAATATTTTGGAACGATACAAGGCGATACATTAAAAACGGCGCCCAGGGGCTATGACAAGGACAGTCCTGCTTTGGATCTGATCCGCAAAAAGAGTTTTATCGTGCAGCGTAATATGACAGACCATGCGGTGACCAGTGATCATTTTCTGCTGGACGTGAAACTGACCTTCGAAGCGATGCGTCCCTTTTTCAACTACTTGAGTACGGTGCTGACGACGGATTTAAACGGAGCGTCATTGCTGGAATAAAGCCTTCTGCCGCGGCTTATCAATGCTAGAGCATTGGTTTTTCCTCCAATATTGACGGGTTTTTCATGATACGCCGCAGGTAACCGAACAGTCGCCCAATTTGTGCGGCATCTACGACTCGGTGGTCCAAACCAGCACTGATGGTGATCATACGACGCGCAACAATCTGTCCGTCAACGACGATGGGCTTGAGTGAAACACCACCTTGGTTCACCACCATCGCAACATTGGAAAAGGGCGCCAGTGCAGGATATCCTACATCCAAGCCAACACTGCCCAAGTTGGAGAGCACAAAGGATCCGAAACTTTCCGGCGAAACTCCCAAAAAAGGAAGGGGAATGCCCCAGTCTATCGTCAGCCATCTGATCAAATCAGCAACCCATTGTCGCAGTGGCCACGGTATCCGAACCACCAAGTTTTTTGCTTTTATGCGGTTGCTTTCGTGGCCTTTTCGGGCATTCTGTACCTGAGACTGGAGTTGAGCGCTGAGTTCCTGAAGATTGAGCTGCTCCGCACCCACAATTTTGACCGAGGTTAATTGTTGGCCGTCGCCGAGCAACACCGTGAGGGAAACATCCACACTCTTGCGTTGAATGATCCTGCCCCGGCGAACATAACTGTTGATCTCCCGTGCTTCTTCCTGAATACCCCTGGCAAGCGCCAGTAAAAAAATATGGGTCAGGGTAATCTTTAAGCCTTCTTGTCGCTTGGCGCGCACAAAGGCTTCTACCGCTGTCACATCTAATTCTACGGAACCAAAAATTTTCGAATCCCGTGGTTTTCGATATATCACAGTGGTTAGTTTGCGCCAATCATTGTTTGATTGTGTATCCATATTATTGTGTAGTAACTGGTTAGCGTGGTCGCGTCTGAGACAAAAAATGGACCTTTTTGGGCCAGACAGCGTGCCAATTAACCAGTTACATTGTGTAATTGGTTAATTGGCACGCTGTTGTATGGTATCGGACAAAGTTACTGTATTGTATGTAAGACATCCACGAACCGTCTGGCTAAGTTGCGCTATACTCAATGGCAATCCACGCCGGCTTTTGGCACCGCCGATTCAAAGAGGGAAAGGTCGAGGTGCAGCCCTCTTTGCAGGAGTAACAGACCAGCGACGGTGAGTAAAATTGGCTGGGCAAACTTAATATTTGTGCGTACAGCAACGCTGAATGAGCGTCCTAATACGCTGACAGAAAGTAACAAGGGGAGCGTAGCCATCCCGAATATTGCCATAAAAACAGCGCCGCCAACGGTTCCCCCAGATGAAATAGCACCAGCCAAGGCGGCATAAACCATGCCGCAAGGCAGTAACCCATGGAGTAGGCCCATGGAGAACGTGGCCCGACCCGGATTAGCGCGCATGCGTTCTCCGATACTCTTTTGTACTTTTTTCGTAAATACGCCAAATCCGGGGAGCGCTAGGAGCAAACGCTCAAAACGCCAGGTCACAAATGCCATACTGATCATTAATATCCCGGCGGCAATGGAAATGATTTGTTGAAATCCGGCAATAACCATGCCTTTCCCCAAAATCCCAAACACAACCCCCAAAGCCATGTAGGTAGTGATTCTGCCAACATGATACACCATCATCTGTCGAAGCACCTGTATTCTTGCTGCTGCGGCAAGTGGAAGTGCCAATATCAATGGACCACACATACCCACGCAATGGAGGCTGCCAGCAAAACCGAGCATCAGTGGCGCCCAAACGTTCGAGAGATCCGACATAATGGGGATAATTGGTTGTTTCAGAGGGCAAATTTAGCCGGATATTATTTTCCGGGCACAACAAATGCCGTTTCCCAAAAATACTTTTCGCCGACAACTGTCCACTCCAGTTCTACATGCCAACGGCCTGGCGCCATGGTTGAAGTAGAAACCTGAAGTGGTTGGCCATTGTCAAACTTGACCAAAAAGTCGTCTTTGATGGTGGTGGATCGGTAAAATTTGGCAGTGCCGAGGCTACGCTCCATACCCGAAGGGAACTGGATGGAGAGCGATTTGTCAACGGAATTTATGGTCAATTGGAGTTGCGTTGCCAACGAAGCGGTATTTTGACTGCGGTCCAATCGATCTTGGTAATTTAGGTCCAACGCATAATAATCTTCCTGCATCAACCCTGGATCGTGTTGGCGTGTAGCGACAACAAGCAATACCATACCAACAGCGAATATGCTAAATGCAAGCGCTACTCCGGTACCCCAATTAAATTTCATGCTTCTAATTTTTTTTGGCAACGGGTTAAATGGTCGTGTCTGATACAAAAAATGGAGCTTTTTGGGCCTGACAGCGTACCACCTAACCAGTTACTACATTTTAACAACAAATGGATCAACGCTCACCGCTGGATGGACCCATAAAATTAGTGGTGATTTCATCTATCACTTTCCCCTCTGAAATTACCTCGATTGTAATGGGCGTTTTCCGTCCATGAAGATGTGAATCAGGCATTTCAACAAAAAAGGCGCCCTCTATCTTGCTACTTTTGGGGATACTGCTTGGTTCCTTGCCGACGATTTGGATGACACCACCCTCAGTGACTATGTGTAATTGCACGGGTAATTCTTTGGTGGTTTTATTGATCAATACATAGGTGTATAAATTGGTCTCGTGCGTTGCGTCTTTGTGTTGGTACAATTGCCCCGGTGAACGGAGTATGATGGTTTCCACAATACCGCGATTGGCGATCAGAAAAACATCAAGTGCCAAGAGCGCAACCAGTACGCCCGTGTAAGCAAATACGCGGGTAGTAAATATCTTGCGCTTTCCGGACTCAATGCCTGTCATGGAGTCGTACCGCACCAATCCACGCGGACTACCCACTTTGTCCATTATCTCGTCACAAGCATCAATGCAAGCAGTACAATTGGTGCACTCCAATTGGGTGCCGTTCCGAATATCTATGCCAGTAGGACAAACCCTTACACAAAGTCCACAATCTATGCAATCGCCCAAACCCTGTGTCGGTGCAGCTTTGTGAAATGCGGCAGACTGGCCAGTGACAGCCTTTTGAATAGCCTGAACAGGGTCTTTTCGCTTTTCGTCTGATACGACAGGCTCTGAACCAAGGTTGACACCTTTTTTCTTTTTGCCCCGAGGTTCGCCGCGTACATGATCATACGCTACAACAATAGAATCTTTCACCAAAAGTACGCCTTGTAAACGACCGTATGGACAAATCGTTGTACACACCTGCTCCCGCAATCGTGAAAACACCCCATAAAATGCTCCAGAAAATATCAACATAGCCCCGAAACCTCCGGTATGCATAGACATTGGCTCCTTTATGATGTGCAGCACCTGGTCCATACCAATGATATAGGCCAAAAAATAGTTGGCTACTACCACGGAAATGGTAAAAAAAACAGCATGTTTAATTGCCTTTTTTTGAATTTTATCCCTTGTCCAAGGCCCTTGATCCAACTTGCGTTGTTCCCCCGCATCGCCCTCTATCCAGTATTCAATTTTCCTGAAAAACATCTCCAAAAAAACCGTCTGTGGACAAACCCATCCGCAAAATAGCCTCCCAAACACCACGGTGAACAAAATAATGAACACAATGAACGTCAGCATGGCCAACACAAACAGGTGAAAGTCTTGTGGGGTGAACAACAGCCCGAACAGCACAAACTTCCGTTCCAACACATTAAACAGCAACAACGGCTCTCCATCAACCTTGATGAATGGCAGGGACAGAAATATGGCTAAAAAAATTGCGCTGACCACCCCGCGGGCATCGTAAAAACGCCCTTTGGGCTTCTTGGGGTACAGCCATATTCTATTGCCAGCCTGATCTACCGTTGCGAGATGGTCGCGATAATCTTCCGAATCTTTTACGTCTGTTCCCCCAGCTTCATTTTTCATAGCAATCTTCTGATTTTCAGGTTTGTTGTTGCTGTTTAACCTGATTGTATTACTTTACAGCGGGAACAGCAGCGTTTTGTACGGTTGTCGAATCCGCCCAAATGGTTCCCTGAGGCGCTTTTGGATTGGGAGGATTGGTGCCACTCAATGACAAGATATAACTCGAAACCTTTTGTATTTCAACAGGTTTCAGTTGCGATTGCCAAGAGATCATTCCCTTATCCAGCACACCATATTTGACGGTCTTGAAAATATTTTTGATGCCGCCGCCGTGGATCCAGTAGGCATCGGTGAAATTAGGTCCTACCAAACCTTCGCCTTTTTGGCCGTGGCAGGCGGCACAAACACTTTTGAAAATAATTTCACCTTCTCCAAGCGCTGTGGCATCGGTCATCGCTGTGGCGTTGGATTCATCTACACTGTTTGCTTTTCCAACCAGTGCCATGGCCACTTCTTTTTTGGCAGTTTCCATCTCTGTTTTGTACTCATCCCCGGAAGACCAATTGTTGCCGCTCCAGTGGTAGAAATACATATAGCCAACCGCCCAAACAACCGTGATGGCAAACATGTTGATCCACCACGGTGGCAGTCGATTGTCGAGTTCCCGAATACCATCATAAGCATGGTTCAGGGTTATTTCGCCTTCCCGTTCAATTGGCACAGCGTCTTCCCAGTATTTTTTGCGCATACGCGTCCAGAAATCATCGCCTTCCGGCTCAATTTCTGTTGTTTCACCGGGCAATATCACACCGTTTTTGGCTGCTTCAAATTGCAACACACGATTTGACAAATAACGGTTAGAGCGAGCCATTGCGAACAAGGCAAAGGCAAGTATCAGCATTACAACTATTCCGATTCCCCACATCATGATGTCAGCGACTTCAGTGGCTGCTGCAGGGGCTACGGTATTGCTTGCTCCTGTTGTTGCCGGGGCTTGCGCATAACCAGTCTGGCTGAGTACGGCGAGAATCAGGAAAACGAGTTTATGGTTTCGCGTTTTCATATTTTTTATTGTTTTACAATTCAAAAATTAGTCTTCCAGTGGAAGGTTGGCCATGTATTGCGTTTGCTTTTTTTTCGTCAAAAAAGCGCGCAAAACGGCGATGCAAAATGTGCCGAAAAAAAGGATGAGGGTGGCAATGCCAAACCACTGGATACCTTCTACGGATTGAAGTAGATACTTATACATGGTATGAAAATTGAATGGAAGGCGTGTTGCCGTAAACAACAGTGTACGACAACACGCCCGTGTATTTTACTTTGGTTGAACTTTAATATCTGTACCCAGTCTTTGCAGATAAGCAATAATGGCCACGATTTCCTTACCTTCCAATCCAGGCTCATTTACACCCTGGGCAGTCAAGTTTTTGGCAATAATTTGCGCCTGTTCCTGTGCATTGCCAATGGCGTATTGCTCAAAATCACGGGCATAGGGCGTGCCGAGTGTGCGCAAAGCCGCAATTTTTGCAGGCAAATCAGACAGGTCGAGCGCGTCATCGGCCAAGTGTGGATAGGCTGGCATTATGGAGCCTGGCGACATGCTGGTCGGGTCTATCATGTGGTTGAAGTGCCAACTGTCGGGATACTTGCCACCTTCTCGCCACAAGTCTGGCCCGGTGCGCTTGCTGCCCCAAAGGAACGGCCTGTCGTAGATGTACTCTCCAGACTTGGAGTATTCGCCATATCGCTCAGTTTCTGACCGGAATGGACGGACCATTTGAGAGTGGCAACCCACACAACCTTCCCGAATGTACAAGTCACGGCCGGTAAGTTCCAAGGGGGTGTACGGTTTAACCGTGGAAATTTTGGGCACCTGGCTTTCAATGAAAACCATTGGCAAGATTTGTACGATGCCACCAATCGCAATCAGGATGGTGCTCCACAACAGCATTTGCATGGGGCGCCCTTCAATCCATTTGTGCCAGTACTCTCCCGGCGCGTGCACTTTGCGCTCACGAGCGGGTGATTCAGCAGCTTCATTGGCCATAAAGCTGCCCTGTTGTGCCGTTTTTATCAAATTATACACACCAAGAATACCACCCAAAAAGAAAAATGTTCCTCCAAAAGCACGTATGGTGTACATCGGGATAATCTGCTTGACGGTGTCTAGGAAATTACCCCAGGCAAGCGTACCCTCCGGTGTAAATTCTTTCCACATCAGTGCCTGTGTCCATCCAGCCCAATACATCGGTACAGCATAGAAAATGATGCCCAAGGTGCCCAGCCAAAAGTGAACATTGGCAAGTTTGGTCGAGTATAGTGTGGTGCGGTACATGCGCGGCCACAACCAATACAAGATACCCAAGGTAAGAAAACCATTCCAGCCCAAAGCGCCTACGTGCACGTGCGCAATGGTCCAGTCGGTAAAGTGGCTGATCGCATTGACGGATTTGATGGACAACAGGGGCCCTTCAAAAGTCGCCATACCGTATGCTATGACGGCTACCACCATGAATTTTAAGACAGGTTCGTTGCTGACGCGATCCCAAGCACCCCGAAGGGTTAAAAGGCCGTTGAGCATGCCACCCCAAGACGGGGCAATCAACATGATGCTGAATACCGTACCCAGCGATTGTACCCAATCCGGTAGAGCAGAATACAACAAGTGGTGCGGACCAGCCCAGATATAGATGAATATCAAGGCCCAAAAGTGGATGATCGAAAGCTTGTACGAGTAAACAGGCCGGTTGGCAGCCTTGGGCAGAAAATAGTACATCATGCCCAAATAAGGCGTTGTCAAAAAGAACGCCACCGCATTGTGCCCGTACCACCACTGTACCAAAGCCTCCTGGACGCCAGAAAACAATGGATAACTCTGTGACCATGTTACAGGAAGCTCGAAACTCCGCACAATGTGCAACACGGCAACCGTCACCCAAGTGGCGATGTAAAACCAAATGGCCACATACAGGTGGTTTTCCCGGCGCGTAAGGATGGTGCCGAACATGTTTACCCCAAAAATAACCCAGACAACGGCAATGAGAATGTCTATTGGCCAAATTAATTCGGAGTACTCACCACTCGTCGTAAAACCCAACGGAAGGGATACGGCCGCACACACGATGACAACCTGCCAGCCCCAAAAATGGATCCAAGAGAGCGTATCGCTCCACATCCGAGCCTTCAGCAGGCGTTGCAGCGAGTAATAAATGCCCATAAAGAGACCATTGCCTACAAATGCAAAGATCACGGCGTTGGTGTGCAAGGGACGCAGACGTCCAAAGGTGAGCCATGGCCCGAAATTTAGGGCTGGATAGATGAGCTGAAATGCCAGGATAATCCCGACCAGCATACCAACCACGCCAAACACAAAAGATGCCACCCCAAAGGCACGCACTATTTTGTTGTCGTACTGGAATTGTTCAATTTTACGCATAAAGAAGGGTTTAATGCTTCGTCTTGTTTTTCTTGTTCTTCTGTAATATTGTCGTCAAACAACATCCGGATCGCAGGGGTGTACTCGTCGTCAAACTGTCCATCGCGGGCAGCAAACAAGTACGCCAGCAGGAAGCCTACCGCAACGGTTAAACTGACCAAAATGAGGAATAGCATGATTTTCATTGCACCTGTGATTGGGTTTGTTTTAAAACTGGTGCAAGGTCGCCCTACACCATTAAACCAAAAGATGATCTACATCAGGCTGTTGGGTGATGTTGGCCGCTGATCATCGTCAACACATAGTGCTTGTAAATGAAGTGTGATTGTCCCCTAACCAGTTACGTGTTATGCCAACCTTCAAATGCACGCAACTGTGTGGTAATTCCAAGGCGTTGTTTTGTAGGGGATATTTTTTGGCGGAATAGCTCAAATGCTAAATTATCTGCACATACTCTTCCTAGAACCTGTTACTATTGCAGTATGAAAAAGCCAATTTTGCTCGTATTCTTCCTATTAGGTGTGCTCCCCAGCGCTTTTACGCAGTCAACAGCGTTGTTCGACCAAAATCACGTATCCAACATTTATATTGAATTGCCCGCTGATTCTCTCCAAGAAATGATCGATGATTTGGTCAATGATTATTATTACCACGCAAAATTTGTATTTGATGATGGGGTTGTGCGGGATACACTGGAGAATATTGGGCTCCGGCTGCGGGGAAATACGTCCCTTTCGGCTAAGAAAAAATCATTCAAAATCAGTTTTAACGCGTACGAATCAGGGCGCGAATACCAACAGGTGCGGAAATTAAACCTGCTCGGCAGTCACAACGATCCGACCATGATCCGGGAAAAACTGTTTTACAATGTCTGGGAAAAAGCTGGCGCACCCCCTCGACGGGGTAGTTTTGTTAAACTTTATATCAACAATGTTTACAGGGGGCTCTATGCCAATATGGAAGAGATTGACAAACAGTGGCTCTCCAGGGCGTATGGTAACAACGATGGCAATCTGTACAAATGCACCTGGCCCGCTGATCTGGTTTATCTTGGCAACGACGCCGCAACGTATAAGACAATCTTGAACAACCCGACAACGCGTGCTTACGACTTGACGACCAACGAGACGGAAGATGATTATTCCCGACTCGTCGAATTGATTACAGCACTAAATCAGCCCGTAGATGCCAATTTTGCCACCAATATCAGTGCCATTCTCCATGTTCAAAGCGTACTCAAAGCATTGGCATTGGACGTGGCCACGGGTAATTGGGACGACTATTTTTACAACAAAAACAACTACTATCTCTACGACAACACCGCTACCGGTCGTTTCGAATTTCTAACCTTTGATACCGACAATACCTTCGGCGTAGATTGGCTTGGGAAAGATTGGTCGAAACGAAACTGCCTGCAATGGTTGCCAACACAACAACCAAGACCATTGGCCACTAAATTATTGGCAGTGCCGGCGTTTTTTGATCAGTATGTGCACTACCTTGATTCTATAACACAGTTCATCGTACACCCAGATTCCATTTTTCCCACCATCGACTATTACCACCAATTGATTACACCCGCTGCGCTGGCCGATACCTATCGCGCGTTGGATTGGGGGTATGACGCTTCCGATTTTCACAATGGTTTTACACAAACCATTGATGGTCACACGCCTTATGGCATTAAACCCTTTCTGGAAATTCGGCACGACAGTACCAGTCATCAAATATCCCACCTCCTAAGCAGTACATCCCATCCTGAAGCCCTCGAGGGAATAGCACTGTATCCCAACCCAGCTTCTGATAGGATTTATATCCGCGCAGAAATAAACAGCGCTTCTATAGAAGTCATACAAGGTGAACTCAGGGACTTGCTCGGAAGAAGTGTGCTGACATGGCACTGGGAGCCTTCCCAGATGCCTTACACCCTGTTGTTAACCGGCGTTCCAGAGGGTACATACTGTCTTCACCTACAATCCAGTCAACAACAAGGCAACTGGTTGGTGGTCAAATCTGTGCCCTAGAAAACTAATTTCTGTTCAAGGCGCCATCAAAGCGTCCACCAAGGCTGTTCGGAATTCGTAAAAATACGGTTTAATGCTGCTTTTCGCATCGGTTCCGTAGTTGATGAAGTAGGTCATGGTAATATCTTGTTCCGGAAACCAGTACATATCGGCGGTGTAGCCAAGGTCGCGACCACGGTGGCCATAGGCATATTCATGGGGTGCACGCTCCAGGAAATCGCGAAAAATACCCAACCCATTGGCGCGGTTTACGCCGTCAACCGGGTTGGTGAAGGTGAGCATTTGGCTGAGACTGCCCGGCTGAAGCAGTGTTTTATCCCGCACCAAGGCTTCAATGAAACGCTGCAAGTCGTACACATTGGAATAAACACCCCCATAACCGTTTCCGCTGCCTGTATTGTAGTTGGTTACATTGAGGATGGTACCGTTGTTGTACAAATCAAAATAACCTTGGGCCGTATAGCCCGGCAAAGGATCGTGCCAATAATAATAGGTGTCTGACAAGCCCAGTGGTTCTATTATTTTTTCACGGAGTAATTTGGCGTGATCCTCCCCGGTAGCCGATTCAATGACCATCGCCAAAAAAACAAAATTGGTATTGGAATAGGACTCACCCGTGCCGGCAGGGTATTCGGGCTTATCGCCATAAACATATTTCAGGAGGGCTTTAGGGGTCCATTTTCGCGCTGGATCATTGAGAACGGCCAAGTAAAAGGCATCGTCTTCGATCACATCTGCGATGCCGGTGGTGTGGTTGAGACACATTCGAACAGTGCTCTCCCCGGCGTTTTTTACTTCGCGCAGGATGTCGCCGGGAATCCATTTGCTCAACGGGTCATCCAACGAAAACTTGCCTTCTTCCACCAATTTGAGCGTCAGCGCACCAATAAATGTCTTGGTGATACTGGCGGCCTTTGAAACGACGCAAGGTTGCATGGCCACATTTTGGGAGATATCGGCCATGCCGGAGGCCCCAACCCAAACCCCATCTTTATCCCGGATCAAAGCCGAAATTCCGGGTAGTCCTTTCGCCACGTGGGCATCCAGTACAGCTTGAAAAATGGCCGCTTTCGGGTGTACTGGGCTTGCGCCATCGCTACACGTCCCCGTATGTCCTACGTCTTTCCGGCATGAAAACTGGAACAACACTAGGACAAAAAAGGTCAGTTGGAATTTTATATTTTTCATGGAGGGCTTTAATTTTGAATGTAAGTGAAAAAAGGGCTTGATGCGTCCGGTGTCACGGGATGATGGGCACTGCTACACCCACGTGAAAAACAGTATTGGGCGCCAGTGGTACGTAAGATTTTACAAAAGGCATTTGAAGAAAAAACTGGTAATCCAAGAAAAAACGTGGCGAATTTTGCCCCCGTTGAACTTGATAGCTCAAGCCCAACGCAGATGAAGCCATGAATTGTGGCCGCCCCAGGTTCAATTTTTTGTCATACACCCCGTTTTTTGCCTTAAAAACCTCCGTTGCTGCTATGGCGTGCAGGTAGCCGATTCCCAACCGACATTCTGCCTGTATCCCGCGCCATATCCCGCGTCGGTAACCAGCTTCTGAATACAATTGAATACCTGTTTGAACATACTGGTGGTAAGAAAAGGCGAGTTTCGCGGTTTGAAAAAATTGGTTTTTCAAATCGTTGTTGTAGCGAAATTCCGTACCAACCGATATGCCTGGGTGAACAGGAACCGTGAAAACACCTAAATAGCCACTTCCAGGCAACTGTGTACCCAAGTTGAATATCGATACAATCAGTGGCTTTTTTGGGGTGATCTGGTTGTTTTGAGCAAAAGATGGGTTGCTATAACCGAAGAGGAGGCAGAAAACACAGCAGCGTAAAGAAGGAGATAGATTGTTCATAGGGCGGGGTGCTATTAGGTAAGGATGTTCTTTTGGTACGAATTAGACCCAAAAATGATTCAATTTATCCTTCTTTTTTTATGATCAGCATCATGACGACCGGAAACAAGTATCATTTATTTACTAGAGGTTATCTCCTAATTTTGTTAAAAAGATTTAACAGATGAAAGAGGAAACTATCGCCGTCCAAAACCTAAAATGTGAGGGTTGTGTGAGGAGTGTTGCCCAAGTATTGGGCGCTTTTCCCGAGATATCGGATGTAAGGGTTGATCTTGAGGAATCCACTGTTCACATCGATACGGAAGCAGATGACCAACGTACGAAGTACGAGGATACCCTTGCCCGTGCCGGCTACCCTCCGGTTGGCAGAGACAATACCTTCAGCACCAAAGCAAAATCTTATGTGAGTTGCGCCATTGGAAAAGTATCGAAGTAGCGTGTAGGAGCGGTACAACGAATAGTCGGGATGCCATCGAATGCTCTTTGGGCAGGCGCTTGGTGTCCCGATTTTTTATTAAATCAGAAATATTTGGGAATCCTCCGTTTGGTTGGATAGTTCTTGTATGGTTTTGACGGCAAGTATTTTCAACATGCCGTCTCTGCACAGGGCGAAGTCATGGTGTAGCAGACAAGGTCTTTTGGCATTGCAGTGCTTCATACCCAAGGCGCATTGTTCAAAAAGCAGGACTCCATCGGTTATTTTTAATATATCAATCAATTTGGTATTCATGGTGGAGCTATTGGCGAAGAAACCGCCGTGGGGCCCTTTTGTAGAGTCTAAAATGCCGTTTCTCACAAGGTCTTGCATGATTTTACCGAGAAAATGATGCGGAATTTCCAATTGTTTTGACAAATCGGAAAGAGACACCTTCGCGCCATTGATACCGTGCATGGCGGTGAATGTTGTGGCCCGTATGGCGTGTCCAAAGGTCTTAGAAAACATACTGCAAAGGTAATAATCTACCCAAAATAAATAATGGTGTCTAAGATTAGCGCCCAACGTGACGGACGTCATTCATCGCGGGTTTTAGAGCACGATACATTTGCAACATTAAAGAAATAAAGGTCTTTTATTATTTTTAACTGTCTTTCTCATGTCTATGTTCAGTAAAACAACAATCCTGCTTACAATTCTGGCTCTTTATATGGGTGCGTGTACGTCCAAAAAGGAAGCTGAAGACGCTGCAAAGCAATCGCCCACGCCATCTGAAATTGCGGCAAACCAACCCGAGGTTCATGGTATGGAGGTAAAGTCAATCGAACTTTCTACACCGCTCAACAAAGAGTGGGTTACGGTAGGAAAAGCTGCTTACGATTTAAAATGTCTTGCGTGCCACAAACTTACAGACGAAAAATTGGTCGGTCCCGGTTGGGCCGGTGTCACCAAAAGACGCGAACCTGTGTGGATCATGAACATGATTACCAATGTGGAAATGATGCTTGAAAAAGACCCCGAGGCGCAAAAATTACTGGAGCAATGTCTGGTGCGTATGCCCAATCAAAACCTAACCCAAGAAGACGCTAGAAAAATCATTGAGTTTATGCGCTCCAATGATGGTGTGAAATAAAAGCACCACCTACTAACTCCCCCCTTTTAGTTTTTACCTATAAAATCAATTACACTATGAAATATGCCCGTTTTCTATTTTACACTTTGACATCAATTTCATTGCTTAGTATGATAATGACCTTGGTTTTTGGTTGTAAACCCCACAACCCGGTTTCTGCTGTTGAGGGGGATGCTGCTCAAAAAGTGTATGTTGCTCCCGGCAAGTACGATGAATTTTACAACATCGTTTCCGGTGGTTTCAATGGTCAAGTGAGTGTTTATGGTATTCCCTCTGGCCGTTTGCTGCGTATTATCCCTGTTTTCTCTCAATTTCCCGAGAATGGGTGGGGTTTTAGCGAGGAAACCAAACCCATGCTCAATACCTCCCACGGCTTTGTCCCTTGGGACGATGCCCACCACATCGCGCTTTCTACCACCAATGGCGAACACGACGGTCGCTGGGCTTTTGTCAATGGGAACAATACACCCCGTATCGCCCGCATCAATCTCAGTACATTCCGGACCGAAGAAATTATTGAAATACCCAATAGTTCGGGCAATCACTCTTCCCCGTTCCTGACTGAAAATACTGAGTATGCCGTTGCTGGTACGCGTTTCAGTTATCCCATGGACGATGACAATTCCAACCCGGATGTGTCCATCAGCACCTACAAACAGAATTTCAAAGGAACGGTATCCTTTATTGGTATAAACCCTGAAACTGGCCACATGGGTGTTAGCTTCCAAGTGATGCTGCCAGGCGTAAACTTCGACCTCAGCCGTGGTGGTCGAGGGCCATCACACGATTGGTTTTTCTTCTCTTGTTACAACACCGAACAAGCCAATACCTTGCTGGAGGTCAACGCTTCTCAGAAAGACAAAGACTTTATCATGGCTGTCAACTGGAAAAAATGCGAGGAATATGCAAAAGCTGGGATGGGTAAAAAATCAAAAGTTCGTTATGCCCACAATGTGTACGACGATAAGGTGCACAGCGCCACCAGTACCATTGAAACGGAAACCATTGTACTAGATCCAAAAGAATTGAAAGATATCGTGTATTTTATGCCTTGCCCAAAATCGCCCCACGGCTGTGATGTAGATCCTTCTGGTGAATACATTTGTGGTTCCGGTAAATTGGCGGCTGTTATTCCGGTTTTTTCTTTCAGCAAAATTCAAAAAGCCATCGCCGAAAAAAATTACGAAGGCGATTTTGATGGTATCCCGGTGTTGAAGTACGACGCAGTATTACACGGGGAAGTGAAAAAGCCTGGCCTTGGACCGTTGCACACAGAATTTGATGGCAAAGGCTTCGCCTACACGTCTTTCTTTGTCTCTTCCGAAATTGTCAAGTGGAACATCGAAAAACTCGAGGTCGTAGACCGCGTTCCGACATACTATTCCATTGGTCACTTGTGTATTCCAGGCGGCCCAACCCGTAAACCTTGGGGTAAGTATGTCATCGCTTACAATAAAATCACCAAAGACCGTTACCTGCCCACCGGTCCTGAATTGACCCAGTCTGCGCAGCTTTATGACATCAGCGGCGACAAAATGAAACTTTTGCTCGACTTTCCTACCACCGGAGAGCCCCACTATGCAGAGGCAATCCCGGCAAATCTAATTACCCCAAAATCGGTAAAGTTTTTCAAAATTGAAGACAACCAACACCCTTACGTATCCAAAGGCGAGAAGGAAGCCAAGGTGTTCCGGGAAGGAAATAAGGTACACGTAAACATGACGTCTATTCGCTCACACTTTGTTCCGGACAATATTGAAGGCATTAAAATGGGGGACGAGGTGTATTTTCACGTAACAAACCTCGAGCAAGATTGGGATGTTCCCCATGGTTTTGCTGTGAAAGGGGCCAACAATGCTGAAATTCTCATCATGCCCGGAGAAACTTGTACCCTCAAATGGGTGCCCGATCGGGTTGGTGTTTTTCCGATCTATTGCACCGACTTCTGTTCCGCCTTGCACCAGGAAATGCAGGGGTATGTACGTGTTTCACCCCGTGGCTCAGGAGTGCCATTGTCTTTCGGTACTGGCAATAAAGTCGAACCCACTGGAACGACAAAGTAATTTACTCGGCATGGAACTGGTTAGCGTGGTCGCGTCTGAGACAAAAAAGTGGCCTTTTTTGGCCAGACGGCGTGCCACCTAACCAGTTACCTCGGCATAATATCAAAAAAATGATACTTCGCAAAACAACCCGAATCGCGCTTGCGATAGGCTCTATCTTATTGGTTATTACTTTTTTTGTGCCGCTTTGGCAAATTCTACTTTGGGCGCCGCAGTATCCGGAAGGATTGACCATGAAAATATGGGTTGACAAAATTGCCGGTGAAATTGACATCATCAATGGGCTGAACCACTATATCGGTATGAAGCATATCAGTGTGGAGATGTTCCCAGAGTTCAAATTTCTCGGAATTCTGGTTGGTTTATTGATGGCAGTGGGGTTGGTGACGGCCATATCGGGACGCTCTCGTATGTTGTTCGTGTTCACGTTGTTGTCTTATGTTTACGCGGTAGCAGCACTTTGGGATTTTTGGTCCTGGGGTTATGAATATGGCCACAACCTAGACCCAAACGCAGCGATCAAAGTCCAGGATATGTCGTACCAGCCACCCTTGATTGGGTACAAAAACCTGCTCAATTTCACCGCGTATTCTGGTCCGGATATTGGCGCTTGGGTCATCATCACTGTTTGTTTGATGGCGACGCTGTTGTGGTGGTGGGAGTTTTTTCAAAATAAAAAGCAATTGTTGAAAGGAGGCTTGGTAATGCAGAAAATGCTGAGCCTTTCTCCGGTGTTTTTTCTGCTGTTTTTCAGCGCTTGTGCTGCCACCACGGAGCCAATTCGTTACGGCCATGATGCGTGTGCCAATTGTAAAATGACGTTAACCGACAAGCGTTTTGGTGCTGAAATTGTGACCATGAAGGGGAAGGTCTTCAAATTCGATGACCTGAATTGTCTGGTTGAGTACCTTAAAAAAGGCGGGATAGCAGAAAAGGAGGTATCGCAAATCGTTTCGGTTGATTTTAACAACCCGGGCTCGTTTGTGGCGACGGAGAAGGCATTTTTTCTTCAAAGCGCAGCCTTAAAAAGTCCCATGCGCGGTGATATTGCCTGTTTTTCATCAAAAATAGACCTTGAAGCCGTGAAAATTCAAATCGGTGGCGGGGTAGAAATGGTTTGGGAAAATGTAAAAAATACGTTTTGAAACAAGGTGTGGCGTGTCTGCCGTGGTGCTACATCCGCGGACACGCTGTGGCACAGTCAATATTAAAATGTTGAGATACCGTTTTGTTTTGCTCTTGTTGGTACTGTGGAGCCCCGTGTGGGCTACTGAACACCTTGTTGGCGTTGGTCGGCCTTATGTGACGATCCATGCAGCGTTGAACAATGCCCGTTCAGGCGATACCATTGTTGTTTATGAGGGCACATACGCAGAAGGAAATCTGGCCATTGATCGGCCATTGACGCTTCTTGGTGTAAACTACCCGGTTTTAGACGGCCAACACCTCGCGGAGGTCATCACCGTTACCGCTTCTTACGTCACCATCCGTGGTTTTGCCATTTGTAACAGCGGGCAGCTCAGTACCAAGGATATTGCGGGTATCAAGGTGCTTTCAGCCAACCATGTAAACATTGAGGAAAACCGCCTGCGCGACTGTAACTTTGGTATCTACCTGTCAGACACCGATGATGCGCGCATTTGTTGTAACGATGTGCAAGGCATCATCAAGGAAGAGCAAAACAGTGGCAATGGGATTCACCTGTGGAAATGCGCCCGGATCATGGTGGAAGAAAACTACCTCACAGGGCACCGCGACGGCATCTATTTTGAATTTGTGACGGATTCTGAAATCAGGAACAACAACAGCGAGCGCAACCTCCGCTATGGCCTCCATTTCATGTTTTCACACAATGACCACTACCACCACAACCGTTTTCACCACAATGGGGCCGGGGTAGCAGTCATGTATTCCCGACAAGTACAAATGACAGAAAATGAGTTTGGCTACAATTGGGGAAGCGCTGCTTATGGACTCCTACTGAAGGATATTTCTGACAGCCACATTTGGCGCAATACTTTTGAACACAATTCAGCAGCAGTTTACATGGAGGGGGCCAGTCGGATCACCTTGGAGCAAAATGTTTTCAGGGAAAATGGTTGGGCCTTGCGCGTTCAAGCCAGTTGTGATGCCAATGTTATTCGTCAGAACAACTTTTTTGGCAACTCTTTCGATGTTTCTACCAATGGCTCTTTGGTACTTAATTCTTTTGACAGCAATTATTGGGATCGCTATGAGGGATATGATCTCAACCGAGATGGGGTGGGGGATGTCCCCTTCCGACCGGTGAGCCTGTATGCGGTGGTGGTTGAACGGATGCCGTATGGTCTGATGTTGATGCGAAGTTTTATGGTCTATCTGATGGACAAAGCCGAAAAAATAATTCCCGCCTTAACCCCTGAACTGCTTTTAGATGAAAAACCATCGATGTCTCCGCTGACGCTGGCCCTTTGAAAATTTGATGGGAAATTATGCCAGATAGTGTTGATGTCAACACAGCGTGGTTGTGCATGAAGTGTAAAATCAAAAATTTGCGTAACTGGTTAGCGTGGTCGCGTCTGAGACAAAAAAGTGGCCATTTTTTGCCAGACAGCGTGCCACCTAACCAGTTACAAATTTCCAATCAATCAAGTCATCAAAATCGCTTCAATCACAGTCTAACAATGGTCAACAATGGTCAACAATGGTCAACAATGTTCATTCACAATAAAAAGGAAAAAAATGAAAAATCTACATGCGCTCTTGTTTAGTGCCCTGCTTTTGTTCGGGCTCATGGGTTGCTCCGACACGGCTCCCGCACCAGCATCATCTGCCTCCCCAACGGCAACTGCAGATGGTGGACAAGCTTCCGTACAAGACAATGATTCTCAAAAAGATGTATTGAAGGTTGCTGCCGGAAGTGCGGACCATTCTACCCTCGTGGCCGCTGTAAAGGCAGCTGGCTTGGTTGACGTGCTTTCCAATGCCGGGCCGTTCACGGTGTTCGCCCCAACCAATGCTGCTTTCTCAAAACTTCCTGCCGGTACTGTAGAGGGGCTCCTGAAGCCTGAAAAAAAGGAAACGCTTCAAGATATATTGCAGTACCATGTGGCCGTAGCTGTGTATAAAACAGATATGCTACAAGATGGTCAAGTGATTTCTATGGCGAATGGTGGCAATGTGACCATTGGTGTTAAAGATGGGCACATCACCGTCAATGGCGCCAATATTGTGGCCAGTGTACCTGCGTCTAACGGCATTGTGCATATCATAGATGCTGTACTTCTTCCCAAATAATACGGCATGCTAGAAGTTACCAATCTTACAAAGTCGTTTGGAAAATTGAAGGTATTGGATGATGTCAGCGTTCGTATGCATGCGGGACAGGCTATTTCTTTGATTGGGCCAAACGGATCGGGTAAAACTACTTTTCTCAAGTGTCTGTTGGGCTTGGTTATGCCCGATGGAGGTGCGATGACCCTCCAGGGAAAGTCAATTGTGGGTGGTTGGGATTATAAACGGCAATTGGGATATATGCCTCAGATTGGTCGTTATCCCGATCATATCCGCGTGGGCCAATTGTTTGAAATGATTCAGGAAATACGCCGTGGCACTTTCGAAAAGTTGGATGAGGAATTGATGCATGCTTTTGGAGTCGCAGAATTTGCCCATAAAACCATGCGGACACTTTCCGGAGGCACGCGACAAAAAGTGAGTGCCTGTCTTGCCTTGCTGTTTGATCCTGCGGTTTTGATCTTGGACGAGCCGACTGCCGGTCTCGATCCAATGGCATCAGAAATTCTGAAGGAAAAAATTTTAGCGGAAAAAGCAAAAGGAAAATTGATCTTGGTAACATCCCATATTATCAGTGATTTGGAAGAGTTAACCACCGATGTTATGTATATCATGGAAGGGAAAGTCCGTTTTTATCAGCCCATAGATACTTTAAAGTCACGAACCGGGGAGCAGAAACTGAACCGCGCCCTGGCAAAAATTATGACCACCCAATCCGTTACGACCAAACAATAATATGCTGCCTTCTTTTCGCATCATCAAATACGTTTTGATGGATATCCTTCAGAACCGCATCATCATTGGATATACGCTGTTTCTGTTTGCTGTTTCCTTTGGCTTATTCAACCTCGGTGGCGATTCCACGAAGGGCTTGGTTGGGCTGTTGAATATTGTATTGATTGTCACACCGCTGGTGAGCATTGTGTTTTCAACGATTCACTTTTACAATTCTTATGAATTTATTGAATTGCTGGCTGCGCAGCCTATTCGTCGCAGCCTGATTGTTTGGAGTGAATTTTGGGGGCTTACCATTGCCCTTACCCTGGCCACCTTGGTGGGTATTGGTGTTCCAGTAGTGGTTTTTGCAGCCAACGCCACCGGAATTTCGTTGGTGTTGGTGGCAGTTGGTTTATCGGTGGTTTTCATTTCGATTGCGTTACTGGCCTCCGTGTTAACGCGGGACAAGGCCAAGGGAATAGGGGTGGTTTTGTTGCTGTGGTTCCTTTTCGCCTTACTTTACGATGCTTTGGTATTGTTTCTCATGTTTGCATTTGCGGATTATCCATTGGAAAAAGCCATGTTGGGTTTTGTCTGCCTCAATCCGATTGATTTGGCTCGGGTAGTCGTATTGCTCCAGATGGATATTGCAGCACTTATGGGTTATACGGGTGCGTTGTTCCGGGAGTTTTTGGGCACCAATTGGGGGATCGTTTTTGCCCTGTTTGTGCTGGCTGTTTGGGCGATTGTCCCGATGCTGCTGGCGGTGCGAGTTTTTAATCGGAAGGATTTGTAGCCATCGGCTCAAGCACAGGGGCAAGGGTGCCATGGCACCCTTGCCCCAGATGAACGGCTTTTCTATGGGCACCCTGATTACGACAGACCCGTAATGTTTCCATTGGCATCGATGTCCATGCCTTCAGATGCCGGTATGGTTGGCAGTCCCGGCATGCGCATGATATCACCCAGAATGGGTACGATAAAGCCAGCGCCGGCAGCAAATTCAAATTCGCGCACGGTTACGGAGAAATTTCGAGGGCGTCCGATCAACTTCTCGTTGTCGGAGAGTGACTTTTGTGTTTTTGCCATACAGACTGGAAGGTGTTCGTACCCTAGGCTTTTAATGGTTTTCAGTTGTATTTTAGCTTTTGGGCTGTATTCAACATCATCCGCGCCGTAAATTTCCGTTGCGATGGTTTTGATTTTTTCTTCGATGGGCAGTGCCCAATCATACAGTTGTTTGTAGTTGTTTTGGCCACTTTCAATCATCGCAACTACGGTATTGGCCAATTCGATATTGCCATCGCTACCTTTGGAGAATCCATAAGAAACGACCGCAGAAACGCCCATTGCTGCGCATTTTTGTTGTACCCAGGCAACTTCTTGCTCCGAATCATTGGGGAAAAAATTGATGGAGACCACAGGTGTGAGGCCAAATTTCTTACAGTTTTCAATGTGTTTTTCGAGGTTTTCGAATCCTAGCTGCACAAAGTCCAGGTTGGGCGTGTTGTACGCTTCTTTTTTAGCGCCGCCATGGTGCCGAAGCGCGCGAATGGTGGCAACCAACACGACCGCTTTAGGTTTCAAATTGCCGTAGGGGCATTTGATGTCGAGAAACTTTTCTGCGCCTAGGTCAGCGCCAAAACCAGCCTCGGTGACGACGTAATCAACCAACGACAGGGCCATTTTGGTTGCCAGGATGGAGTTGGTGCCTTGTGCAATGTTGGCAAAGGGGCCGCCGTGTAAAAAGGCAGGGTTTCCTTCGAGGGTTTGCACCAAATTGGGCAGTATGGCATCTTTCAGCAGGAGGGCCATGGCGCCCTGTGCTTTTAAATCGCGCGCGAAAACGGGTGTTTTGTCAAAAGTAAACCCGATAAAAATATTGCCAAGCCGGTTTTTTAGGTCCTCAAACCCTTTTGACAGACAAAGAATCGCCATCACTTCAGACGCTGGGGTGATGTTAAACCCTTCTTCCCTTGGGATGCCGTTGCTACTGCCGCCGACGCCAATAATAATGTGTCGAAGGGAACGATCATTCATGTCCATCACCCTTTTCCAAACGACGGTCCGTGGGTCGATATTGAGGTTGTTCGTGCGGTTCTGGATATTGTTGTCAATGAGTGCCGACAATAGGTTGTTGGCTTTCTCAATGGCAGAAAAATCGCCGGTAAAGTGCAAATTAATGTCCGTCATCGGAATGACCTGGCAGTAGCCACCACCGGCAGCGCCGCCTTTCATACCAAAAACGGGGCCAAGAGATGGCTCCCGAAGTGCTACAGCAGCTTTTTTGCCAATGCGGTTGAGCCCGTCGGAAAGCCCAATACTCGTCATGGTTTTGCCCTCTCCGGCCATGGTTGGATTTAACGCGGATACAAGGATTAGGTTGCTTTTTGCTATTTTTTCCTCGTTGATGAGTGAAAGGGGGAGTTTGGCTTTGTATTTTCCATACAATTCCAGTAGTTCCGGATCAATATCAAGGTTGGCTGCAATAGACTGGATTGGTTTGATGGCGGCGTTTTGCGCGATTTCTAGATCAGATGGAAACATTGTTTGGCAGGTAGTAGGCTGAATAAACAGTGTGATTGTGGTGTATAAGGCTCTTATTGAGTAAATGAAACACATGATAGGTAAAATAGTGTGCTGCATTTTCCCCCACAAATATTGTAAAAATAATCCAGCATGGTGTACCTACATACCCCAAAAAAACGGCTTTTATAGCGCCTGATTTTTTTCAGAACACCACGTCGAAATTTGGCACTACTGCACAAAGAGTGATTTCAGGGGTGTATAGCTTCCAAGAGAAAAGAAGGCATCTAACACTACGTCGTTGCAAGGAAAACCTTTTTGGGGAGCTATTTACTCGGGGAGATGGTATATGCAAAGCCGACTCCTACACTGATGTTGTAGATATCCGTGTTGATTTCTGAACGTAGGCACCATTTGTTCACATTGCTGCTGACTCCAACGACCATCCCAGTGGAGAACCAGGGTATTGAAACTGATTCATTGAACCAGTAATGCAGTTTGCCGTTTATCCCAATTTCAAATGTATCATTTTTGGAATAGGAAGCGTAAAAAGTCGGGATAATATAGCCTAGGGCATCTGCGCCGTGTGAAAAAACGCCCAAGGGCAAAGAAATTGC
Organism: uncultured Bacteroidota bacterium; assembly: GCA_903933805.1. Classification (GTDB taxonomy): domain Bacteria; phylum Bacteroidota; class Bacteroidia; order Chitinophagales; family Saprospiraceae; genus M3007. The sequence continues at coordinate 11,623 of CAIZLM010000063.1, read as the reverse complement.
TGTTCGAATATTTTTGTGTTGGTTCCAGCCATATTTTAACCCAATTTCAGCGTAGTGTACGCGGGAACCCGAAGGTAATATGGGACCGTAAAAAAATTCAGCGCGGTCTTTCAGATCAATGCTTTCAATCCTTGCACGCAAACGTATTTTAGAACTTAATCCATAAGCCAATGAAAGTCCGTAGTTGTTGGTTCTAGGGCCCCATTCTTCGTTTATACTGTTGTTTAGCACACCGAAGTACCGAGAACCATAGCCCTGCATTTCGATTGTTTTGGGCTGGAGCAGCCGTGCGCTTTCAAAGTTGGTGGACAAAGTAGGCACGCAACCCGACGACAAGTGGAGTATAAATAAGCAGCAAACTGCGGTTTTTTTGCACATGTTTAAGGGGGGGGATTACACTGAAACCGTACGTGCTGTAATGCTAAGGCATGAACAGCAATCAAAGCGCACAGTTATCAAATACTCATGGAGAATATCAATCAAAACGACCTTTATAGTACGCTGTAAGGCCTACAAAAGGTTCATATTCCACCATACTTCGTTGATTTTATTGACCGTAGGGCTGATAAGGCCTACAGTAATCCACTGTTTTGGCTAAAAAACAGCCACCTTTTTGTCTCGGGAGAGACCAACGAACCCGTTACCATGATTTTTCATGGACATCAGGCATCAAATTCCACCCAAAAAACACTGCCTTCTTCTACAGCACTTTCAAAACCGACCGTGCCACCCATCATTTCGACATATCGTTGAACAATGTACAATCCGAGTCCGGTACCTTGGGTGCTATTGGAGGCATTGCTTGCCCTAAAAAACCTGTCAAACATGTGTTTCTGCTCAGATGCAGGAATGCCAATGCCTTGATCGCGAACGCTTATTTTAATTTTGTGGTCTTGGAGGTGGCTCTCAATGACGATGGGTACTCCTTCAGGGGAGTATTTTATGGCATTGGAGACAAGGTTGATGAGTATGTTCTTGGTGAGGGTACAGTCTATGGAGGCGCTGTCGGATCCTGTGTGAATATGTTCGAATTTTTGTCCCGGCTTGAGCAAGTCTTCGAGGCCCTCTAATATATCGTCCATGCATGTTTGAACGACAACATCTTCGCGGTTGAGTGAGATACGCCCTTCCTCCAATCGCCCAAGGGAGAGGAATTCGGTGAGTATGGAATTAAGTCCATTTACAGCGTTCTTGATGCGTTCCGCGTGTTTTTTAATATTGTCAATGTCTTTTCGTTCCGCGTATTGATGGACCAGTCCTGCTGAAGAAAGCACGGAAGTCAAAGGTGTTCTGAATTCGTGGGATGCCATACTTAGAAACCGGCTTTTCAATTCGCCCAATTCGCGTTCGTTGTCTAGCGCAGAGGACAGCACATTTTTTGCTTTTTCCAGTTCCCGGGTTCTGTCTGCAACCTTATTTTCCAGTCCCTCATTGAGTTCCTGTAAGGCCTCTGAAAGCGTGGCGAGTTCGTGTTTTTGTTTTAGGATGGACTGCTCGTAGTTTCTACGGGAGGTGTTGTCTACCAAAAAAGCGACGACAAACTCTCCCTCTTTGTTTCGAAAAGGGCTCAGGCTCACCTCAACGGGGAATTCGCTGCCATCTTTTCTCAGGCCTTTCAGATTCAATCCGCTCCCCATATTTCTGGGTTGTGGATCTTTGTGGTATTGTTGCCGATTTGATTCGTGGGTTCTCGAAAAACGGGTTGGAATAAGAGACTCCACGGTTATACCCAACATTTCGCCACTATTATACCCAAAAAGCGATTCTACTGCCGGGTTGGCCAGTACAATCGAGCCTTTGCGATTTGTCATCAATATACCGCTTGTAGCATATTCAAAAAGCGCCTTAAACCTGCTTTCCTGCCGTTCTTCCTCCTCTCGGAGCATTATGAAACGCAACACAAAAAAAGCTGCTGCCCAAAAAACGACCAGCGCCGATACCCGTTCCAACAACATTTCCTCGTAGGGCGCATCGTGCGGCTTGAATGCCACACCAATGAGTGTCAGGGAGCTCGTAACGACTGCAAGCAAAATCACATTGTTCTTTTCTCTGAAAAAAACCGCCATAAAATGGGCCACAGAATAGGCAAATACAACGTCATAGTGACGGGGCAAAAGTAGATCTGCGACAAATATCAGGGATGTCAGCAGCCAGATTAGGCGGGAGATGTGCGTGTTGTAAGAGATGCCGATCATGGTGCGAAAGTATGCAATTTCAAGAGGATGGTTGCCGTAACTTTCTAGCGTTTAAGTTGCCCAATCCAACCCCAAACAGTACGATGGAAATAGAACTGACAGGCATTAAAATAGCAGCAATTAGGGGTGAAAGCTGGCCGCTGACGGCAAAACTCAACCCAATGATATTGTAGGTCAGGGCAACGGCGTAAGACCACCGCACGATTTTCACCCCGGCTTGGGCCAGTGCAACGAATTTTGGGAGGTTGCTAAACTCTTCTGCGTGTATGATGGCATCGCAGGCAGGTGTAAAGTTGTTGGTGTTTTCAGCCACCACGATACCCAAATCACTTTGGCGAAGCGCACCGGAGTCATTGAGCCCATCGCCGATCATCATCACTTTTTGCCCCATGTTTTGAAGCTTTTTGATGAAATGTAGTTTGTCGTGTGGATTACGGTTGAACAACATGGTGTCGGATTCAGGGAAAAAGGGCGAAAGGCTCCGGATATCTTGGGCGTGATCACCGGAAAGTAGCCATGTATTGACCGTGGATGGTTGTTGGCCGGCCTTGGTATCTTGCCGGAAAAAGGCGAGTACCTCTGACAGCCCATCGCGGAAACGGCTTATTACCTCGTAATATCCGAGGTATTGGTCGTTGATCGAGATAAAGACGCCTGATTTTTCAGCGACTTGAGGGTTGTCGTGTGGGTTTGTTACATACTCGGAAGAGCCTATTTTTACGGCAACGCCATGGACCGTCCCCAAGATGCCCTTGCCCGGTATTTCTTCAAAAAAATCAGGTTTTTCTACCGGTATTTGCGGCATCGATTCATAGATGCGCCTGCTCAGGGGATGCGCTGAATGCTTGGTTAATGATCTAATGGCCACTTTTTCAGCATAGCCCAGCGGTTTGCCTTGAAATGTAAATTCTTGTTGCGCAACGTTGGTAATGGTTCCGGTTTTGTCAAATACCACGGAATCAATGGAAGAAAAAGCTTCCACAACGGTGATGTTTTTCAGGTAAAAACGATGTCTGCCAAGTATCCGTAGGATGTTGCCCAGTGTAAATGGAATCGAGAGCGCAACGGTACAGGGGCATGCGACAATCATTACAGCGGTAAATGCATTCAATGCAGTGGTGGCATTGTGTTCCCATACACCCCAGTACAGCAATGAGCCGCCGCCAACAGTTAGTATGATCCAAGAAAATATTCTGCCGGCCTGATCTGCCAACTTGGTTGTTGTGCCTTTTGGGGCTTCTTTGAATGCCATGTCATTCCACAAACGGGTGAGACCACTTTGTGATACCCGACGCGTCAGCGACACCTCAATGCTCTGCCCAACTTGCTTGCCTCCCGCAAAAATACGTTCACCGGAGTTTACGCGCACCGGATTGGCCTCTCCACTCACAAAACTGTAGTCAACCAAAGCAGGGCCTCTCAACAATATGCCATCGGCCGGAATAAGTTCCTGACTGCGCACCACAATGATGTCGCCAGGTACAAGTCGATGGATCGGAACCGGCTGCTCCGAGTCGCCTTTTTTTACCGTAGCAGCAACTGGAAAATACGACTTGTAATCCCGCTCGAATGACAACTGATGCCAAGTATGCTGTTGAAACCAACGCCCAATGAGCAGCAAAAAAGTGAGACCAGCAAATGAATCGAGATAACCAGCGCCTGTGTGGGTGGTAATTTCCCAGATACTCCGGCCAAAAAGCGAGGCAAGGGCCAGACACAGTGGAATATTGATGTTTAACTGCCTTGTCCGAAGGCCTTGCCACGCAGCTATGAAATAGTCTTTCGCGCTGAACAGCAAAACAGGAATCGCTAATACAATACTCAGATAGCCAAAAATATCTGCAAACCAGCGAAAGGTGTCTTCATCCATCCCCACATACTCCGGAAAACTAAACAGCATAATATTGCCAAATGCAAAACCTGCTAAGCCAAGTTGGTACGCCAAAGTGCGGCTTATTTTGGGCGCTGCTACTTTGTCAACATCACCGAGGTTGATTTCAGGGCCATAGCCGATCGAGTTCAACATAGACGCAAGTTTGCGCAGGGTCGTATCGGCCGGATTAAAAACAATTGTGAGTGTTTTTTTTAAGAAATTTACCCTCGAATGCGAAACGCCAGCATCCAGTTTGTACAGGTTTTCCAACAACCATATACAACTTACACAGTGCATTTGTGGTAGGTAAAAGGTCACTTGGCTCGACTCTGCGCTGCAAAATTCCAACAGCTTTTCTTGAACTTCCCAGTCATCGAGATAGGCGTATGCGGTGGCGCTCTTCGCGTTTTTTAGGTTTATCCCAATGGTACCCTCTATGTTGTAAAAATTGCAGAGACCATGCTCGTTCAATATCTGAAACACCATTTTACACCCTTCACAACAAAAAATTTTGTCTGCCATTTGAAGGGGAGCGTCCAGGCATTCTTCATGACAATGATAACAAAGCACCTTGTTCTTCGTTTCTTGTCGGGGTTGTAGTAGTACTGACGAGGCCATACCAGTGAATTTTGTCCCAAAAGTATTGAGACGGTGGCCTTAGAAAAGGTGATGATCGTCACCCAAGATGGTGATTATCGCAGGCCTCCATACAAATGCGCCCACTTTTTGAACGAAAAACATGTCATTGACTGTCAGAAAACAATTCAAACCAACTACTTTATCAAAACCACTTTCCAATGACTATAACAAGGGTTAAAATCTGCTGTATTAGTTCGATTCAGGAAGCTAAACTGGCCATTGATTTTGGGGCTGCGGCCTTGGGGCTTGTCGCAAATATGCCAAGTGGTCCTGGCATCATAACAGACGAGGAAATCATGACAATTGCGAAATCAGTCCCGCCGGCAATTGCAACATTTATGCTGACCAGTGAGACTTCGGCAGACGATATTGTACAGCACCACAAAAAGACATTGACCAACACGATTCAAATGGTTGATGCACTCCAGCAAGGTACGTATGACGCCATTAGAACAGCATTGCCAAGCATTAAAATCGTACAAGTCATACATGTTATGGACGAGCGATCAGTGGATGAAGCCATTGAAATGTCACATTCGGTTGATGCATTGCTTTTGGACAGCGGCAACCCAACGCTGACCATTAAAGAACTTGGTGGTACTGGTAGGGTTCATAATTGGACACTGAGTAGAAAAATCGTAGAACAATCCAATGTGCCAGTTTTTCTTGCAGGAGGACTAAATGCCGATAATGTGAGACAGGCAATTGAGCAGGTTCAACCTTTTGGGCTTGACTTGTGCAGTGGCGTTAGAACGGATAAAAAACTTGATCCATATAAATTGGAAAAATTCTTTAACAGTGTGTGGAAGTAACGACGGAAGTGTCACTCTGTCTAGCCCAAAATGGGCCTTTTTGGGACAAACCACGTGACACCAAGCCAGTTACAATAGGACGCAAGTTTTTACAATTCCACAACGCTATGAAAATGAATAGTTTAAGTCAAATTTCAGATACCTTCGGCAACACGATTGCCATGCCTGTCCTGTTTTTGGGGCATGGGAGTCCCATGAATGCCATCGAGGAAAATGAATTCGTGGCGGGGTTTAGGAAAATTGGCGGAGAAATACCCACTCCCCTTGTTATTTTGTGTGTATCGGCCCATTGAGAAACCCGAGGAACTTTTGTGACGGCCATGGAATACCCCCGTACAATCCATGATTTCGGAGGTTTTCCGGAAGCGTTGTTCTAGTGCGGTATCCTGCTCCGGAAAGTCCACAACGGGCAAAAGAGACGCAACACTGCATCACCAAAACATCGGTGGGATTGGATGAGCAGTGGGGGCTAGACCATGGCGCATGGTCTGTTGTCAAACACCTGTATCCCCTTGCCACTATCCCGGTTATTCAACTGAGCCTCGACTATACCCAACCCCCGCAGTATCATTATGACCTGTCGTTGATCATTGACTGATATCTGAGCGCCATTCACCGCTGTGAAACACATCAGGGCTGCGTGTCCAGCAGGCGCCGGTACAACGCGAGGTACTGGGCTGCCACCACGGGATTGGCATAGTGTTCTAGGGCTTTTTGTCGGGCGGCATGGCGCAATTGTTCATACCGAGTTTCGTCCGTGTTCATCCAATAGATACCTGCTGCAAGTGCTGTACTGTCGCATGGCGCGGCCAGGTATCCCTCGCGTTTGTGTTCAACCATTTCAGGAATTCCGCCGGTTCTAAATCCGGCAACCGGTGTGCCACAGGCAATGGATTCCATGACCGTATTGGGCAGGTTATCTTCCAGCGATGGAATTACAAAGGTGTCTGCAACACCGTAAATTGCGGCGATTTCCCGGGCATCTTGTACCATGCCCAGATTGTGAAAAGGGTAGGGTAGTACGGCTAAATCAGCAGGATTGGATTTGCCCATCACCAGTATTTCAACCTTTAATGCCGGATGGGAATCCTGTAACAATACCAGTGCTTCCAAGAGGTATTGAAAGCCTTTTCGGGCGTCTCCAATTTTCATGGCGACAAAAAGCAGCAAGATGGAATCAGGGGCAATGCCTAGTTTTTTTCGAAACGACAACCGTTCACGGTGTGCTAGCGGTTTAAAGACAGTGATATCAATGGGGTTTGGAATGGATAAAATAGGGGAATCGCCCAATAAACTGCTGCTTTTTGCCAGTTCCGCCAGCCAATTGCTGCAGGTGACAAATTGGATATTGTCCGGAAATGTATCTTTTTTTCGTTGCCAGATGCGGTGTGAAAAATCATCTTTCCCCGGCCGACGCAAAAAGGGACAATTCCCACAACTGTGTTGATAGTGTTGGCATTCACCGCTGTAATGACAACCTCCGGTGAATGCCCACATATCGTGTAGCGTCCAAATGATGGGTTTGTTCAAAGCGGCCAATTGTCGGATGTTCTCCAGGGATAAAAAGCCTTGGTTTACCCAATGCAAGTGTAATACATCGGCTTGTTGCACCAAAGGATGGTGTATCAGGTTGTGCCCAAAATTGGCTGGGGAAAAAGAAAAACGTACGGATTTATTGCGCTCAAAGGGTAAAAAAGACAACCTTTCGGCATAAAAAGGCCATTTGTGGCCAAGTTGACTCGAAGTGAGTAGATCAACCGTCTCATTTTCAGCTTGCAATGCCTTTTGCAACCTGCGGCATGCCATACCCGCGCCACCATGCGGATACGTTGTAAGCAGTAATATAGTCATTTCGGCGGCGTTTGGTCGGCGGAGAAGCACCGTGCGTGCATCAATGTGTAGTTTCGGCAGTCAGGCTCCTTGGCCACCACCGTGTAACCGGCTTGCATCAGCGCGGTCAGTGTTTGTTTGATTCGACGCAGGTAATGTCGATCAATGTGGTTGGAAGCTGTTTCATCGAACTCAATGCAGATTATATTCACTTCCAATTGATCTTGCAACATGGCCTCCAGAATTTGATATTCCGCGCCCTCGGTATCAATTTTTAACAAATCTATTTGTTGGTGGCCCAATTCGCGCATAACGCCAGAAAGTCGCCTGACAGGGACCTCCATAAAGTTGTCTGACTTTTGTAAATTAACAAGCGAGTAGGAGACGTGCGCTTGCTCTTTGGGGGCAAAAAAACGGAGCGTTTTATCCTCAGACCAAATACCGAATGGATGTAGCTGCATCAGCAAGGCCGTATCAGGGTCGGCTTCCGGATAATAACCGGAGGGGCTGGTTGCGCAGGGCATCGGTTGACGTTGGCTGAGCTTGGACTTGGTGGCTAGCACATGTTCAACGGCGCGGGGGGTAGGGTCAAAAATATGCACAGCGCAACCATATTGGTCGGATACGGCAAGGTCAAAAGAAATGTCTTCACCTGCTCCAACCAAGTAACATACAGCGTTGCTTTTCAAACGACCTCTCGGAATGATCCAGCCACCGTAGGGCGAATCCAAACGTTCCAGCGGGACGTCAGATCGTATTGGAACACCCAAGTCGCCCTCCGTCCATTTTATTATTTTCCAATAAAGTCGTTTTAATCCAGCTACCATCTTTGTTGTATTACGTCGGCTCAAAAATCGATTTTTTTTCAATGCCGCACAAATTAAACTATGATTAAAGTGATTTATTTGATTTAAATGATTTTACGTAACTGGTTAGTGTGGTCGCGTCTGAGACAAAAAAGTGGCCATTTTTTGCCAGACAGCGTGCCACCTAACCAGTTACAATGATTTTACGTAACTGGTTATCGTGGTCGCGTCTGAGACAAAAAAAGTGACCTTTTTGGGCCAGACGCGACCACGCTAACCAAGTTACTCCAACAGAACAAAGCCAGCCCAAGCGTAGGGATTGGGGAACCGTTTTCGCAGTTCTTTTTGAGTGGCCCAGAATGCATCGGGGATTGGCAGCTTGTCTTTCAGCCATTTTTTGTAAAAAACAGCCATAAATTCTGCTGTTTCCCGGTCGGGCACTTTGTATAAGCTCATGATCAGGTACTTAGCGCCGGCAATTTTAAAAGCCCGCTGGAGCCCATAGACACCTTCATTCCCTTGAATATCGCCCAGTCCTGTTTCGCAGGCAGACAGCACCACCAGTTCTGTGTTTGACAGGTTCATTTGGCTGATTTCGTACGCCGTGAGGATGCCATCTTCCATGCCCTCCCGCAGTGGTTTGCCTGTTTTCCAAGCTTGGTTGGCGCCGGCGAGCAGCAGTCCGGAACGAATCATGGGGTGATCGCTGGTTCGAAAAACGGGGTCGCCTAATTGGTTTTTTTGTTGGGTTATTTTTGGGTCGGGGTAGAAAAAACCGTGGGTTGCGATGTGCAACACCCTGGGAGATGGTTTGTTGCCAATTCCCAGGGATTTAAAAGCTTCTTCTGTGGCGGAACTGCCCTCAAAAACTAGCGGTTTCAAGCCTGATTTTTTCAGAATATTGCCAATACTTGCGATCTCTTTTTCTGAGTAGGGGAGTGTACCCCAAGTACCAATGCGCAGCGTAGAGTCTGTTTGAGAAAAATCCAAGGATCCCCTTGAGATCGACCCCAACACACCGATGCCGGTTGAATCGGCGACCGAATTGGCCATTTCATACTTGATACCGCCGAAAAGTACAGCATCCTTATTGGTGGTTATTGCTTGCTCGGGTACCACCAGTTGTCGGGTACTACCCAGTTCAACCAACTTGTATTTATTGGCTACAACGGAATCGGTTCCGCATGGAATTGCCGCCAAGTTTAGTCGGTACAGAAGTCCTGATGGGGAAAAGTAAATGGATTGTACCCCGGCAAGATTTTTTTCGAGGGGACTCCAAATGAGGTCATACAGGGATTTTTGCTGTTTGTTGACGGCCGTATTGGTTGCGGAATAGAGTTTTTTGATGTGGATATCACTTCGTTTACCCACGTAAAACAGTAGGGAGTCGAGTTGTTTTTCTTCAAACAGCGGAACGAACGCAGGTTGGGAAGCGCCGGGGCGCAGGATTAGTGCGGCATATACCGTACTGTCTAAATTATTGAAGAAATCGGCTTTGAAATGGATGAACTCAATGGCTGCTTCTGTTGGTTTCAGGGCAGCTTGAACCTCTTGCCACTTGACTTGTTGGATGGCGTCATTGTACCCAGCCACCAGTCGGCTGAGATATTTTTCCAGTTCATTCACTTTTTCTTCCAGTTCATTCACGTTGTTCCGTTCGGCAATTGCTTTTGAGTATTCCGCAGCGAGTTGTCGCTGATAGCCCTTGAGTCGGATGGTCAGCTCTTTTGTTTCAGGGGTGAGGGAGGCCAGAACATTTAATCTTCCTGCAGCCGTGAGCAGAAAGCCTCTTTGGAATAGCTGGTGGTCGTAGTTGATGGCAGGGAGGACGCCCAAATCGACGCCTTTGTCCAGGCGTTTGAGCATGTATGATGAAAATCGGTTGCCACTAGATTGGTATTTTTCACGAAAGAGGGCAAGTTCATTTTCTGATAGGTAAGATATTCCTTTCAGAAGAGGGGCTTTTTCCAATTCGGATATTTCCAACATCAGCGCTGCAGCAGCATCGTATTGGAATAGTTTTTCACACACATTGGCCTTTCCCAAGAGCATGAGGGGATAGTTTGTGTGTTCTTTACCAACGGCTTTAAATTCCATGGCGATGGCTTCGCTGTAAAAGGGACTAGCTTTTTCATACTGGCCCATTTTTGCGTAAAATTCTGCTAGGTTATTGAGGCTTGTGGCATAATTTGACAGGTCTTTATCGGGTGTTTTTTCCCAGATGGCCAAGGCTTCCTGATAGAGCAGCTCACTTTTATCAAATCTTCTCAGGTCGAGGTATAAGTTGGCCAAGTTGTTGAGCACCACAACATTCTCAGAATTGACTTTGCCCCGCACCTTTTCCTGCAGCGCCTTGGCTTCGAGGTACAATTGCTCGGCCACATCATTATTACCCATTTGGGTGTATAAAACGGCCAGTGTATTGAGGGTTGTGATGTAGCGGACACTTTCTTTGCCGAGTTTTTTTTCCCGAATGGTCAGCGCTTCTTGGCAAAGTGGTATAGCTTTTTCATAATTGCCCAATTTCCCATAGAGCACTGCCAGACTGGTCAGGCTCGTAGAATATTCTGCATTGTCTTTTCCAATGGTTGCACCCCGAATGGTTTTGGCTTGGAGTAAGAGCGGCTCAGCCTTTTCAAAAAGGGAAATTTTATCGTAAAGCTCTCCCAGGTTGTTGAGGCACCGCGCATATTCTTGATTTTCTTGGTTGCCTGTTTTTTCCAAAATCATTTTCGACTGGAGGTACAGCGGTTCCGCCTTCTCATATTGCCGCATAATCCGGTATAAGTTTGCCAGGTTATTCAGGCTTTTGGCGTAGCTGGGGTTGTCTTTTCCGGCTGATTTCTCTTGTATTTCCAGGGATTCGACGAAAAGAGGCTCTGCTTTTTCATTGGCGCCCATTTTTAAATAACAAACCGCCAAGTTGTTGACGCTTGCCGGATACCGCGGATGATGCTTACCCTGTAAAGCTTCCCGGATGGACTTGGCTTCCAAGTAGCATTTTTCAGCTTCTGGGTACGCCCCTTTTACGACGTAAATGGTCCCTTTTAATTCAATACAGTTGGAGTATTTGTTGGATACCGGCCCAAAAGTCTCAAGTGCCATTTTTTCTGCAGTAGTATTGATTTCAAGTGCTTTGTCAAAATTCTGTTGTTTGTAGAGGTTTTGGCTTACCCAGTTGAGGCTGTCCAGGTACTTTGAAATGGAAAGTGTATCCACCGCCTGGCTGTAAGAAATGACACTGAATGTGATAAAGAATAACAATGAAAGTGTTAATGAACGCATAGATCAATTGTTGAATAAGTTATTGGAGCTACTTTTTCATGGATATCGCGTAGGATTATCGGGCTGAATTTTGGTGATTCAAAACCACTAAAACAAAGCACTACCGGAATTTTTTGGGTTAAAGTTAGTGAAGGAATATTAATTTAATGGTCATCAGCTATGGACAACCGGTAACTATCCAGC
>CAIZLM010000062.1 GCA_903933805.1 uncultured Bacteroidota bacterium | reverse complement strand
GGAAAATACTGGGCATCATGGTCAAATGTCGAAGGTACCCAAGCTGTTTCCGTGTGACACGTAGCGCAATCATTCGAAAATTGCAGCGACGCGTGGTTGGGACTGGTGGTCTGGTTGTAATCTGTCGCATGGCAACCGTTGCAGGTATTGGGTGTCGTCGTGTAATTGCCATTGTGGCACACCGCGCAATCATTTGATATCGCTGCGTGCGCCCCGTTCAGCGAATAAAAATCGTTGTGGATCGGGAACGTCGCAGGCGCCCAACCGGGGGCTGTGGTGTGGCACATCGCGCAATCCGTCGGCAGGTTCAGCGCCGTGTGGTTCGGATTGGCACTCTGACTGTAATCCGTGCTGTGGCAACCGTTACACGTGTTCGGTGTATTCGTATAATTGCCATTGTGACAAGCGTTGCAATCATCCGCAATCAACGTGTGTGCACCTGTGAAGGGATACACCGCATTGTGGTCAAACGTGGACGGTGTCCAAGCGGTTTCCGTGTGGCACGTCGCACAATCTGAGGGAAACTGCTGGGTGCTGTGGTTCGGGGTGATCGCCTGCGCGTAATCGGCGGCGTGACAACCGTTGCACGTGTTCGGTGTCGTCGTATAATTCCCGTTGTGGCACGCTGCACAATCATTTGATATCGCTGCGTGCGCCCCGTTCAGCGCATAAAAATCGTTGTGGATCGGGAACGTCGCAGGCGCCCAACCGGGAGCTGTGGTGTGGCACATCGCGCAATCCGTCGGCAGGTTCAGCGACACGTGGTTGGGATTCGCGGCCTGATTGAAATCCGTACTGTGACAGCCGTTGCACGTGTTCGGCGTGTTCGTATAATTACCGTTGTGACAGGCGTTGCAATCATCCGCAATCAATGCGTGAGCTCCTGTGAAGGGATACACCGCATTGTGGTCAAACGTGGAAGGTGCCCAAGCGGTTTCCGTGTGGCAGGTTGTACAATCCGTGGGAAACTGCTGGGTGCTGTGGTTCGGGCTGATCGTCTGATTGTAATCGGCTGCGTGGCAGCCGTTGCACGTGTTCGGCGTGTTCGTATAATTGCCATTGTGACACGCGTTGCAATCGCTTGATATCGCTATGTGAGCTCCCAAGAACGGATATACCGTGTTGTGGTCAAACGTAGATGGCGCCCAAGCGGTTTCCGTGTGGCAGGTCGCACAATCCGTGGAAAACTGCTGAGCGCTGTGGCTCGGGCTGGTCGTCTGCGCATAATTGTCTGCGTGACAGCCGTTGCAGGTGATGGGCGTTGTCGTATAATTACCGTTGTGGCAAGTGGCACAATCATTTGATATCGCGGCATGCGCCCCGTTCAGCACATAATAATCGTTGTGGATCGGGAAGGTCGCTGGCGCCCAACCGGGGGCGGTGGTGTGGCACATCGCGCAATCTGTCGGCAGGTTCAGCGACACGTGGTTGGGATTCGCGGCCTGATTGAAATCCGTCGTATGGCACGCCGAGCACTGCGTAGGCGTACCCACATAGCCCCCTGCGTGGCAATCCACACAATTGGCCGTCAAGTGCGCACCTGTTAGTGGAAAATTCGTCGTATTGTGGTCAAAACTATTGTCTGCATCACCCATGGGGTGACACGCCAAACAAGCGGTGTTTTCATAAACATAGCCATTAACAGCAGCATGACCGTTGTCCGTTTCAGGATTTAAGTGGCAAACGGTACAGGAGAATTCTGAATAATTGGACGAATTGGCGTGGCAATCCACACATGCAACCCACTGACCTTTGTGTTTTCCACTGTAAATGGGAAAGAACGCATCGTGTGCAGCAAACTCAGCAGGCGCCCAGTTGGCTTCGGTGGTATGGCACTGTGCACAATCATTGGGAAAATGCGCGCTGACGTGATTGGGGGCCTGTGCCGCGTCAAAATCAGGCTGGTGACAAGCATTGCAGTTGTTGGGCGTACTGGCATAATCACCCGTCGTGTGACATTGTTTACAATCGGAGATTTCGTGCCCTTTTGTAAGCGGAAAAAAGTCGTGGTTTACTTGATCTGTTGACCAATCGGACACAATCGGGCTGTGACATTCCAGGCAATTCGTTGAAAAACCTGCCTGTTGGTGGTTGGGATTGGTCGTTGCATTGAATTCTTTTAAATGGCAACTGGCACAATCATTTCCGATGCGGGTAAACTGCAAATTCGACGATGCGGTGTGGCATTGTTCACAACTGACCGTTTGATGGACCCCCGTCAGAGGAAACCCATTTTCTTGGTGCAAGGCGGTTATATTGTCCACCAGCCAGTGCGCTGGCGTATGGCATCGGGCACAGTCTGTTCCGACGGTTTGCTGGTGCACATCATCGTGGCAGGATATACAATCTGATTGAGCTTCTGAAAAAATGAGGCTTTGGTGGCATCCCCGACAATCTACGGTTGCGTGACGGCCTGCCAGTTGAAAACTCGTTTTACCGTGGTGAAAACGAAGTGTATCGGTGCCAAATTCCATGCCGGTGACCTTAGAAATCAAAGGCTTGGACGGGTTGTACCCCTGCCAGTAGTTCTCATCTATCTCCCAGCCCGCCGAGGAATGGCAGGAAGCGCAGTCTATCTTCAAATCCGCGCCGTGCGGATTTTGAGAAAAAAGACCCGCCGTGGTAACCAAGATTAAAAAAACAAATAAAGCCTTCAAAACATAGGTTTTATCATGCAAATTTAAAACTTCTCTTTCATTGAATCGCAGCATCGTTTATCCCCCTCCGTTTGGATGACAACTATAACACGCTTTGCTAATATATTGATAACCAGAAACATCCCGGTGCTCATCTGCTAAGTCGCTGGCGTTGTTGTGTTCGTGGCAGTCCACGCAACTAAATTCTTTAAAATTACCAACCACTGTATGACAATCAATACATTGGTCCCATTCCCCTTCGTGTTTTCCACTAAAAATAGGAAAATATTGTTGGTCGTGCTGCTTAAAGTCGTTTGCGGCCCAACCGGAATCGGTGGAATGACACGCCGTACAATCGGTCGGAAAATTGGCTGCAACATGGTTTGGATTGGTCGAAGCTTGATAGTCTGTCGCATGGCAAGAAAAACAATCGGCCGAAACATTCGTAAAATTACCACCAATATGACACTTAGTACAGTCCTCAATCTGGTGCCCTTTCGTCAAGGGAAAAAACAAGTGGTTTGCGCCACCACTCGACCAGAGCCATCCGTCCCCAGCCAGATCATGACATTGTTGACATGCTGTTGCGTAACCAGCCGCTTTGTGATCAGGCGCCGTCGTTGACAGATATTGATCCATGTGGCAGTTTACACAGTCGTTCCCAATACGATCAAAACGCAAAAGTGTTTCAGCATGATGGCAATCGATACAATCAGCAGCAGCGTGCTGTCCGAGCAGTGGAAACCCATTTTCCTGGTGCAGGGCGGTAATGTTGTCTACCAACCAGTGCGCTGTGGTATGGCAACGCACACAATCAGACCCGACCGTTTGTTGGTGCACATCATTGTGACACGTGATACAGTCTGATTGAGCGTCTGAAAATACAAGGTTTTCGTGACATCCCCGACAATCTACGGTTGCGTGACGGCCGGTGAGTTCAAAGTCCGTTTTATTGTGGTTAAAAACAAGCGTGTCATTGCGCGATTTCGCCCCGCGGTTGTTTTGCCAATTCGGGACATCGATTTCCCAGCCCGCCGAAGTGTGGCAGGAGGCGCAGTCAATTTTTAGGCCTGCGCCGTGCGGACTTTGCGCCTGTAAAGACGCTAAAAATCCTAGGGATAATATCATTGATGACAGACTACGCATTCGAATTTTTCAAATTTATATTGCACCATAATTTTTTCATCCACCGTAATGGTTTTGTGACACGCCGCACAGGCTACTTTTGCGTGTTTACCATCCAGCAAAAACCTTGTTTTGCTGTGATCAAAATTCGTCATTTTCCAAGTTTCCACACCATGACATCGGGCACAATCGGTGACACCTTTCTGCTCAAACTGCTTATTGTGTACCTCTTCGTGGCATTGGCTGCACGCTGCGGACAAGCCGGCAAATTTCCCATGCGCATACGCAGCATCGGGTACGTGACAGGCTCGGCAATCCTGCTTCAAATGCGCGCCCTTCAATGCAAACGCTGTCTTACTGTGATCAAAGCGATTCTCTTGCCAACTTGTCGTCAGGTGGCATTGCTCACAAGCATTGTTCAGGTACCATTTTTGAGCAATTTGTCCCTCGTGAATATCTTTATGACAATCAATACACCGACGGCCAATATCCCTGAATTTCCATTTTTCCTCCTGCTTGTGACAGGCAAAACACGGGGTTGCCACATGCGCTCCGTCGAGCGGAAATGCCGTCTTGGCGTGTTGCTCCAAGGTAAAGGTGCTCCCAGCAAAAGCATCAACGGTGTGGCAAGCTGCGCAGTCGGGCTTACCCGTTAAGGCCGCAAATTGCCCTTCATGATAATCCTTGTGACACACGGCGCACGTGTTGTGCGGTACAGGATCTGTCATGTGCTCCGTGGTGTGGCACTTCTTACAATCTACCACTTCGTGCTTCCCTTCCAGCGCAAAGGCCGTCCGATCATGGTCAAATTTTTGGATATCCCCGGCTTTCCGAAAACTGTCTTCATTGTGGCATTCAACACAATTGCTCCCGAATCTATTTTCGTGTACGTCCTTGTGACAAACACTGCAATTTTCAGGCAACACGCCAATTCTATCCTGAAAAACTGCCAGCGGGCCAGTACCTGTTTGATGGCATTCCCGGCAATTAACCTGCTTGTGCTTCCCTTTCAAGAGAAAATGGGTTTTGGCGTGGTTAAACTTGCCCAAACCCGCCCAGCCGGTAAAGGTTTGTTCTGTGTGGCACTCTTTACAATTGGTCCCAAGGTTGTTTTTGTGCGGATCGTCGTGGCAACTGTTGCAATTTTTGAAGGGCACATCGGCAAACCGTTGAAATTCCTGGCCGTTTTTTATTTCTTTTTGGTGGCATTCGAGGCACTGAACCGTCTTGTGCTTGCCCAAAAGCGCAAAAGCAGATTTATCGTGGTTGAATTTGGCAGCAGGCGTAAATTTTTCAGTGGTGTGGCACTTGGCGCAATCGTTGCCCAGTGTTTTCTGGTGAACATCCTGGTGACAGGAAGAGCACTGCTGCTGTAAACCCAAAAAAGTCTGACTCCTTTTTTTCAAATTATTGTCCCCCACATAATCCGCCTTATGACATTGCCGGCAATCAATTCGCTTGTGTGCACCGGTCAATTCATAACCTGCAAGATTGTGGTTGAAGTTTTTCTCGTCAAAACGCACCATATCAAAATTCCGCCCGTGGTGATCGCTGTGGCAACGCGCGCAATCCTTGCCCTTCACATCGACCGATACGTGGTAGCCTTCATTCCGATCTATCAGGGTCTTTATCTCCTTGTGACAAACCAGGCATTTGTCATTGGACACCTTGCTTCCTATATCGTGGCACTGGGTACACTTAGACATGCCTTCGAGGTCCTTGTGCGCGTTAGACAACTCACCCGGCGATAGCTGGGCTTCGAGCCTGACCGTCAGGAAGCAAAAAACAACGATGATATGTAAAAAATGAACCTTCAAAATATTGGCGACTATTTGTGTTTTTTAACGGTATAACCAAACCTTTTGGTGATCTTAACACCCGTTTTTTCCAAAAACTGCGTGGGAAGTTCACCGCCTGCAAATATGAAAACCAAGTCATTCTCTAACACAACTGGATCCTGATCTGAACCAGTGTTCAACAATACCCGATCAACTTCAATTTTTGTGACATTGCTCTTGAGCATCACGGTAAGTTGGTTCTGTAGAACAGCAGCATCCAGTTTTTCACGATTTTTTGGTTTCAATCGGCTAAAGGCATCACTCCTGTAGCTGAGGACAACCTTGTTTTGCGCCACCAAAGAGAGCGCCGCCTCCACCGCTGAATCACCACCACCCACCACAATGATCCGCTTATCCTGAATGTTTTCTGGCTCAAGGAGTTTGTACGTTACTTTTTCAAGCGTTTCACCGGGAACGCCCAGTTTTCGGGGACTTCCCCGCCGACCAATGGCCAACAATACATTTTTGGTCTCAAAATCCTCGCCTTGGAGGGTACGGACGTGAAATCCATTGACACCCATTTCAATCGATTCTACCTTGGTATTCTCCCGAATGGTGATGTTGTTTTTTGACAATACCGGCCGCCACAAGTCCAGCAACTCCGTCTTGCTGGTGTCAAACAACTTTACTTTACCGTGTAAGGGCAGGTTCATGGGGGCCGTCATCACAATCTTGGTACGCGGAAAATTGAATACTGTTCCGCCCAGTGAATCCTGTTCCAATGTCAGAAAATTCAACCCGTGTTTTTTGGCCGTCAAGGAAGCCGATATACCGGCTGGCCCAGCGCCAACGATGATCAAATCGTACATCGAACTGTCCTTTTTTATACCGGTCTTGACGAGATTATCCACCGCAGCCTCCCCTTGTTCAACACTGTTCTTAATCAGCCCCATCCCCCCCAACTCTCCAGCAATATAAATACCCGGCACGTTGGTTTCAAAATTTTGGTTGATGTGTGGAAGATCAACGCCCCGCTTTTCAGTTCCTATCACCAATGATATGGCCTCTACCGGACAGGCATGGAAGCATGCCCCGTGACCAATACATTGCGATGCATTTATCAACGTCGCCTTCCCATTCACAATGCCGAGAATATCTTTTTCAGGGCACGCCTCTATACAAGCACCACTTTTGATACAAGTATTCAGATCAATCAGCGGATGCAGCGAAATGGGCTCAAAGGTGCCATCCTGAATTGCTCTTTCAATCTTTACAGACACAAGGCTGGAAGCTTTCCGCTCTTTCCGCCAGTATAGGTAGATGATCAAAAAACAAAAGAGAAAAACAACGCCGTAAATGATGATTTCTTCGAGCAGCATATTCGTCCTTTAAAAAATCCACCGGTATCCAAATGCAAGGGTAATACCAACGTGTATGATCATAATAACCAGCATCACCAAAGCAAATGGCAAATGCACCACGTGCCAGTATTTGAAGAGCTTTTGCATAACCTGAAGCCGCTCAATTCGCTTGTTCATGGTTATCTCATTTTTTACCAGCTTCAACGCTTTTCTTACGTCTGACCTTGAAAGATTGTGCGCGTACAACAGTTTTTTTGCGGTGTTAAGGGCCTTTTGTTCGACAAAAAATCGTCCAATAAATCCAGGGAATACGCCACTGGCCGCTTGGGGCATAGAAACGGTCGCAGCTACCGCATGGTGTAGATTGCTGGTTTCCGCAAGTTGATAAGCCTCTTTCAATATTTCCTGAAGATCCCCTTTCATCGATTGAATCTCGTGCAAACTCAACGCACGCCCCTCTATCGTCCTTGGGATTTGTATGTAAATAAACCTGCCGATAACGCCACTCGCAACAACAGCCACCATGCTCCAAAAACTGACTGAAACCAACCCGCCAAATTTGAATGCCGTGTGATACAATATCATCACGGGTCCCAAGGAACACAGAAAAATGTGAAACTCCAACCAATACTTCAACCTGCCAAAACGGGCCAATACTCGGTATTTTTTCTTGGCGATGTACCCAAAAACACCTATAATGATCAACAAAGTCCCCACTATGCCCAAACCGTGGCCATAAATACCACTGGGCTTGAACTGGTCGTGATCAGGATGATAAAACCGCTCCTCAAAAGGGGTACTGTAATAGGAATATCCCTTGTAGCCCAGATAAAAAGTCGCAAACGCCACAATACCGACCAATGTTGCAATGTAAACCCGATGAACCAGTGGAGTCATAAAGAAATGAATTGTTTTTACAGTGTAACTGGTTAGATGGTCGCTTCTGAGACAAAAAGTGGCGTTTTTTTGCCAGACAACTTGGCACCTAACCAGATAATTTACAGTTAAAATAATGCCGCCACGAAAGCTCCAACGGTTGGAACAAAAGTAGCATATAAACCGCTCCTATTTCATTGGTTAGAGCTGACAAAGGATATTTACGGCAATGACAAATATCATGGTAACTGGTGGCATGGTCGCTTCTGAGACCAAAAAGTGGCCATTTTTTTGCCGGACAGCATGCCGCCCAAACACTTAACAAGCCATCTAAATTAGATCGGTCGCAATATACGGTTTTTTTGTGAATTATGTGTAAAATGGTCCCATCCCCCCCCATCAAGGGCTCCTTTTACACATAATTCATTCTCCACTCCGCATATTTACGATGATACCTTCCATTTCCGGATGCTCAAACATATTACGCCGCACGCGTAGGGCGTTTATTTCCGAAACGCTCAAACATCCCGGTGGTCGTGTTGTGATTCCATCCAGTTCTTTCAAAATTCGGTCCCGTGGCTGCCAATACCGGTTGATCGGGTCGTGTATATCGTCGAGCAAAGCATCTTTGAAAGCCCATAATTCGGGTTCAAAAAGACGGGACTGGGACAAGCTTTTATCCAATAAACGCATCGTATTCAAATGCATACCGGTTCCAAATTGACTGGCAGACGCCGTTTCGGAAAGTTGGAATTTCCATACAGGAAAAAAAGACTCTATACTGTCTTGGGGAAATACCGCAAAGCATACCTGTACAAATTCATCATCGGCGGTGCCACTGGTTTTTTGAGCCTTTTCGCCCCAATAAAGGTAATCGACAAACAAATGGGGCGGTCCACCATCAAACGCAGCTTGGTACACAAAGCCGGGTATGCCTCCATCCATCCAACCATAATCCGGCATACCGGCGGGTTCCGACCGGCGGCCCAACAAATAGGCCATGGAATCACGCAGCGCAATGCCTCGGCGATAAACCACCGCAAGCGCACCAGCTGTTTGAACGGTGGAACAGTCGGCCATCCAAGTCCTTAAGCGGTTGGTAAATTCGTGCCCAAAATAACATTCAAATCGTTTTTTCAACAGCCAATCTTCCATTTTTTCTCCAGCATTTACCGCGCCAGCAAACACCCATCCCCGCTGATTTTTTACTGTTACCACTTTTATCCATGGCGTCCGCTGTGCCACATTCTCATAAATTAACTCGGTTTCAAAGTGACTCACCTCCCCCAAATCTACCACCCGATCACCAAGTTGTAACACCGCAACAACAGGACTTTCAATGCCCGGAGCCGCCCGAAGCGATATTTTATCTACCACCATAACAAGCTGCTCATCACTGCTTTTATTGCGACAAAATGTGAAAAACAATACAGACATCAACAGACTATAACGCAACATATCACAACATTTTTGCAACAAAAATAACGGTAAGTTACCACCTAAACTGTTTCTTATCACAACGCTATGCGCCCAACAGTGGTGAATTTGTCAAATTGTTGTTAACTTTGACGTAACCAGTTACGAACAAACATTGCTGCGATATGAACCTCTTTAGACCCTCCATGATTGCTGTGTTGTTGTTGCGCTCAACAACAGTATTCTGTCAGTTCTCAGACAATTTTTCAGACGGTAATTTCACCCAAAACCCAACTTGGAAGGGTGATACCGCCAATTTCATCGTAAACACCAGCGGTGAACTACAACTCAATGCCAGCGCACCTGGCACTTCTACCATCAGCGTTGAAGGCAATATTCCCACCAATGCTGTATGGGACTTTCAGTTCAAACTCGGATTCTCTCCTTCTACGTCCAATCTTCTCCGCATTTACCTGCTCGCCGATCAGCCAATTTTGTCGGGTTCCAATGGCTATTTTTTAGAAATAGGCGAAACAGGCAGTAATGATGCCATAAGGTTATTCCGTCAAGATGGTACCTCAAAAACCCTGATAGGGACGGGGATCACAGGTCTGGTGGCGACCAGCCCAGACATACACGTGCGCGTATCACGTACCTATTCCGGTCTTTGGACGGTGGAGGCAGCCAGTGGCATGAACCCGCTTAGCCCCCAGTGTACCGTGTCGGACCCCACCCACAACGGGGGCGCAAATCGCGTCTTTGGACTTGAATGCGTCTATACCAT
This sequence comes from uncultured Bacteroidota bacterium, assembly GCA_903933805.1. Classification (GTDB taxonomy): domain Bacteria; phylum Bacteroidota; class Bacteroidia; order Chitinophagales; family Saprospiraceae; genus M3007. The sequence goes on along the minus strand of CAIZLM010000062.1, from coordinate 4,200 downwards.
TTCAAATACCACCCGCTTTTTTCTGGATAACCTCACCATTTCTCTCGGACAGCCCGACAGTGACCCTCCCATACTCTTGTCTGCCAACGCTGCAGATGAATTGGCGGTGGACGTTGTTTTTGACGAGCCCCTGGACCCCGCGTCTGCCTTAAATACCACCCATTTCAATATTTCTGGGGGGATCGGACAGCCCGCCACCGTCAGCGTACAACCCAATGGCTATACCGTAAAACTCGGGTTGGCCAGCCCCCTGATGAATGGCCATTACACCCTAGAATGCACAGGAATACAGGATGTGAATGGCAATGTCAGCGGGGCACAAACAACAGATTTTAATTTTATAAAAACAACTTCCGCCACAGAATTTGACATTTTGATCAATGAAATAATGGCCGATCAAACGCCATCACAAGGGCTGCCGGAAGCAGAATGGCTGGAATTGCTCAACCGATCAGGTAAAACCATTGACCTGGCCACCCTGCGTCTTCAAGATGCCACTGGGTCTCCGATCACTTTACCCCATTACTTGCTGGAACCGGGAAATTATGTGGCGCTCACCGCTGCAGCCAACACCACTGGGCTACAATCGGCAACACAAGGCGTGGTGCTGGGTACAACCATGGGCATTTCCATGCTCAACAACGACGGCGATATACTGACACTCAGCGACATCAGCGGAAACATCATTGACCAAGTAGCTTATTCCATTGACTGGCATACAAGCGCTGCCAAAAAAGATGGCGGGTGGACGCTCGAACGTATCAACCCAGGATTGACTTGTCTTGGTAGCGAAAATTGGCAATCGTGCACCGCCCCATCAGGGGGAACTCCAGGCATACCCAATACAGCGCTTTCAACGGCCGCAGACCTCATACCACCACACTTATACCAAGTACTGACGGAGTCAACTACCACGCTACTCCTTACTTTCTCCGAAGGTGTTGACAAAAATACCGCGCAGATACCAACCTCCTACCACATTACACCCACCAGAAATATTACGGCCGCAACAACAATACCCGGCAACCGCGCTCAAGTGCGGCTTACGCTGTCTGATCCACTTCAACTATCAACCGTTTATGCCCTCACCGGCTCATCGGCCTTGACAGATTGTAGCGGCAACAGTGTTCCAGCCTCGGACACACTTTATTTTGGCGTAGCCGAAAATCCCGAACACTACGACATCCTGATCAATGAAATAATGCCCAAACACACCCCATCTGCCGGTTTACCCGCCGTAGAATGGCTAGAATTGATCAACCGATCTGCCAAAATCATTGACCTCTCCTCCCTGAGTATCCGCGATGGCAACAGCACAGCGGTATCGTTGCCGGCGTTGATGGTGACACCTGGTCGGTACGTGGTACTCACCGCAACAGCCAATACACCAACGCTTCAGGCCAGTACCACCGGATATGTACAAGGAGTGGCTATTAGCTCCAGCCTGCTCAACGATGATGGCGATGAAATTACCCTGTCTGACCAAAACGGACGAGTGGTTGATCGAGTGGCTTACCGCTCCGACTGGCACACGGCAGACGGAAAGGAAAACGGAGGATGGTCGCTCGAACGCGTAGATTTCAACCTGCCCTGCCTCGGCAAGGAAAATTGGCAATCTTGTCCCACCATTCCCGGGGGAACACCCGGTGTTAAAAATGCTTCTTTTCAATTTTCCACAGACGAAAAAAAGCCTTCCTTGCTTTGGGCTTATCCGAAATCAGCAAACACCATCCTCCTCACGTTCTCAGAAGGCCTGCAACAATCCACCGCAGAAGACGAAACGGCATACCGTATCTATCCAAACAAAAATATCTCCTCCGCAATACAACAACCCAACAACGAAACGGTACTGCTGACACTTTCTGAACCTTTGGAAGAATCCCTGTTATATGCCGTTACCGCCAGTAACAACGTCACAGATTGCAGCGGAAACAGCGCTGTAGAAACAGATACTGCGATCATCGGCATTCCGCAAAGACCCGATCCGCAAGATATTGTGCTGAATGAAGCCATGTTCAACCCCTCCGCCGGCAATGCGCGTTACTTCGAATGTTACAACCGCAGCAACAAAGTTTTTGATTGGCAAAAGTTTTTTATCGGCAATTTCTCCAATGGTGCTGCCGTGACACAAATTAACCACCAACGGTTGGTTATTCCAGGCCAATATCCCGTTTTTACAACCAATAGTGCCAGTATTCTTGACCATTTTGACAACATTCGCCCGGAGAACATACTCGAAAACGCATTGCCAACCCTGGACGATAAGCGGGGTAATATTACCCTGTATTGGGTTGAAAACGGCGATACCGTGGTGCTGGATGCAATGGATTATGATGACTCTTGGCACAATGGGCTATTCTCTGTGGGCGACCGTGAAGGCGTAGCGCTGGAACGCATTCGAACAGACGGCCCAACCAACGATTCGGCCAACTGGACCTCTGCTTCGTCCTTGAAAACTGGCGCACCCGGAACACCAACACTGCCAAATTCACAGCGGCTGAACCCAACAAACCCTGCAGATAAACTCATTGAACTGAATCCTGCACGACTTTCCCCAGACGACGACGGGTATGAGGATTTTTTGGACATACGCTATACGCTGCCCCAAGCAGGCTATGCCGCTGCTGTTGGCGTTTTTGATGCCGATGGAAACCGTGTCCAATACTTGGTGCGCCAAGCACTAATCGGTACCGAAGGCGCCCTCCGATGGGATGGGGACACGACAGATGGCTCTAAAGCACGGCCAGGTATTTACCTGCTTTTCTTGGAAATATTTAGCCCTGACGGGGAAACGATGTCGTTGAAAAAAGCATTTGCTTTGGTGGCTAAAAAATAGACACCAAGAATAGCATTTGATAATATGCCTCGCCATAAAATAGGCATGTAGCGCGTGCTTCGGCCGTTATAAAAACGTGGTATTAAACAAAAAAAATGTTGTTTTTTTGAAAAAACACCTGTATCTTCGTAAGCATCACCATTAAACCACCATTAAACCATGCTTGTGAAAACATACGCTGGCGCCGTGCAGGGCGTTGATGCGCGTACCATTACCATTGAGACCAATGTAGGCGGCGCATTGGGGAACACCGACAGTTTGGGTATATACATCGTCGGATTGCCTGACAGTGCTGTGCGAGAAAGCCTTTCCCGTATCGAAGCAGCCGTCAAAAATTCAGGGTTCCGGACGGTGCGTCTTAAAACCATCATCAATTTAGCGCCTGCTGACATCCGAAAGGAGGGTTCCGCCTACGATTTACCCATAGCCCTTGGGATGATGGCAGGCTCTGGCCTGATATCTTCGGATGGTTTCGACCAATATTTTATCATGGGGGAGCTTTCCCTTGACGGCTCGCTGCGGCCAATAAAAGGGGCTTTGCCCGTTTCTATTCAGGCAAGAAAAGAAAAATTCAAGGGCTTCATATTACCCCTTGCCAACGCACGAGAAGCTGCGATTGTCAATGATATTGAAATCTATGGGGTTGAAAATCTGCGGGAAGCCATAGATGTTCTTGGCGGCTTTTCTGATAAAAAGCCTTTGGAAGTCAATACCCGTGAGGAGTTTTCTGGCAAACTCGACCACTACGACCTTGATTTTGAGGACGTAAAGGGACAGGAAAACATCAAACGAGCACTGGAACTGGCAGCTGCCGGTGGGCACAATGTGATCCTCATTGGTCCACCCGGTGCCGGAAAAACGATGTTGGCACGACGACTTCCCACCATCTTGCCTCCACTGACCTTGCAAGAAGCCCTAGACACTACGAAAATACACTCTGTATCGGGCTTGTTACCTGATAATACAGCACTGGTGACCCACAGACCTTTCCGAGCCCCGCATCATACCATCAGCGATGTAGCATTGGTAGGTGGAGGCTCCGATCCCATGCCGGGTGAAATTAGTCTGGCGCACAATGGCGTCTTATTTTTGGATGAGTTGCCGGAGTTCAAACGACAAGTGCTGGAAGTCATGCGACAGCCCATGGAGGAGCGCCGGGTGACCATCAGCCGAGCGAAAGTGTCGGTAGATTATCCCGCGAGTTTTATGCTCATAGCTTCCATGAACCCCTGTCCCTGCGGCTACCACAACCATCCCGAAAAAGAATGCGTCTGCGGCCCGGGCGTGGTGAAACGATACGTAGCCAAAATCTCAGGCCCGCTGCTCGACCGCATAGACCTGCATGTGGAGGTCACCCCGGTGAG
>CAIZLM010000061.1 GCA_903933805.1 uncultured Bacteroidota bacterium | reverse complement strand
ATGTTTCCAGTGCGTGTGACCGTTACTTCTGCCATAAAATCGGTCCCTTGTGCTAATTTTGTTGGGTCAATGGCCTGTCCTTTTACGTCAGTGTATCGGATGCTGAGGGCGATATTTTTCGCCTCGGTTGCCTGGTTGGTGGAGGCAGGCCTCCCGTTGAAAATAACCCGGGCAAAGAGTTTCTGTTTGCTGGTATTTTTGACAGAAACATTACCTGCTGCTTGGTCGGTGAAACGGTGGAGGTAGTAGGAGGTAGTGCTGTTGACGGCCTGTTCTTTGCCACTGATATTGATGACAAAATCTGTTTTTTCTCCGAAAGTAGCTTTTTGGGCGTATTTAGAGAGGGCCCGAAGACAAGTTGCAACCTCTTGCGTGGAGTACCATTTGGCGGTATTCCCGATATTGGTAGCCACCAGTAACGCTGCATCTAGGCTTCGTTTGGTATCGCCGATGGCAGTCAGTGCTTCCAGTCGAAGTGCCTGATCGCGGAGTTCCGTGCCATAGGTATTGCCCCACCAGTCGTACCCGTATTTTAGGGTGGCAGCGTCGTTGAGCAGTTCCCTTGCGGCTTCTTGTTTGCCGGCCACTGCAAAAGCGGCAGCAAGCAATGTGGTGGAGCTTTCAAATTTTGATTTTGATTCTCGTAGTCTGTTCATACCCGCGAGGTCGGGTCTTCCGGCCAAACACAGGGTGTACAAACGGTAGGCTTGTGACATTTCCTGATCGTGGCGCCACCAGTTTTGCTGACCATTGTCTCTGCCGGGCTCCCAAGTTCTGGAGGCCTTGACCTGGAATTCCATCCATTTATTCAACAGATCTTCGGGCACAGCAAAACCGCGTGCTTTAGCCTCCAAGAGAAAATGCCCGGCATAGGTACCTGCCCAGTCGGCCACCTCACGGCCGCCTGGCCAGTAAGAAAACGCGCCAGAAGGAAGTTGAAACATTTGAAGTTTATTGATAGCCGCTTTAATATTTTTTTCCGCTGCGATTTTTTGCCCGTCGGTTAGGGGCGCAATCAAATCGACATACAACTGGGGAAATGCCGCCGAAGTGGTTTGTTCAATACATCCGTGCGGGTATTGCAGGAGAAAGGACAATTGTTTGGTCAGGTTGATGGGCGGAATACTGCTGATTTCGACTACGGCATCGTTGAGTTCTGTGAAATCGCCGGCATTGCCAGTTTGAGACCATGTTTTTCCGGGGTCTATGACCCCGTCGAGTACCCGCGTAATGATTGGGTTGGGGTTACGCACCATCAACTCGATGGTTGCAGTGGCTGTTTCTCCACCACCTTCTGCGGTGATAAAAAATTTGGCAACCCCTGTTTTTTGCCCTACTTTGAGTTCAAAATAGGCCATTTTTTCGCCCGGCTCGCTGAAAGAGAGGGCTGTGGAGCCCGTTCCGCCAATGCTCACAAGTCCGGTTTTTTCCTGCACAAAAACGGTGGCGTTTTTAACGGTTTTTTCCATGGCAAAAACATCCACGGGCAGGCGCAGCGTTTCGCCGGGTCCCAATACACGGGGGAGTGTGGGCATGATCATCAGCGGCTTGCGAACGGGACAGGTCTTTTCTGCATTGCCATAGGCGCCAGCGCCGCCCGCAGAAGGAGGTGCGCAAAGCACGGCCATGACGCGTACGGAACCCACGTAGTTTTCCAGTTTCAACCGATGACGCGCAGTTTGTCCCTTCTCCAATTTGAACGGTCCAAGGTGCACAACGGCTGGTTTGAAACGGTTTACCGACGCGGGTTTGGCTTTCTGGTTGATACCGTCGCCACCAATGGCCAAGATGCGTTCCAGTTCGGCGCCGTAAGCCCCCAAGACGTAATCATAAACGTCCCAAGTTTTAACGCCGAGCGCCTCCCGGGAAAAAAATGCGTCCCAAGGGTTGGGTGTCTTGAACCTCGTAAGATCAAGTAGGCCTTCATCCACAAGGTCGAGGGTGTAAACACATGCTTTTCCACCCAACTCCCGAAGGGAAATGTTAAACGCTTCATCCGGTTTTAGCACGTCGGGCATATCTATTTGCGCCTGCAACCGCGAATTCGGATCTTCTACGTTCACCGGTATCACCCCATACATGCGAATGGGCAAATCATTTTTTGTTTGAGCATGGGGTTGTAGCAAGCTTACGTGCGCGTACACGGTAGGGGCCATACTGGGATCTGCGGTGAATTTTAAGAAATTATCGCCTGCTTTCGCTTCAAACCACAGGTGTTTGGCTACGCGGGCGCCTGTTTCCAAGGTGAGCAAGATGCGGCCACCTTCACCTGCGGGTACTTTGATCGTCACTTCTTCCCCCACCAAGTATTTTTCTTTGTTAACAGTAAAGGGCAGCATGGCAGCGGCGTTCCGGCTGGCCATGTCGTTTAATGCTTCGGGATAGCCGCTCCAGAAAAAATCCCCCCCGGTGTGCGATCCGTTGGTATCCGTAATGCGCACGAAATAACGCCCCCAACCGTTGGGCTTAACCTTCCAACTAACCTGCCCACGGGCATCTGTACGAAGCGAAGCCTGATCCACAGCATTGTTGACCTCGCCAGCGTTGAAATTGCCCACACCGCTGTTGGCGTCTTCATCCCACCACCACCGCCAGTCTACCCGGTAAAGGGCCACGCTGACCGATTGGTTCGCCACGGGATTACCCGTTTTGTCCACCATCGCAAAGGTGACATTGCCCCCCCGGGCATCCAATGTTTTCCCGCCCCATTTGTCCGTTGGAATATAAACGCCCACGTATCGATCGTATGGAGACACCTCCAAGGAGAAATTATCGGTACTGAAATCGCCGCCTTGTTCAAAGGCACGCACCTTAAAATTAGCAGAAAGTTTGCCTGGCGATTCGCTTACCTGCCCGATTTTCAGGGGCACAGAAGCTTGTCCGTTCTGGTCGGTATTTGCGTCAAACAATACCTCGGGTTCTGCGTAAAAGTAGCGGGAAGGGTCATCGAAGGCATAATTTTTGTAATTGGGGAACTCCGTTTTTCGCGACACCACCGTCATTTCGACTTTTGCTTTCAGGCCTTTGGCAACAGCGCCGTGCAACCAATTGACCTTGAGTGCTCCAACAGCGCCTCCTTTTCCATCCGTTGTGCGGGAGAAATCATTGGCAGTCAGCGATTTTTTGCCGAAATCCAAGTCGAGTTTGAGTCGGTTCGGCTTCACTGTTTCAATTTTCAGCGTCTTGGTAAATGTCGCGCTGCCCACCATGACCTTGCATGTCCAGTTTCCCGTGGGTGCGTCCGTTCTGGTGACGCAATGGAATGGATATACACCGCCCACACTGCCGGTTGCAGTCGTGCGGTACTGGATGGTTCCACGCGGGTCGGTCAGTTCCATGGTGACAGGATGGCCCGCTGGGAGATGGCCCGTTTTGTCTTCCAATACAAAATGTAAAAACAACGAGTCTCCCGGGCGCCATACCCCGCGTTCGCCGTATATAAATCCTTTCAGCCCTTTCTGCATCTCAGAACCTGCCACATCGAAACGACTGAGTGACAGGGTATTGCCATCGGCCATACGGAGATAACCGCGTCGGTTGGGTGCCGTGGCAACGGCGACGAAAGGCATTTCACGCAATCCTTCCAGTTGAACGGTTCCGTCACTTGCTGTTTGTACTTTTGTCATGGGCTGCAGTTGGTAATTGAACAACTCCAACTCGATACCGCTCAGCGGTGCAGTGGTGTGCAAGTCTGTCACCGCCATGAACAGTGAACCGTCACGTCCAAGTTTGGCGGTGATACCCAAGTCGCTGACAAAGGCATTGCGTTTGACAAAATGGCCTTCGTAATAATATTCGTTTGCACAGGGGTCTTCTCGGCGTTCCCAATTGTAATTGTTGGGGTTTTCTGCTGCAGTGTCATCGTCGCCCCACCACCAGGGATCGTCGTTGCTCCAATAGATACCGCGCTCACCGCCTAGGATGGAGTTGGCCATGCCAAATGCATCTGTTTTCTCGGTTGCAGGTTGCACCGTGGGCTGGGTGGCGCCACAAGTGGTATAGTCTTTTCTAAAGGCAATTCGTACCTGATAAATGGCGCCGGGGTCTCGTCGAATCATCTCCTGAAGGTCCAGGGCATAGCGTTGCCACGTTCTGGCAGTAGCGTTTGGGTTGAGCTCCGCAAGGTTAAATTTTTTCTGCAGGATAATTTTACCAACGCGCTCCAATTCAAGTTCGCCTTCCAAGTCATTTACTTGCAAATACTGTAAAATATTTGTGTTGAATATTTTAAACACCTCCACATCAATGGCACTCAAGCCAACCGCTTCGAATGGAAAAATGACCCCCCCATTCGCCTGTTGGGGAATGATGGCGCCCCGACCGACCAGCCGGACACCCGGCTTGAGGTCTTCAAAGGTGAGGGTACAGGTGAATGCTTCCTGCAGGCCTTGCCCGGCAGCATTTCTAATGTTGGCGTCCACGGTTAATTTCAGGTCGCCCACGATGCGCTCATCGGGGTAAACGCGCACAAAATTTCCGTCCGTGACACAGCGCAGTTTGCCGGTAAAACCGTCCAATCGAATCAGACCGTCTAGTTCCTGTCCAAGTGCCAATGGGTCGCTGAAATTGATCAGCACATACTGTTCTTCCACTTGGACAGCGCGGGCTGACAGCACGATGAAGGCATCCAGAGGGGGAACTGTCTGGGCTTCTTGGTGGTTTTTTTGTGCCCCAATGGGTTTGCCTTCCCAACGCATGTTGACCTGTGAAGTGGCGCTGCTGCGCGCTACCCCTGCCACGGTCCAAGCGTGGGTACGACCGTCGGCGTTGTGTTTCCAACTAACCTGCAGTGCGTTGTTGCCTTGTTTGGCCTCCAACATTTGTTCCACTTTGGCACTGTTGCAGGCTTCGTTGATGTGAATTTGGCCGCTGACAGCCTGTTTTTTTGCATCAATATGGTCGGTAGAGATGCCATCAGTCACCACTTCGTAGGATAGGTCCCGTATGTGAAAGTTGAATTCAAAGACCTTGGCAAGGGCCGGAACATCGGTGTAGATACGCCCCAAAGCGACGCGAGCCGTGTATTTTTTTCCGAAAGGGAGTGGTTGTGCGGGTTTTAACAGAATGGTCCGGTCATTTTCCCAAACGGCCTGTCCGGCAATTTTTGGCGAAATTTCCAAGATTTCGTTTGGTACCGGTTGCCCTACCTGTGCGTTGTTTACGGCGGCATTGATAAATCTGATTCGCAGTGGATCGGTACTGCCCACGGCGCCACCGGAATACGCATAAATGTATGGGGCGATGGCCTCGAAATAGGCCTCGTTTTTCACGATTTTTTGGCTATTAAACCAAAAAAACAACCCTGCAACAGCAGCGCTGACGACAAGGGCAAAGACTAAACGCTTACGCATGGGATGATAGGTTAAAAAGTGAGCGAATGACAAAGTTGGAATAGGTAAGGACGCGGAACTGGGTGACTTTTTGAGGTATAAAAGTAGGCATATCGAAGTATGAAATGGATAAAATATTGGCGCTAAAAAAACTGTTGTCTGATTTAGGGAACCTTATTGGTTTATCATACGTTTAATGCTTTTGTCAGAACGCAGCGAACCTTCGCTGGCCTTTTGTATCTTTGCCATAAATACAGTTTGTACCATATCAACTCATCTTTTCTTCCCCCCCAATCGGCATGACATTCACTGCCGCACAAATCGCGCAACTTGTTGATGGCTCTGTACAGGGCGATCCATCCGCCAGCGTTTCTCGCCCGGCTCGTATTGAGGAAGCTCAAGACGGCGATTTCGCCTTTCTTGACAATCCTCGTTACGAACCATACGCCTACACAACGCAGGCTTCTATTCTGCTGTTGCACAAATCTTTTCTGCCTTCTCAACCCGTTAAGCCCACCATCATTCGAGTGGAAGACGTTCGGGGGGCTTTGGTGAAGTTGTTGCCAGCCTTTGATCCATCCATGATGCCGAATGGCCATGAGAGCACAGACGTTGCCAAAATGTCTATACATTCCACTGCTCGGGTGGGCGTAGGCACTACTTTGGGGGCTTTCGTGGTCATTGAAGAAGGTGCTGTGGTGGGGAGTAACTGTATCATTTACCCACAGGTTTTTATTGGACGCAACGCACGTATTGGCGATGGTTGTAGGATTTACCCGGGCGTTCGGGTGCATTTTGATTGTGTGGTGGGTGACAACTGTGTTTTACACGCCAACGCAGTAGTTGGGGCTGATGGGTTCGGTTTCGCGCCCAAACAGGATGGCTCCTGGACGAAAGTACCCCAGTTGGGCAATGTAGTGATTGAAAGCAATGTCGAAATCGGGGCTTGTACCTGTATTGATCGTGCTTCCATGGGCAGTACGGTGGTGCGTCAAGGTGCTAAGCTGGACAACCTGATTCACATCGCCCACAACGCCGAAATCGGCCAGAACTCCGTCATTGCTGCGCAAGTCGGTGTAGCCGGGAGCACACATTTGGGCAAAAACCTCCAGGTAGGTGGTCAGGTCGGTTTCGCAGGCCACATCACAGTAGCCGATGGTACCCGAATCCAGGCGCAAAGCGGATTGGCATCCAGTATTACATCGCCCGGCACAGCCCTGTTTGGAAGTCCTGCAATAGGATACAAGGATTTTATCCGTGCCCATGTCGTGTTCAAGCAGCTGCCCGAATTGCAAAAGCGGGTGGCAGCGTTGGAAAAAATGCTGAAAACATTGTCCAGCAGCATGACGGCAGATTCTGCCAGTCAGACGGGATAATACTTTTTCCTGTGCTATATTCCTCCGCCCATTGGCTCGCCAATCCCGCTTGTTGGCCCTTGGGTGCTTGCTTACTCGGTTTACAACCAGTGGCTTACTACGACACAATACCTGCTGATCTCCGTGGATCAATGACCGGAGTAGCGACTGCTCCGACGGATGTTTGATCGTTGCTAAGTAATTAGGTAGCACAATGTAGGGCCTAAAAGGCCCACTTTCGGCGGTTCTTCGCCCACTTTTTTGTCTCAGACACCGTTATATTTTTTTATTGAAATAATTCTCAGGTGGTGGCGATATTTGTCGCGATAAGTATTCGACAGATTTAAACCTACACCAATGCGCAAGCCCATCGTTCCCACGTTCCTGTTTTTCCTCTTGTCCTGCACCCTTTTAGCACAAGGCCTCCAATGGACCCCCGACGGCAATGCCTATTGGGTGGTGGAAGATGGCGGCATTCAACAGGTCGATTTTTCTTCCAATAAAAAAACGACCATCGTGTCGTCGGCCAGTCTCCAACCCCAAGGCCTCGAGAGCCCCATAAAAATTAAGGGCTTTCAAGTGTCTGAAGACAGGCAAAAACTGCTCATTTTCACCAACAGCCAACGGGTTTGGCGCTACGAAACCCGGGGCGATTACTGGGTGTATGACCGTAGGTCTGGGGCGCTCCGCCAACTGGGAAAATCCCTGCCCGCAGCATCCCTGATGTTTGCCAAATACTCGCCCGATGGCCGAAAAGTAGCTTTTGTCAGTAAAAATAATATTTATGTCGAAGACGTGGACGCCGGCAAGTTGGTCCAAGTCACCAAAGATGGTACGGCAAAAAAAATCAACGGCACCTTCGATTGGGCGTACGAAGAGGAGTTTGATTGCCGCGATGGCTTTCGCTGGAGTCCCGACAGCAAATCGATCGCATACTGGCAGATTGATGCCAGCGATGTGAAATACTTCCTGATGATCAACAACACCGATTCCCTCTACGCATTTACCATACCGGTGGAGTACCCAAAAGTTGGCGAGCGCCCGTCTGCTTGCCGTGTGGGTGTCGTTGACCTGAAAACAAAAAAGACCCGCTGGATGGATATCCCCGGCGATCCACGCCAACACTATATTCCCCGAATGTCGTGGGCGGAAAATTCGACCGATATCATCTTGCAGCAACTCGACCGCAAGCAACAAGTGAGCTTGCTTTTCAAATGTTCCGCTCCAACAGGGAAGGCCACGACAATATTATCCGAACAAGAGCTTGCATGGGTGGATGTCCAAGATGTGTGGAAGAATGCCGACGGACTGGATTGGTTTGAAGGGGGCGAAGCATTTTTGTGGGCCAGTGAAAAAAATGGTTGGCGGCATTTCTACTGCGTCTCCAGCGATGGAAAACAGGAAATCGACATCACGCCTGGTGCATACGACGTCATCAGTCCGTTGCTCGCCGACCAGGTGTCCAACGCGTTTTACTTTATCGCATCCCCCGACAACGCCACAGAACGCTATTTGTATCGCACTTCCATGGATGGAAAAGGGGAAAAGGAGCGCCTTACGCCCATCAATCAGCCGGGAACCCACAGCTACCAGATCGCGCCAAATGGGAAATGGGCTATCCATACCTTCTCCAATGCCAATTTTCCGCCGGTTCGCGAACGTATCAGCCTGCCCGACCATCGTTCCCTCGATGGTGAGGAGGGGGTGGCTGTCAAATGGTCCAAACATGATCCAGCAACCAATAAAATTGAATTTTTCCAAGTAACCACCGCCGATGGGATCACCATGGACGGTTGGATGCTTAAACCGGAAAATCTCGATACAACACAAAAATATCCGGTTCTTTTCAATGTGTACTCAGAGCCTGCCGGTACAACCGTCAACAACCGTTGGGGCACAGGCCGAAACAACCTGTACAAGGGTGACATGGCCGCCGACGGGTATTGCTATGTGTCGCTTGACAACCGCGGGACCCCTGCGCCAAAAGGCCGCGAATGGAGAAAGTCAATTTACCGAAAAATTGGCCTCGTGAACATTCGGGACCAAGCCATGGGCGCACAGGAAGTATTCAAACAATCGCCGTGGATTGATACGTCTAGGGTCGCGGTACATGGTTGGAGCGGCGGCGGCAGCGCGACCCTGAACCTGCTCTTTCAATACCCCGATATATATAAAACCGGTATTGCAGTAGCTGCTGTGGCCGATCAACTTTGCTATGACAACATTTATCAGGAACGGTATATGGGTATCCCGCAGGAAAACAAAGCTGATTTTGTCGCTGGATCGCCCATCACCTATGCCAAAAACTTGCGTGGAAATTTACTCTATATCCATGGCACTGGCGACGACAATGTGCATTTCCAAAATGCAGAGCGATTGGTGAATGAACTCGTGAAGCAAGGCAAGATGTTTCAGTATATGGCTTACCCCAACCGCTCACATGGTATTTATGAAGGGGCTGGCACTTCAGAGCACCTACGCCTGTTGTTCACGCAGTATTTACGGGAAAAATGCCTCCCCGGCGGACAAAAAAGAGGGTAATGCAACCAACAAGCGGCCTGTAGCCAGTCTATTTTGATCGACAAATGCAGGCAAAAAAAACCTCCTGTGAAATCCGGGTATGTTCACATACTCAAATTCACAGGAGGTGGTGTGTTGCGCCGTGTCGCGCTTAGTGCATATCCTTGCCAATTGGCCTCGCCACGTGCTGGGGTCCCTGCATAAACGACAGGTTCAATAGGACCAGGATGTTACCCTTTGGTTGTTTTTTTGGCTCGGTCATTGCCGCGCCAGCCTGCACGTCCGGTATTTCCTGTCCGTGGCGATTGCTCTGATCGCGGCGCGTCATTGGTTCTGTCTTTGTAGGCCGGTTTTGGCTTGTTGTACGACGGTTGCTTTTCAAGTTTTGACACTTCTAGAATGGAGGCAAAACGGTTTTTGCGTTCCGGGAATGTTGGTGTTTCGTCGCGGCGGTCATTTGAGTAATTCGGTTCGCGCTGCGGGCGTGATTCGCTGCGCTGCGGGCGTTCTTCGCGTTGTGGGCGTGATTCGCTGCGCTGCGGGCGTTCTTCGCGTTGTGGGCGTGATTCACTGCGCTGCGGGCGCTCTTCGCGTTGTGGGCGTGATTCACTGCGCTGCGGGCGCTCTTCGCGTTGTGGGCGTGATTCGCTGCGCTGCGGGCGTTCTTCGCGTTGTGGACGTGATTCACTGCGGTTGCCACCTTCGCCGGTTGACCGGCCGTGCTGTTGATTTGCCGGGCGTGATTCGCGCTGTGGTTTGCGCTGCTGTTGTCCCTGGCGCTGGTTGCGTTGGGCTGGTTGTGGTATGATGGGGGCCGTCAGGTCAGCGGGGTAGGGATGGTCTTCCACCACCGGCACCAATTGTCCTGTCAGTTTTTGAATATCTTTGAGGTAAGCAACCTCTTCGCCATCACAAAAAGACAGTGCGATGCCGCTGGCGCCAGCCCGACCGGTACGTCCGATGCGGTGGACATACGTTTCTGGGATATTGGGCAAATCATAATTGACCACGTGAGTCAGATCGTCAATATCAATACCGCGTGCTGCGATGTCTGTTGCCACCAACACCCGAATGCGGCCGTTTTTGAAGCCGCTGAGGGCTGCTTGGCGCGCATTTTGCGATTTGTTGCCGTGGATGGCCTCAGAGCCGATACCGGACTTGACCAAGTCGGCTGCCACTTTATTGGCGCCGTGCTTGGTACGGGTAAATACCAAGGCTGACTTGATTGTTTTATCGTCCAGCAGGTGATTTAGCAGGAGGCGTTTGTCCTGTTTTTCCACAAAATAAACGGCCTGTGCGATTTTTTCAGCGGTAGAAGAAACGGGGGTTACGGCAACTTTAACAGGGTCGGTGAGGATTGAGCCTGCCAATCCGGAGATTTCAGCGGGCATGGTAGCCGAAAAGAACAGTGTTTGGCGTTTTGCCGGCAATTTAGCGATCACCTTTTTCACATCGTGGATGAAGCCCATGTCGAGCATGCGGTCTGCTTCATCGAGTACAAAAATGGAGAGGTCTCGCAGGTTGATAAAACCTTGGTTCATCAAATCCAGCAGGCGGCCCGGCGTGGCAATGATTACCTCTGCACCGCGGTGCAGTGCTTGGGTTTGGGCGTGCTGTGAAACGCCACCAAAAATAACAAGGTTTTTTACCGTGGTGTGACGTCCGTACGCAGTAAAACTTTCGCCGATTTGAATGGCCAGTTCGCGGGTGGGTGTGAGGATCAGGGTGCGAATTTTGCGCCCTTGTGCTGCACTAGAACGTTCGTTGTGTAGTTTTTGCAGGATCGGCAGCGCAAAAGCAGCTGTTTTTCCGGTTCCAGTTTGTGCGCAACCCAAAAGGTCGCGGCCTTCCAATACAGGGGGAATGGCTTGTTCTTGAATGGGCGTTGGGCTTTCGTAGCCCTCCGTTTCGAGCGCGCGCAAAAGCGGCTCGATGAGCGATAAATCTTTGAATAACATTACGTTAGAAGTTCCCGGAGTCGTACGCGTTGGGTCAAATGAATGGCCCTGCATGGTTGAAGCTTTTGGGAAAAAACTTGTTGTCCAGGGCGGACAAAATCCGGTGTTGTTAAAAAAATAAGTAAAAACTTAGGTGGTTGCGTCTGAGACAAAAAACAAAAACCAATGGGTCAGACAACCTGCCGCCGAAGTAGTTACACAAATAATGCCACAAAGATACGGCTAAATACCGAATTTTGGTGGGTCTCTGGTAATTAATGTGGAAATGACTGCAACGTGGGCAGGAATGGCAATGGTATTTTACGCGGGATCGACGACTATTTTATGCAAACAAAAAGCGCCAACGGTTTGGTATAGGGCCCAAAAAAAGCGTAAATATGGCAATATTTCCAAGAATACCTCGATATGGAGGTGCTCTTGGAAATCCTGCTGATCAAGTTGGACGATAAAAAGACAACGATGAAAGGGTCTTTTATTTTCGTTAAATTAAATGCAAACCCGAACAAAATATGGGTTAGATTTCGGGATGGTTGTTGGAATAGTGAGTGGCAAGGCGGTCTCGTCTCAGACGCGACCGCCTTACCACGTACATTATTTTTTTCCGGCCAACGCTGCGATGCGTTCTTCAAGTTCGTCTTCGTCGCCTGGCGCATAGCCAATATGTTCGTACACAATGTTTCCTTTTTGGTCGAGCAGGAACGTGTAGGGGACAGACTGGATGTTGGCAGCAATAGAAAGCTCTTTGTTGCTATCGAGCAGGATGCGGTATTTCCAACCTTTGGCATCCACCACACCGGGGACTTTGGCGGCAGAACGGGCATCGTCGGTGCTGATGGCGATCAGTTCAACGTCATATTTTTTTTGCCAATCTTCGTAAATTTCACTGATGGCATCCAGCTCTTTTTTACAGGGCGAGCACCAGGTTGCCCAAAAACTGATGACGGTAATTTTACCGGTTTGGCCGAGGGTTTGTACGTTGATGGCTTGTCCTTCCAAGGTTTTTACGTTTACAGAAGGGAGGGTTTTGTTTTGAGCATATCCTGTGATGGATAAGAGTATTCCGGCGAGCAGCGCAAGCGTTCTTTTCATACTTAAAAAAATAGCAGTGTTTAAAAAATTGAAGTAGAAAATTTCGGCACAAAAATATTCAAGAATATGGTCTCAAGGGAGGATTAACCAGCCTTTAACGGTACGGTGTTTTTGGGGAAACATTCAGGGGAGGCATAGTTTTCGCAAGGCCGCACTGTCACCATTGAACACATTGAAGTCAACGCGCTCTGTGATGCCGGTAACATTGCCCCGATCGCTGTGTTGCCAGAAATCCCAGTTTTCATCTCCGGGCATATCCAGATCAGCGACATGGTAGTGTGCGATCCAGAATCGGTACCCGCTAAAGTCGTCTTCATCGACGAAGTATTTTTTGTAGAAATCTTTGTTCGTGTAGAGAATTGGCCGCACTTTGTAGTGCTTTTCCAAGAGGGTCAGGAATTCTTTGGTGTACTGCTGTATTTGGCTCCTTGTCATGCCGCGTGTGTCTTCCACGTCCACCACCGGGGGGAGGTCGCCGGAGCGAAGTTTAACGGTTTTGGTAAACTTCAACGCCTGGTCTTTTGCACTGATATTGGGCAAGAAAAAATGGTAGGCGCCTCGGATGATGCCATTTTTTCGGGCATTGTCCCAATTTTCGTCAAATTCAGGGTCTTCTATCCAAGAGCCTTCCGTTGCTTTTATGAAGGCAAAAGTTACGCGGATATTACCGACTTTCATTTTGCGCACCCGGGTCCAATCTACCCTGCGCTGCCACCTGCTCACGTCGATGCCATGTACCATATAGCCATTGGGAATACGGATGCCAAATTGTTTGTACTCGGTGTAGTGCAATGGGTACTCCAAGAGTGAGCGAAGCCAATACCGGAATTCGGCACTGAACAGGATACCCACGGCGATCAGCAGCAACAGCAATACCCCCGCCTTTCGGCGATCACCTTTGCGGGGCAGACGTTGTTTTGGAAAAATGCTGAAAATAGACAAGGGGTGGTGCGCAGCGAATGTTAGTTTCCAGTAAAAACAGCCTTTCTTTTTTCGATGAATGCGCCGACGCCTTCGCGATAATCATGGGTGTTGCCAGCCAAGGTCTGTAATTGGTCTTCCAAAAAGGTTTGTGAAGTAAAATCGTTGTTAAACGACTGGTTGAGGGCCTGTTTGGTGAGTGCGAGTCCCTTTGTAGGCATTTGTGCCAAAGATTCCGCCAATTGTACGCTATCGGATAAAAAGGTGTCATTCGGAAACACCTTCCATATCATGCCCATTGCGGCAGCATCTGCGGCGCTTATTTTATCGGAAAGCATCATCAATGCGGTAGCGCGTTGGAGCCCCACGAGGCGTGGCAGCGTCCAGGTGCCCCCGGAGTCGGGGATCAGGCCGATTTTTGAAAAAGCCTGGGTAAAAGACGCGGCGGCGGCAGCCACCACAATGTCACAAGCGAGGGCAATATTGGCGCCGGCGCCGGCTGCCACACCGTTGACTGCCGCGACCACAGGTTTTTCAAGGGCCCGGATTCTTTGCACCATCGGATTGTAGCCTGTGGAAATAATTTCAGCCAGAGATGGACCGTTTGGGTCGGCCACTTCCTGTAAATCTTCTCCTGCGCAAAAGGCTTTGCCCGTACCGGTGATGTGTACAGCCCGAATAGCAGGTTCTTGTGCGCAGGTTTCGAGGGCTTCCAAAATCTCCATACGCATGGCATGGTGCATGGCATTGAACACCTCCGGGCGGTTGAATGTGATACGACCTACGGCATTTTCTACGGAAAACAGGATGTGTTGCATGTGTTGGGGGGGTTATCGCACAATTAATTTTTCCCGTTCGGGGCCGGTAGAAATCATGGTGAATGGCACACCAAGGTATTTTTCCAAATCGGAAATAAAATTACGGGCTGGCGCGGGCAGTGCATCAAATGTTTTTACATCGTCCAGTTCAGTGGCCCATCCGGGGTAGGTTTCATACCGTATTTCCATGGGCGTGTTGCACAAATCAAAGGGCATATTGGATGTTTCCACGCCGTCGTATCGATACATGGTTGCTACCTGCAGTTCAGAAAAGGTATTGAGGACGTCAATTTTGGTCATGCACAATTCCGTGACACCGTTGAGCAAGATGGTGTATCGAAGTTGGGGCAAATCGATCCAGCCACAACGGCGTGGGCGACCCGTTGTAGAGCCAAATTCCATGCCCAACTGTCGCAACTGTTCGCCGGTTTCGTTGTCTTGTTCCGTGGGGAAAGGCCCACCACCTACGCGGGTGCAATAGGCTTTTGTGATGCCAATCACACGTCCGATTCGTTGTGGGGCCACGCCGAGGCCTGTACAGACACCTGCGGTGATGGTATTGCTGGAGGTGACGAAGGGATAGGTGCCAAAGTCAATGTCGAGCATGCTGCCTTGGGCGCCCTCGGCGAGTATTTTTTTTCCGGCAGCCAGCGCGTCGTTTAGGTAATATTCGCCGTCAACGAAGGGCAGTGCGCGGAGCGTATCGAGGCTTTCAAACCAAGCTTGTTCGGCCGTTTCCAGGTCAAAGTCGATGGCTGGATATATTTTCAGCAATTCCAAGTGTTTGTTTTTCAGGGCATTGTACTGCGCCTGGAAATTTGGAGCGGCGATATCGCCCACACGAAGGCCGTTGCGCCCGGTTTTGTCCATGTAGGTCGGGCCTATGCCCTTCAGGGTGGAGCCAATTTTAGCTTTACCCTTGTGGGCTTCACTGGCTGCGTCGAGCCAGCGGTGTGTAGGGAGTATGAGGTGTGCCTTGCGGGAAACCAGGAGCCTGCTGTGAAATTGCACGTTGCTTTGCTCCAGTGACCGCAATTCACGTTGAAAAACCACGGGGTCCAGCACCACGCCATTGCCAATGAGGTTGATGAGATTTTCCCTGAATATCCCGGAAGGAACGGTGTGCAACACGTATTTGTTGCCGCCAAACTTGAGCGTATGGCCAGCATTGGGGCCACCCTGAAAGCGGGCTACAATATCGTAGTCCGCTGCTAGGTAGTCAACAATTTTGCCCTTTCCTTCATCGCCCCATTGGAGGCCAAGTATTACGTCTATTTTTTTCATAAAATAAGTGTGTTGCACCTAACCATAAGCAGTTGCACCGCGCAAAAGTATGAAAAGAAAAACCCGTCCAAAGGAATTCCTATATTTGCATCATGATTCGGTCCGTATTTTTTGCCTTGATGCTTCTTTTTATGCCGCTGTTGGGTGGCAGCCAGGACGCTAGCAATCCTTTTGAATTGGTCAACAGGCTTCCAAAATCTGTATTGGCGGCCACAGAAGCGGTGTATCCATCCAACCCATTTGAGGTTGTAGCACACCGGACACCGGGGGTGTCCGAAATGTCGATTGAAAATGCGACAGAATTTTTTAATCCCTTTGCGGTGATGCCGAGGGGAGGAGGACTTCCCAACGCAGTGTTGCTTTCGATCTTGTTGGCGATTATTGCATTGCTCACCTTTTCAGTGGCCGCCAACAGGGGTGCCGTGGAAAAGGCATGGAGGGGCTTTTTAAACGACAATGCGCTCAATCTGGCCCATCGCGAGGCCTCCGGATTGGTTGGAAGTACACCGTATTATATGTTATACGTAAATTTTTTGCTCAGTGCAGGGGTCTTTATTTTTCTGGTGACGCGTATTTTTCAAGACCAGGCTTTCAACAATTTACCCTTTTTACTGGTTTGTATGGGCGGCGCTGTGGGTATTTTTCTCTTCAAACACGTCATGATAACCGCCGTAGGCCACCTTTTTTCACAGGAACAGCAAGCGCGTCGGTACAATTTTTTAATCATGGTGTTCAACTGTGTTATTGGCATTTTCTTGGTTCCATTCAATTTTTTTATCGCATTTTCTGCAAAAGGCGATTATCAGTTGTTGTTGGTTTTCTGGATGCTGGGCTTGGTGGCTATATTTTACGCATACCGGGCCCTTCGATCAGCGGGCATTGGAAGTAAAATTTTGAATAGTAGCCCATTCCACTTTTTATTGTACCTTTGCGCCGTAGAAATTGCGCCCGTTTTACTGCTTGTAAAATTAGCGATCATGCAAAAAGCGTAGCTTAGTGCCGCTTCCGGTAAAAATGCTGAATTTTGCGCACAAAATCAAGTGTTTATCACCCAGTAAGTCTCAACTAATCCGCTTCAACTCAAATAAATTTCACGAAACACCGCTCCCGAATGTCTGCAACCACTGCACCCCTTCAGGAAATTTCCAGCCAAAGAGTCCACAATATCCTCATCTCTCAAGCCAAGCCTGTTGTGCTGACGGCCTATGAAGAGCTACAAAAACGTTTCGACGTTCGAATAGACTTCGTGCCGTTTGTCACCATCGAAGGCCTGACAGAAAAGGAATATCGAAAAAATCGTGTTTATCCCAACGATTATTCGTCTATTGTTTTTACCAGCAAACATGCGGTAGATCATTTTTTCCGTTTGTGCGGGGAAATGCGGATCAAAATGTCGGAAGAAACAAAGTACTTCTGCTCCACAGAGGCCATTGCGAATTATCTTCAGAAATTCATCATGTTCCGAAAACGCAAAGTTTTCAACGGAACCAAAACCGTACTCGAACTTAAGTCCTACATCCAACGCAACCGAGAGGAAAAATTCTACATACCCTGTAATGATCAAGGCAACCCGGAGGTGACGAAGTTTTTTCGCGAACTCAAAGTGCCCATCCAGGAAGCCGTGATGTACCGCACCGTAAACAACGACTTGGCCGACCTGAAAGATGTTAAATATGACATCATCGCCTTTTTCTCCGCGTTGGAAATAAAATCTCTTTTTGAACAATTCCCTGATTTTCAGCAGGAAGATCGTCGTATCTGCGTGTTTGGTACTGCGGCACTCAAAGCGGTCACCGAACGGGGCATGAACGTCAATATTCAGGCCGGAACGCCGGAAGCACCGTCCATTGCAGTGGCCCTAGAGACCTACCTGAAAATATCCAATAAAAACTGATAAGAATCATCCAATCTCATTCCCTAAAATCTAATTTCCAATTTACATTTGCCGACCCTGTGGATTCGTTTCCACAGGGTCGGCTCTTTTTTCGCTAGGCAACTATGCTGCGCGTCGCTGGAAAAATTTGCCGATATTGCACAGGTTATATTGTTAGGTCTGAACATTTGAGTACTAAAATTCATTTACCATGAGCAAAAACAAGGTTTCCAAACAAAATCAATCCTCTCAAGATCGCGAGGACAATCAAAAATTCATCCGAGTGTTGGTCATCGCAACGATCGCGTTGATGCTGGTCATGTACTTCGCTTTTGTGCGGTAACTGATTAGCGTGGTCGCGTCTGAGACGAAAAAGTGGCCACGCTAACCAGTTTCTTTGTGCGATAGTATTTTTTATAGGGCTCTTTTTGCGTGTAACCTCCTCTGTTAAAGCTACTTGCGAAAGCGAGCTGGTTTTTTGTGCTACGCGGCTCCCGGTGGAGATCGCGCAATCAATGGGTCATGAATAATTTATTACGACGGGATTTTTTTAGAAAAACTGGCCTTGCGTTGTTGGCCTCAGGTCTTTCTTTGCCCAAAACACCGCTCTCCGCCATGCCTGAAACGGGACCAACGCTGCGCAAGGCCGCTCGACTGAGCGCCGGTGCTACAGTGGCTCTTATTGCCCCTTCTAGTCCGCCCTCCGACGAGAAACTGGCCAATGCCATCAGCAACTTAACGATGTTGGGCCTCCGCATTGTGGAAGGGAAAAACCTCCGATCGCGATTGGGTTATTTGGCTGGCGACGACGATGCGCGTTTGGCCGACCTCCATTGGGCATTTCGAGATCCCGCCATTGACGTGGTGTGGTGTGTCCGTGGGGGTTATGGCGCGGCAAGGTTGTTGCCCCGCATTGATTATCAACTTATCCGCCAAAACCCAAAACCTTTTATTGGATACAGCGACGTGACAGCCCTACACCTGGCCATTCATTCCAGAACAGGCTTGGTGACGTTTCACGGTCCGGTGGCAGCGTCTGATTTGCCGGAAAACACCCTCAGACACCTCCGTGCTATCCTCATGGAGGGTATGGAGCGGTATGTTATTGAGGCACCTGTGGCAGATTTTGCAGGGGACGAATACCACCCTTTTACCATCAGCGCGGGAAAGGCCCGGGGTGCACTCCTCGGGGGCAATCTTGCCCTGCTGTCATCGCTGGTAGGAACCGCTTTCGCCCCCGTTTTCCGCGATAAAATAGTGTTTATTGAGGATGTAGGGGAGCAGCCCTACCGGCTGGATCGAATGTTGACACAACTGTTGCAGGGCTCCGATTTGTCCAAAGCAGCGGGTATTGCACTGGGTGTTTTCAACGACTGCCAACCCAAGCCCGATAGCCCATCACAGTCTCTCCCCGAAACGCTGCGCGACCGCCTTGGCCCATTGGGAATGCCTGTGGTATATGGTCTCCCTTTCGGCCACGTTTCCCATCAGGCAACGCTGCCTTACGGAATCGAGGCTGAACTGGATGCTACCCGCCAAACACTCACCATACTTGCGACGGCCGTGCACTGAAGATCGTGCAGCATACACCGCAGTTTATGGCTTTACACAGCCACTGTTGTGTGAAGCCGTATTTTTGTAACTGGTTAGGTGGCACGCTGTCTGGCCCAAAAAGGCCCATTTTCCGCCATACTGCGCAGATTTTTTTGACCGTAGCGAGGCTACGGCCTACAAAAATTCGCTTCGTCTGGCAAAAAATCGCCACTTTTTTGTCTCAGACGCGACCACACTAACCAGTTACGTATTTTTATAGTTACTTTGTACAATCATCCGGCATCATGCCAAAACTCTTTGTTTAAATATGAACACAATTAAAAGCGTTGCCACTGTTTCATTGCTGTTATTTTTCATTTCCCTGCAGGCACAAGTTCGGTATGGCTTCAAAACAGGCCTCAATTTCGCCAAAATAACGGGCCCATCCGAATTGGATGCCGCTGGCGTGTCACTGGAAAGTTGGAAAAATGTCATAGGATTTCACATAGGGGCTACCTTTTCCCATAAATTCACCGATAAATTCGGTCTGCGCGGCGAGTTCCTGTATTCCAAAATGGGCGGGGAATACACCTTTGACGGACCTTCCTACCGCACTTTCAACTACACAGGCGGTAGTTCGTATGCAACCGGACATTCCAAATACCTCATCAACATCAGCAACGCTTACCTCGACATTCCAGTAATGGCTTTTGCCCGCGCAGGTGATTTTGAGTTTTCTGCCGGCGGGTATATAGGCTTAATGGTCCAGTCCAGTGGAGAAGGATCCCTGTTTTTTTCGGGGGGTAAAACAGACGTCAACATTCCGATCCAAGACACGGAGTTTTTTCTGAGTTACAATTACAAAAAAGATGATCCAGGTGGCGCGTTGAGCGAGGAAACCCAAATTGTGCGGGTAGACAATCGAAACCTTGAATTGCCCAAAACCCTCGGCGCTTATTACGATTATCCGGAGGATAAAGGGCAGTTTTTTAACAACCTGGACTATGGCGTGATCGGTGGTATTTCATACTTCCTGACCAGTTCTTTGTATGCCAGCGTAAGGCTTCAATATGGTCTGGCTGATATCACCAACAACAAAGCAGACCTGCAAAAATCCGCTACAGGAGAAAACAGAGCGCTGGTCTTTCGGGATGACACAGACAAAAATTTTGTGATCCAAGCCTCGGTTGGCTTTAGTTTCTAAGCCAGTTGAGCCTTTGCATCCAGTTTTATACAAATAGTAAACACAAAGTGGTTGTAAGTGAAGTGTGATTGCAATCATTTTAAAATAGTAATTGTTTAGGTGGTGCGCTGTCTGGCCCAAAAAGGCCAATTTTTAGCCATATTATGCCAATTTTTTTGACCGTAGCGAGGCTGCGGCCTGTAAAAAGCCGCTTCGTCTGGCAAATAATGGCCACTCTTTTGTCTCATACGCGACCACCAAACCAGTGACGTCCAATCAAATAGTTGAAATCAATCAAATCATCGAAATCACATTCATCACAGTCTAAATGAACCCTAAAACGATGTTTTCAAAACACATCCTGCGATCTTTCCTGCTTTTGCTGCTTTCGTGTATTGCGTGGCAGGCGTGTAAAAAATCGGATTTTGAGCAGGCAGAACTCGGCGATCATACGGCAGAATTTGCCTTTCCATTGTTTACAACGGACCTTAAATTGAAAGACCTGTTGTTCAATGTGCTCAATGACACCTTATCGGGCGATACTATTTTTATCAACCCCGACAATACAATGACCCTGTTCTATTCAGGGGATGTGGCACAAAAACCTGCAACGGACATCTTCAAGTTCATCGAATCTGGCCTTGTGCCACTCAGCAGTGATACGGTATCCAATCCCATTCAGACACCCAATGGCGTGAGCATCTCGCAGGCCAAATTGTCTGGTGGTACCATGTCTTTTGTCTTTAGCAACCCGCTCAGTGATACCATCACCGGTTTTTTTGAAATACCGGAATTGAATAGAAACGGAGAAGGATTCAAACATCCTTTTATCTTGTTGCCAAACGAGCAAAACAGGGTTTTTGGTTCCTTTGATATGAATGGCTATGAGTTGAATTCCAGTAGCAATACCCTCACCTTTCAATATGCAGCCTACTTGCCCAACGGCACCAAAATCAAGGTGCCCAACCAAGCCAATGGGTTTCCCAACGTGTTTGCGGTTTTTCTCAACCTGAAATTCAGTTATGTTCAAGGGTACTGGGGGTATCAGCTCTATCCATTGACCCGGGATACCATTGAAATTGACATCAATCAGACTGACTTGCGCGGCGATATCAAGGTGGTCAATCCCAAAGTCACCATGCGGGTTCGAAATTCGTGGGGCTTTCCTACCCGCGGTATCATTAAATACCTCAGTTTTATTGGCCAAAATGGGGAAGAACTCCAATTACAGGGTACGGCCTTCCAAAATGACGGCACCAATGATTATGCAGACTTCGCTTATCCATCTTTTATTGCCGGAGAATTGGGACAGGAAAAAATTACAGACATCTATATGGATGAGTCGAATTCCAATATTGCGGATATTTTTAACCTCCAACCGACCCGCTTGGTGTATGAAGTGGACGGTGTGAGCAACGCCCAACTGGACCCCAATCTCATAGGATTTATGACGGACCAAAGTGTGTTGGGCTTGCAAATGCGGGTAGAATTGGTGCTGGAAGGTTCTGCCAAAAATTTTGGCGCAGAACAGACGCTTGACCTCAATTTTGATGGGTTTGGCAGCCTGGACTCCGCGAATATTGAATCGGTGGAGTTCAAGTTGGTCTCTGAAAATGGTACGCCAGTGGACATCAACGCTCAAATTTACTTCCGCGATGAAGCCGGAACGGATATCGACTCGCTCTTTGACGCAGGCGCCAAAAATATCCTGAACGCCGCACCCGTCAACAACCAAGGGATTGCCAGCGGCGTCACCCGTACGGAAACTTTTATTCCCATGACTGCCGCCCGTTTTGATCGTATTCGGACCACCAAAACAGCCTTCATGAAGGCCTATTTTACCACAGCACAGGGCGGTACGATTCCGGTGAAGTTGCTGGCAGACAACTCTTCTACGGTCAAACTGGGGATTAAAGTAAAAAAACGTTTGACTGGAGAATAGACGGCATTCATCAAAATACTTCCTGCAGTATGTATTTTCAACATGTAACTGGTTAGCTGGGCGCGTCTGGCACAAAAAAGAGGCTTTTTTGTGCCAGACAGCGTGCCACCCAACCAGTTACTTCAAAATAAACTATTGATGGTCAATATTTTAAAACCGTGTAAAACGGCCTTTCTCGTGTTCTTTTGTGCGCTCCGTCTGTCGGCACAACAGGAGTTGATGCTCCATACAATGTCTGATGTATGGCACAGCAATACCACCAACCCGGCTTTTTTTCCGGAAAACAAGAAGTTTATCCTCGGATTGCCGGGATTTGGAATAGATGCAGTACATTCCAGCCCCATTACCTTCAACGATGTTTTTGTCAAAGAGGGAGGTCGAACGACGGTTAATTTTAGCAATATCATTGATCAACTAGACCCTATCAACGAATTGTATTTTGATCAACGGTACGATATTGCCAATTTGGGTGTTCGTTTGCCCGGAAAAATAATGCTGACGGCGGGCTATGCCAATCGCTTGAGTGCCAACATCGTTTACCCCAAGGCCTTGCCCGCACTGCTTTGGAATGGCAATGGCCCTTACGTGGGGCAGACACTAGAACTGGGTGTCAAGGCGGATGTCGCTGATTGGAATGAGTGGAGCATCGGATTGGGCAAACAATTCGGCCCGCTTACCGTGGGATTACGTGCCAAATACCTCACGGGTATCAGCTCACTGCTCACCGACCCGAACCACCAGTTTACGGCAGTTTCTACGTCGTCTGATATTTACCAGTTGACGCTGGAAACGGATTACGCCTTCTACTCCTCCTCCATCATCTCGGCCATAGATACGGCGGGTTTGGGGGTGGATATTACCGTGGTGGATCAGGCGAAAAAACTGTTTTCCAAAAACACCGGAAAATCGTTTGATGTTGGCATACAATATAAGGTCAATGACCGCTTAACACTGGATGCTTCCGTACTCGATCTGGGCGGTAAAATCAAGTGGAACAACCAAGCAAACTATTTTTCGAGCCATGGATCATACGTCTATGAAGGACAAACACTGCCAGGGATTGACTTTATCAATGGTGTTGATAGTCTTGATTTTGATACCAAATTGGATACCATCAATGACATTTTTAATTTCACCAAAACAGCGGGGGAGTACAGCACCGCGCTGCCTTTGCGTGCCTATTTTGGCAGTTCCTTCAAAGTTGGGAAGCGCTGGGTTGTCGGCCTAAGCGGCTATGTCAACCACCGGGGCGTGGTGGGCAACACCTACGCCGTGGGTGGGTCTATCCGCTGGAAACCCAAAAATTGGGTTTCTCTCGGGGCCATGTACAGCTTAAACCAACGTTCGGTGGCCAACTTGGGTTTCCACCTGATGTTGAAACCGGGACCGGTCCAGGTGTACCTTGCCTCTGACAATCTGCTGAATGCCGTCTCGGTAAAAAATTCTGCAGCAGTCAATATAAGGGCCGGAATTTCGTTGATACTCTAATACGCTTTATTCCGTCTTTTTTCCCTAAACAGTTTGTCGCCATGAATTGGACAACACACACCCGTACTTTACTCATTGTCAATGTGTTGCTTGCAGTAGCCTTGATCGGATTTTTCCTTTCGTCGTTCAAGGGCGAGGGCCAGGCGCCTTCCCCCGACCAACGGGTACGCTCCATCAACCTCGACAAAGCATATAATTTTTGTGGGGAGAAATTTCCGATGGACAATTGGGACGTTCGGCAGCGCCTCGATGCAGAACTGTTGCGCAACGTGTATTTTCACTCACAGACAATTCTAGCCGTGAAGCGTGCAAACGCAATTTTTCCACTCATCGAGCCGATATTGAAAGAAGAGGGTGTTCCCAGTGACTTGAAATACCTGGCAGTGGCCGAAAGTGCACTCTCCAACGTGGTGTCTCCTGCCGGCGCCCGCGGTTTGTGGCAGTTCATGAAAGATGCCGCCGATGGTTACGGACTTGAAGTCAACTCAGAGGTGGACGAGCGCTACCATTTAGAAAAGGCTACCCATGCCGCTTGCAAGTACTTGAAAAAAGAAAAAGAGCGTTTGGGCTCATGGGTGTTGGCCGCAGCAGCCTACAATGGAGGTCCCGGCCGTATCGCAGAAGAAATGTCCAAACAAAGGGCCAAGTCTTTTTTTGAACTGAACCTCGCGGCGGATGAAACCATGCGCTATCCTTTCCGAATCGTCGCCATCAAGGAGGTCATGGAGCATCCAACCGACTTTGATTATGAAATTGAAAAAGAGCACTTGTATCCGCCTATCACGGAGTATAAAACCATTGAGGTGAAGGGCGCCGTTGCGAATTGGGGGGACTTTGCCCAGGAACATGGCACCAATTACCGGATGCTAAAATTGTATAATCCTTGGCTCATAGACAGCAAACTCACCAATAAAGACGGAAAAACATATCTTGTTCGGGTTCCGGACTAGTGCCGCGTCCAGTTAATTGCCCATGAATTGGGGAGGCAAATTTTTCTTTCATCAAGGCGTGAGGAGGGCTCAATACACGATATTGTAACCGACGAACAACGCAGCGGAAGGGAAAATTGGACCGCCACATACATGGGCCATAGACTGGAAACGGCACGAGTTACACTCAAAAATTGCTACTGTATCCATGTTAAGTGTTCGACGCTCAACAGCTGCTTTTTTCTTACTGTTGTCGCTCTATTCGGTTCAGGCCCAGTCTTTTCGGGTGCAACTCGCGGCCTATAGCCAGCGGTTGCCGGAAGAAATTTTTAAAGAAAGGGGTATCGAAACCTACAGTGAAAGGGTGGATATATCCGGAATTTACTGGTATTCTGCCGGCAATTACGACACCCGTGAAGCAGCGGAAGCCGTTCAGCAGGATGCCATCAACAAAGGCTTTCCCAACGCCCTCATCTTTGATGAAGCAGCGATGCGGGTGCTTTCCGAAGTAGATTGTCCCTATATCCACGATGGGGTGGTATTTGTAGAAGCCCCAACCCGCGATCCCTCCAAGTACGTCATTTACTTTGATTTTGCCCAATCCGGACTTGACGCCGAGTCAAAGGCGGTGTTGGATGAGGTGTATCAAACAATGGTTAAAACGCCAGCCCTCGTGTTGAAAATACAGGGGTTTACAGACGGAGTCGGTGATGGACAAGCCAATTTGAAACTGGCAGGTGGACGTAGCCGATCCGCGCGAGATTACCTGATATACAAGGGGCTGCGCGCGGATAGAATGGTGATGGAAGTATTTGGAGAGGCAGAGCCCGCAGCACCCAACGCCGAAGATGACGGATCGGTGTCAGGCAAGGGACGTGACTTGCCGGAAAACAGGAAATGGAACCGACGGGTAACACTCATTGTGCAATAAAATGGCGTAACTGGTTAGGTGGTCGGCCGCGCCTGAGACAAAAAATGTGACTTTTGGTCCAGACAGCGCGCCACCTCGCCAGTTACTGTATAAAATACAAGCCATTTTGGTCGATTTTGTAGAACATTTAGCTGCCTTAATTGTTAAGGTGTTTTGTAACTATTTAGGTGGTCTTGTTTGCTACAAAAAAGTGGCCATTATTTGCCAGACAGCAACCACCTAGCCAGTTACGGGGTTTTACAAGATTCTCCTGGTGTTATCAATGGCTATTTATTCAATTCGCGATCTGGAAAAATTAACCGGTATCAAAGCGCACACCATCCGTATTTGGGAGCAGCGCTATCGCATGATTACGCCCGCCAGAACAGATACCAACATCCGGTACTACACCGACGAAAACCTGCGACTGCTTTTTAACATCGCGTTACTCAATCGCAATGGTTTGAAAATAAGTAAGTTGGCCAAGATGAACCCCGCCGAAATTGCAGCCAAAGGCGCCGAAATCACCCAAAACAAGGCCAGCGTAAACAGTCAAATAGAAGCACTTACCCTCTCGATGATCGACCTCGATGAGGTGGCCTTTGAGGTTGTTTTTTCGGACTACGTAAAGGATCACGGTTTTGAACAGACCATGTTGGGACTTATCTATCCCTTCCTCGATAAACTGCGTGTACTCTGGCTTACCAGCAGCATCAATCCCGTTCAAGAAAAATTTATTGGTCAGTTGATTCGGCGAAAATTGATGAGCACCATCGATCAGTTGCCGCCCATTGAGGCCACACCCGGGGTAAAGAAAATTGTGCTGTATTCCCCCGAAGGCGAACCCCAGGAGTTGGCGCTGCTGTTCGTTCAATACCTGATTCGCGTGCGTAAAATTCAGGCCGTTTACCTCGGTTCCAGCGTAAATCTGAGTGATCTTCGGGATGCATGCCACCTCCTTCGACCTGAATTTGTACTCACCATCCTTCAAGATCCTATCCCAAGGCAGTCCATTCAGGATTATATTGACCATGCAGCCCATAGTATTGGCGATGGCTCCTTGTTGCTCACGGGCTCGCAACTGTTCATTACCCCAGTGACGCTCCCATCCAACGCTCAGATAATCAATGGCCTGGACGAAACCCTGCAATTCCTGGATGGGTTGAAGGGGTAGCTTCGGCCATTCCAACCCAAATCCCCCCTGTCACCGCTCCGACGGCCTACTCGAACATTCGATATAAAGCGGTTCATGTTCTTTTGGTAACTGGTTAGCAGATATTGCAATGAAACCCACTAAGACCATATATGGCTATCCAACCCATCCAAATCGACACTCAAACTTTGCAGAAAAATAATTTGTGTGATTTTGAACCCATAAACCCTTTTTTGCAAAAAAAGTAACTGGTTAGCGTGGTCGCGTCTGAGACAAAAAAGAGGCCATTTTTT
>CAIZLM010000060.1 GCA_903933805.1 uncultured Bacteroidota bacterium | reverse complement strand
TTCCTCGAACTTCATAATCATCAAGATGTCTCAATTCCTTAAGTTTCTTTTTGCTTCCTGTTTGGGTACCGCCCTTGCGCTTGGTTTACTCACTGTTGTTGGTATTGGCTGGCTTACCGGTTTGGCGAGTACGGCGACTGAAAAAGAAAAAGTCTCCATTGAGCCCAATTCCGTGCTTGAACTTGACTTCAAACAGCCCATTCCGGAAAAAACAAACAACCTCCAGCTGGATCCTTTCGATTTGGAAAATGACCAAGTATTGGGACTCACCGACATGGTTGCGGCCATCCGACGTGCAAAGGATGATGATGATATCAAGGGCATCTATTTGAATCCCAGTACCTTGTCGACAGGTAAGGCAACAGGCACCACCTTGCGTCAGGCATTGGCAGATTTCAAATCTTCCGGAAAATTTGTGGTCTCTTATGCCAGCTTCTACTCCCAAGGCGCGTATTACCTCGCTTCTGTTGCCGACAGCGTGTTGATGAGTCCGCAAGGTGCGGTGGATTTCCGCGGTTATTCCAGCATGGTTCCTTTCTACAAAGGCCTACTCGATAAATTGGACGTGCAAATGCGCATATTTTACTGCGGTAAATACAAAAGCGCCACGGAACCCTTCCGCCTTGAAAAAATGAGCGAAGAAAATCGCCTCCAGACACGCGAGTATCTAAAGGCGCTCAATGATATCCTCATGCACGATATCGCCGAAAGCAGGCATATTCCTGAGACTGAATTGCGTCAAATTGCCGACCGTTTTGATGGTTTTAGCGGCCAAAAATCAGTTTCCAATCATCTTGTAGACCGACTGGTCTATGAAGATGAAGTAATTACTTTGTTGCGGTCAAAAATTGGTTTAGACGAAAAAGACAAACTAAACCGCATCGGACTCAATGACTATGTCAAATCTCGTGGGCCAAAACTAGCACTTGCGATTAAAGATAAAATTGCCGTCGTTTATGCGGAAGGGACTATTTATGACGGCAACGATGGGGAAGCAGGCAATATATACGACGGAAATTACATCAAAATTCTCCGTAAAATCCGTAAAGACAATGCCATCAAGGCCATCGTGCTCCGGGTAAACTCCCCAGGCGGCAGCTCGCTTTCAAGCGACAATATTCTCCGAGAATTGGATCTCTGTAAAAAAGCTGGAAAGCCCATCGTGGTCAGTATGGGCGACGTGGCAGCGTCAGGAGGATACTATATTGCTTGTCACGCCGACAGTATTTTTGCGGAACCCAGTACCATCACCGGCTCAATTGGTGTTTTTGGTATGATTCCAATCTTGGAAAAAACCATGCGCAACAAATTGGGTATTACCTATGATACCGTCAGAACCGGCCGTTTCTCTACTTTCGGAACGCCCTTTTTTGATTTTTCTCCAGAAGAAGCAGCGCTGATTCAGGGCCGTGTGGATGGAATATACGAAGATTTTCTGCACAAAGTGGCCACAGGACGTAGAAAAACCCCGGAACAAATCAATGAAATTGCGCAAGGCCGCGTTTGGTCCGGACAGAAGGCCAAAGAAATTGGACTGGTGGATGATATTGGTGGATTGGATCGCGCCCTCGCCGCTGCTGCCAAACTCGCAGGACTGGAAAAATACCGCACCACGGAATATCCGCGCACACTTTCGGGGTTAGAACAATTGATCAGCAAACTGACACAAAAAAACGAACGGGATGAAAGCGCTAAATCTTGGATGGCGCGCCAAGAACTCGGAGAAATGTACCCGGCCTACAAAGCAATGCAAGAGTTCCGCCGCAGCAAAGGTATTCTGGCGAGGCTTCCATTTGAAATGATTACAAACTAATACGCCGAGGCTCGTATTAGTGGCTTATACATCAAAAAAGCAGTGCTAATGTTGGGGTGAAATGGTCGAAACGTGCTGTAGAATCGTTTCTGCAGCACGTTTTGATGCGCCACCTTCCCCCAACTGTTGTCTCAGTGCCCCGTATTCAGCTTTTAAAGCTGCTGTGTTGCTTGGCTCCAATAGGTGCTGCAAGGCAATTCTTATGTTTTCACGACGGAGTTCTTCTTGGATGAGTTCCTTGACCAGTGGCTTGTCGGCTATTAGGTTGACCAATGAGATGTACTTCACCCGAATCAAACGCTTTGCAATGTGGTATGAAATCGGATTTCCGGCATAGCATACTACTTGTGGTACGTTAAAAAGCGCAGCTTCCAAGGTTGAAGTGCCGGACTTTACCAAAGCCGCTGAAGCGTGTTGTAATAGTCCATACGTATCCCCTTGTATCAATTGGACATTGGGGTAGTCCCCCAGAAATTGGGCGTAATATGCTGCCGAAAAATTGTTCGTGCCTGCCACTATAAATTGATAATCAGGAAAATCAGGCGCCACAGACAGCATCTTGGGCAGCATGTTTTTTATTTCCTGCACCCGGCTGCCCGGCAACACCGCGATGGTGCGGGGAGGATAAGTTCCTCCTGCCGTGTTGGCTTGTAGCGATTGAACAGCATCCAGCAAAGGGTGACCCACATAGACCGCTTCAACGCCGTGTTTTTTGTAAAACGCGCGCTCAAAAGGCAGTATAACCATCATTAGGTCAACATCCCGCTTGATTTGGTGTACACGCGATTTATGCCACGCCCATATTTGGGGTGATATATAGTAAATCACGGGGATACCTTGCTTTTTTGCCCATTTCGCAATGCGCAGGTTAAAACCAGGGTAGTCAATCAACACCAAAGCATCGGGATTGAATGCCAAGATGTCTTCCTTGCAAAAGGCTATGTTCCCGAGGATCGTTTTAATATTTCGCAAAACTTCCACAAACCCCATAAATGCCAGGTCGCGGTAATGCTTGGCAATCGTTGTACCTGCGGCACCCATTAGGTCTCCACCCCAAGCCCGACACGCCAAGTTTGGATGCAACGTGTGTAGGGCCTTGAGGAGATTTGACCCATGTAAATCACCCGAGGCCTCTCCGGCAATGAGGTATAGTTTCTTCATCTTACAAAAACTGGTTAGTTGGTCGATTTTGAGACAAAAAAATGGCCGTTTTTTGCCAGCCCATCCACCGCCGAAGTCGTTACAAAAAAAGAGAGCGGAACGTACCAGTGTACGTTCCGCTCTCAAAACAATAAAATAGCGCTTATTTCAACACAACCAACTGCGTTTGAGCGATACCGTCTTTGCCTTGCAGCACAACACGGTATGTGCCAGAAGTCAGGTTCAATGCGTTCAAAGAAACAGCATGGTCACCGGAAGTCAACTCGCCCAAATCACGGGAAGAAACCAAAGAACCAAGGGTGTTGAACACCATCAACTGAATGTTTTGTGCTTCGCCCAATCCGAAACGCACTTCAGTCGAACCACTCGTTGGGTTTGGCATCATGGAGAAGGAACTGAGGTCCAGGTTTTTAACACCTACGGAAGAGGTTACATTCACATTGTCAATGTACAGGTTGTTGCCGTAGCCGCTTTCCGCAACAAAACGGAAGATCACAGACGACGCACCGCTAAAGCTGCTGATGTCAATCGCGTGGCTAGCCCACTCAGATGCTGTTGGAGTATAGGCCGTGGTGATTGCAGGTGCTGTCGCCAAGCCATCGGAACCGTCGTGGAAGATGGTCGTCCAAGTGGTACCACAGTCGGTGGATACATCGATGCGCAAAGAATCGAGGTAGGTAGGATCGTACGTTGCGTATGCGTGGTCAAATTTCAAGGTTGCTGCGCTGTTGGCCAAAGTCAAGTCAACTTTTGGAGAAATCAGGTCAGTTTTGGCATTTGCATAGTCAAACATGTTGTTCTTTGCAGAACGCGTGCTGCCGCCGGAACCCGCACCGGAAGACAATTTCCATCCGTTGGTGCCGCTGTTAGAAACGTTCCAACCAGCAGGTGGGAAGGAAGCACTCTGGAAAGTGTTTTCAAAAGGAATAGCAGCCGGAGCATCCAACAGTGCTTTGATGCTCAAAGAAAGCAAATCAAGCGAATTGGTTTGAACGCCGTTGTTTGAATTGACAACCTTAATATCAATTTTGGTTGTTCCTGTTGTGGAAATAGTGACATTCGACAGGGTCACAACTTCAGAAGCACCTGGAGCAAGGTTACCGGTCCAGTTTAAATTGGTCCAAGCACCCGTGCCCACTTTGTACTGCAACAGCGCCGAAGTGATGGCCGCAGTACCAGCGTTTTTCATCGTGAATGACGGAGAAACACCCGCTGCACAAACGAAAGGATTCATGGTGTTCAGTGTCTTGATACCCGCAGAAGGAACACTTCCAGTAGGCATGGAGCGCGCAGAATTGTACACTTCTTTCGTAGCGTCTTCTTGCAGCCAAGCAGATGCACCCAACTGATTCAGGTCATAAGAATAGCCGATAGGCCATGCAAACGTGTAAGTTTTGGTTTCGCCGGCAGCGAAGGCTCCCGTAGAAGTGCCACTCGCGCTTGGCAACATTTTGCGCATTACCTGATAAAAATCAAGCTCGCCGTTCGTGCCAGGTGCTGTTTGGAAGTTGATGGACTCTTCCACAACCGCAACGTGGAGGCGCAAAGCACCTGAAAGGGCAATATCTGATTTCACGGAAACACTGATGATGATAGAGTCATAGTCGGCCGACAATACATGGCTCAACTGGATCTCTACAGGTGAAGTAACACCAGACCGTGCGTCAACTTCATCTTCTGTCAGACAGATCGGTGCGTTGTCGTAGTAATTACAGTCGTTGGTGATGCCCGTACCGTCCATAAAACCGTTCGGTACGCCAGTTACACCGTAATACGTTACGCGGGTAGCAACGTCTGTTTTGTTTTGTGCGTTCATTGGGTCAGCTCCGGGCCAAACAGTTTGATATTTTATCGGAGTTACTTTGGATTCAGTGGCACTCAATACCAGATTGAATGTTGGGTTCTGTCCTGCGCATGGGCCGCAAGAAGCCTGGGTGAATTCTTCAACCAGTACGCGGCGCTGATACTGCGCGGAAGCCGTAAAAATGCACGCGAAGAGCATGCCGGAAAGGAGTAACGTTTTCTTCATGATCAGAAGCACAGTTTTTAATTTGTGAAAATTGTCTGCAAATGTATTTAACTCTAAATTTATGTGCACCTTTTTAGAGAAATAATATCGTGTTTAGTCATTCTTAGCAAAAATAATGATCTCAAAAAATAATTCATTTGTGGAACTATCACCTCCACCATTTGTTTTTTGGGGGTATTTTCGCCCCTATTTTTCGCAGTTTGTGTGTTTTTTCGCCTTGTAAAATCGACATTTTCCTTGTAAAAAATAAATTAATACATTGACAATCAATTAATTAATAGTAAAATAACATTTCTGCTTGCTGAAAAATACAGGCAAGACCAATTTGACTGAAACTGATGAACATGATATTTGAGCCCAAGGACGTTGTACACAAATTGGAATTTGATAAAGTATTGGATTTACTGGTCAAAGAGGCGATAACGCCCCTGGCCGTCGAACGAATCCAAGGATTATCGCCCTCCACCAACTTTCAAAAAATTGATTTGGAGTTGCGAGAGACCCGCGATTTTAAACTTGCCCTGGAAAAAAACGACCGATTCCCCTTGCAGTCGTTCTCCGATATTCGTCCCGACCTGCGCATGCTGGAAATTGATGGCTATACTCTCCAAACGGAATCTTTTCAGGGCATCCTCCGCATTTTGTTCAATATCAGGGATATTTTCAAGTATTTCGCCGGTGGGGCTAAAAAAGAGATTTATCCCAAATTGTACGACGTGATTCGACCCATTACGTTTGATGAAGGACTGATAAAAGCCATCAATACGGTTTTTGACGATAAAGGGGAAATCCGCGCCGATGCATCGCCAGAATTAATGCGCATTCGGAGGTCTATTCAGCAAAAAATCAAGGAACTGGATGGTAAATTCCGCCAGTTGATGCAGGAATTTCGCTCAAAAGGCTGGCTCTCCGATTCCCCTGAAAGTTTTCGCAGCGGCCGAAGGGTGCTCTCCGTTCCGGCAGAACACAAGCGCAAAATCCGAGGTATTATTCACGATGAATCTGATACCGGCAAAACTGCCTTCATCGAGCCGGAAGGGGTTATTGAGGTCAACAATGACCTTTTTGACCTAGAGCACGATGAAAAAAGAGAAATTTTCCGCATTCTTCGCGACCTCAGTGACACGATCAGGCCTTACGGCCACATGATAGGTGCTTACCTTGAAGTACTCGTTTATTATGATGTGATTCAGGCCAAGGCTAGGCTGGCCCTTTCTATGCGAGGAGGTATGCCCATTCTGAAAGAAAAACCCATTATTTCGATCAAAAAAGGCTACCACCCGCTCTTGTACATCAAAAATAAAGCCCAGGGACGAAAAACCGTCTCTTTTGATCTTCGCTTAAATCCAGAAAACCATATCTTGGTACTCTCCGGCCCCAATGCCGGGGGTAAATCCGTGGCCATGAAATCGGTTGGCCTGCTCCAACTCATGGTACAAAGTGGACTCCTCGTGCCAGTGCACGAGCTCAGTGAAATGGGGATTTTTGATAAGATTTTCGCTGATATTGGCGACCAACAGAGTCTAGACGACGATTTGAGCACGTATTCCTCCCGGTTGAAAAACGCCAAAGTATTCCTGGAAAAAGCGTCCCCCAATACCTTGGTGCTCATCGATGAAATGGGTAGCGGTACCGACCCTAAACCCGGCGGAGCCATCGCAGAAGCCATTCTACGACAATTGCACCACAAAGGTGTTTATGCCGTCGTCACCACCCACTATTCCAACCTCAAAGTGTTCGCTTTTCGAAATACCGGCATTCTGAATGGGAATATGCACTTCGACAAAGATACCCTAACTCCAACGTATGAATTAAAAATCGGACGCCCCGGTAGCAGCTATGCTTTTGAAATTGCTGAAAAAAGTGGGCTCCCAAAAGATCTCATCGCTTACGCCCGACATCGTACAGGATCCGAAACAGCTGTAGATGATATTCTTATTGAACTTCAGCGCGAAAAACAAGAACTGGAGGAGCATTTACGCGTGGCTGCCGACAAAGAACAATCCCTGGAACGACTCATCAAAACCTACGATGCACTTCACCACGACCTGGATGTGAAGAAAAAACGTCTGAAACTCGATCAGAAAGAATTGGACTTGCGGCAGACCGCCAACGCAAACAGAGAGGTGGATAAATTGGTCCGCCAACTTAAAGACGAAAAAAACCTCGAAAAAGCCCAAGAAATGGCAGCGCAATTGCGCGTTCAACGGACAGAAAAAGCCCGTATGGTGGATGATGCCAACGCCGAAGTAGTCAAATTGGAAGAATCTAAAATGCCCTCCGCTTCAGCGCGGCCCCTAGCAGAAGGTGATTTTGTGCGCCTGAGAGCAGGCGGCGCTACCGGTAGGATTGAAAAAATTCGCGGACAAAAAGCTGATATCCAAATGGGCGGTAT
This sequence comes from uncultured Bacteroidota bacterium, assembly GCA_903933805.1. Taxonomy (GTDB): domain Bacteria; phylum Bacteroidota; class Bacteroidia; order Chitinophagales; family Saprospiraceae; genus M3007. Next base: position 7,089 of record CAIZLM010000060.1, on the reverse strand, counting down.
CACCCTGAATGCACCCCTGCGCGATTTGTTGCCCGCTGCAGAACCCCTCGTCAAGCAATTCTCCGCCAGTAACACAGACATCAACAGGACGGCAGATTTTGATGCCAAAATAGACTTAAGAGGTATGAGCAAAGAGGAAGCCATGATGGTCTTGGAAAAATTTGTTGACAACGCACTCATGACCAATGCCGCCAGCCTGCGTGTGCTCCATGGAAAGGGAGACGGAATACTCCGCAAAGTGGTACGCCATAAATTGCGGGAATATGGACGCAATATTGCCAATATTTACCATCCAGCCCAAGACAGCGGTGGCGATGGTGTAACCATTATTGAACTTCTTTGATCTTTGTGCGTACAATAAAAGTGCTTTTCTTTGCTTAATTTTTGCTTAATTTCTTTGTTTTTTTAATAAATCGTTTACAAGTCATACCTTTACGACAACTCCTTCCCGTTTGTTCGTGTATGCATGGCAGTGCTGTAGTGCCTTTTATTTTGGCGGCAGCCTTACTTGGTGTTACGAGGTTTTTGTATTGTTAACAGAAAGTAACTGGTTAGCGTGGTCGCGTCTGAGACAAAAAAGTGGCCATTTTTTGCCAGACGAAGCGGATTTTTGTAGGCCGTAGCAGCGCTACGGTCAAAAAAATCTGCGAAGTATGGCGGAAAATGGGCCTTTTTGGGCCAGACAGCGTGCCACCTAACCAGTTACAACAGAAATTAGATAGTATGCTTTTCGCGTGTAGCCGACACTTGTTGTTTGGTCAAATGATTAGTTAGGCATCAATTTTGTTTAGTAACTGTGTTCCTGACACTAAATAGAACGCTTGTGATCTCAAAATTTTTACGTTTGCGCTTATTATGCGTGCTTATTATGGCAACTTATGTGGTTGCGCTAAACGCACAGGATATCCATTTCTCGCAATTTGGTAATGCTACGCTCAACCTGAATCCAGGTTTGGCCGGTGTCTTTGGCGGAGATGTGCGGTATATTGGCAACTACAGGAGTCAGTGGCGTGCTGTCCCTGTTCCATTTACCACTTATTCAGGTTCCTTAGAAAGTAAAGTGTATTGGGCCAAGGGTAAGTACGATCGTTTTATGACAGGTTCTTTGCTGATCAATTATGACCGACAAGGAAGTCTACACCTGACGTCCATGTCGATCGGTATCCCGGTTTCTGTGACGCTGCCTGTTTTTCAGAATGTATTCCTTACACTGGGAGTGACACCCGCTTTTGGGCAGCGATCATTCAGCACCAATAAATTATCTTTTGATGCACAATGGCAGGATTGTATTTATGACCCGTTGTCAACCACCAGAGAGACACAACTCTTCCAAAGTGACAATCTTAAATACTTCGACTTCAGTGCCGGCGGCAACTTGCGCATCCAGTCACCCTCCAAAAGAAGCAGACTGGATATTGGTACTGCGCTGCACCACATCAACCGCCCCTACCACGATTTTTGGTCGGTAACGCTGAACAACCCCGGTAATGTTCGGTTGAACAATAAATTGGCCATTCATGGCAATGGTTTGCTCCAGCTTTCCGATAATTTTGACCTTTTGGCGCAGGGTATGTACCAAAAGCAAGGCGGATATCGCGAAATCGTTTACGGGGGTGGACTTCGTTTCCACCTCAATCGACAACCTTACAAGGAGTTGGCGCTTCAGCTTGGTGTAGATTATCGTCAGCGCTACCAAGATGCACTCGTTCCACATGTGGAGGTTTTTTACCGTTCTTGGCAAATGGGCCTCTCCTATGATATGAATTTTTTGTCGGGCGTGGACCTTGTCTCCAATGGGCGCGGCGGGCCAGAATTGTCCTTGATGTACCGAATATACCGTGTTAAGCCAATACCGAAATTTAAGTCCTGCCAAATTATTTAACAACCATCTTCGAGGACGCTGAGTCCTGGTGGTTTAATGAGTTTGTGTTTGTGGCTTGAAAACTATTTCTTATAATTCCAGTGATGAAAATTTTCCGCATTCTTACAATAAATCTGATTTTCCTACTGCTTGGGTTCAATGCTTCGAGCCAAATTGGCGTTTCAGATCGCATCAACCAGGAAAACGATAGAGCACCATCCATAGATGCCTTGGAAGTCGCCGCAATCAAAGAACTGGCCCGAGGCAACAACTATGGAGCCATGCGCTACTATCACCTGATGATGGACGCAGAACCCCTGAATGTCAATGCTTTGAAGGGATATGGTGAAGCAGCTATTTTGTATGCGGCACTAGACAGTGCAGAAATGGCGTTTCAACGGTTGATAGACAATGGCCTCACACAACCAGATGGCGCACCGTACTTGCGGTTGGCAGAGGTCAAATACCGAATGGGTAAATACGAAGAATCCCGCGATGTTTACCGCAATTTTCTCTTGGGAGAAAAGCCTCCCGGCGCAACCGCCGCCATGCAAATGGAAGCTGAAACACGCTTGGAAGATTGCGAATGGGCCCTGGAAATTATTCGAAAACCAGTCCTGGAGCCCGAATTGTTTACCTTACTCGATACCTCGGTCAATACCCGCGAATACTCAGAATACTCCCCTTATTTGCTGGGCAATGTCTTGTATTTTTCTTCTGCAAGGTTTCCTTTCGAAAAAGATCGCGTTTTCCCAAAACGCACCCTCAACAAAATACTGAGTATCACGGGTGATAATTTTACGGAAAATCTTGAAGTGCCTGCTTTCAATGAGGCAGCACGACATACTACACACAGCAGTTTCAATGCCAAAGGGGATATCATGTACTACGCATTGTGTGATTATGTGGGTACTTCCCTGCAAATCCAATGCGATATTTACCTGCGAAAAAAACAGCCTGACAATGATTGGGGGCCAGCTGAAAAGTTGCCCGAACCCGTGAATGTGCCCGGTTTTACCAATACACAGCCTTGTGTCGGGTCGGTACCTGGACAGTCCTACGAAATGCTGTATTTCGTGAGCAACCGCCCAGGTGGTAAAGGCAAAAAAGATATTTGGTGCACAAAAGTCATGAATGGAAATTACTCCAATGCCATGAATGTTTCTGCTATTAATACCCCCGGGGATGATGTGACACCTTTTTTCCATGCACCGTCCAGTACCTTCTTTTTTAGTTCGGACAGCCTTCAATCGTTGGGTGGCTTTGATATTTATACGTCAAAATGGAATGGGGAAGATTGGGGCGAAGCTGTCAACATGGGCTCTCCCATCAATTCCGGTGCCAATGACGTATATTATATGTTGAACGCCTCCGCCAGTATAGCTTTTATGGCTTCCAACCGCCGAGGTAGCTTTAACCAGTCTGAAGAAGGTTGCTGTTATGACTTGTATGAGGCTGACCTCGTTAAGCCAAAGATGATCGTGACTACGTTCCTAAAAAGAAATGGCCTGCCAACAGATATCGTCTTGCCGTACACCGTCTTGACGCTCATCGAAACGGGCAATCCAAAGGCCAAACCACAGCGTATTAACCTGGATGCTTCCGGTAAATACAGTTTTGACCTCCTGCCCGGGAAGTCTTACATGATCATCGGAGAAAAGAATCGCTATGATCCTGATACCGTTCGATTTACAACACCGCCAAAAATTTGGCGAAAAGAATTGGTCCAAAATCTTTACCTGCAGCCCAATACACCAAATTTGGAAGCGACGGTCTTCGATAAAGAAACAGGATTGCCGATGGTAGGAACGACGGCGCAGTTTTTTGACTTGGGACAAAAAAATCCAGAAGGGGTTTTTGTACCAAGAAAAAATGCACCTCAGGTAGAGCAACATCCCAATGACAACCTGTACTATTATCCACTGGATTTTGAGCACAGATACCAAGTGGTGGTTACAAAACCTGGTTATATCCCCGATACTTCCGTGGTGGTTTCAACCGAAGGGCTGAAATCGGCTAAGTTGTTTGAAACAAAACTGTTTCTGGAACGGGGTATTGTTCTAAATGCACACGCCCTTAACCACATGAACAATGACACACTCTATGGTGTCACCTATCGTATCTTGGAATTGCCCGATGAACGTCAAAAAGATGCTTTTGTCAGCCCATTGGGCAAGAATTACCAGACGACCATCGCCTACGACAAACGTTACCGTATCATTGCCACCAAACCCAACTTTTCTGCAGATTCCCTTGATTTTACAACGGCCAATCTGCCAAAAATTGACTTCCGCACCTTGGTAAAAGAATTGGTGCTGAGGCCACTTATTCTGTCTGAATACCTGCCCATTCCGTTGTATTTTGACAACGATGAACCGGACAAGCGGACGCTGGCAAGAACAACTTCCCGGGAATACCGCGCTACATATTTTGACTATATCAATCGGAAACAGGCATTTATTGCCCGCTTTACCGAGGGCTTAACAGGACAGCCATTGTCAGATGCGACCAATGATTTGGAGGTGTTCTTCGAAAAAGATGTACGAGGAGGCTGGAACAAGTTGATGGAATTTTCAGAGGTGCTGTATGAAATGCTATCAAGGGGCGATTCCATCGAAATCACGCTCAAAGGCTATGCTTCGCCACGTGCCGGATTGCTCTACAATAAAAATCTTACGGACCGCCGTGTTTCTTCGGTGTACAATCACTTTGATATTTTTGACGGTGGTATCTATAAAAAATTCGTTGACTCCAAACAGCTTGTCATAATTCGTGAGGCCAATGGAGAAGCAAAGGCGCCTCCGGGGATCAGCGACAACGTAAAGGATGACCGAAAATCTATCATTGACGTGCGCGCTTCTAGGGAGCGCCGCTTGGAGATCATCGGCGTAAAGGTGAATCAAGAGGTAAGACGTTAATAGACCTAAAATCGTAAAGAACGACAATTATAGTGCACCCTAGGTGGTTTTTAAAATCGAGATTTTACTGCCATATTTTAATCGCGCTTTTAATTCTTTCAAATCATCAAAATCACTATAATCACAGTAAAAAACATAATTGTGATGAAAAAAAGCCTTTTTTCGGCGTTAATTTGTTGGTTGCTGTTGGCGACGTTTGCAGTTGCTGCACCCATGGCTGTTTCGATCTCGGTCGCTACAACTTCTCCGGAAATTGTTGCACATAGGACGGTAACTGCCTTGCATGGTGATCCTGTGCTGTCTGTGGATACTGGCACCTTTGTACTACAATTGCTCGTAACAAATATTTCCTGTGCGACAGATACAGTGGGTGGAGCACTGAATACGGTCATCATTGGAGGCCAACCGCCCTACAATTTTTTGTGGAGTGACGGCAGTACCGATGCTTTCAGGCAAAATATCCCGGCCGGAACCTACGCGGTAACCGTGACGGATGCCAATGGGGATACCGCCGTGGATCAGGATGAGATTTTGTCTCCCAGTCCCCTCACAACCACAGCGCTTGCCGTTGTTCCTGCTTGCGGTGGTGCCAGCAATGGCAGCGCCACCATTCTTGTTTCTGGAGGCGTTCCCCCCTATACCCATACTTGGATGCCTGGGGGTTACACCGGAAGTACTGTTACTGGCCTTGCAGGCGGACCTTACACTGTTCATACAGTTGATGCCAACCAGTGCCAAACGGATTATGTATTGTTTGTGCCGGAAGTTTCGCAATTGGATGTAGTGCTTTCGGTACTAAGTGCGGAGTGTACTGGTGTTGACGATGGCGTGGTCACAGCGCTGGTCAACCCTCCCGGAAACTATGAATTTTATTGGAATTTGCCGCCTGGTACTGGCGTCACGCAACTGACGGGCTTGCCAGCCAATACATTTGTTTCCGTAACGGTCACCGATCCACTGAGTGGTTGTGCCGGCAGTGCAACCACCACCGTCAGTGGCCACAATGCGATTACGGTCAATGTGGTAGATACCGATATTACCTGCGCCGGTGACAACAACGGCTCCGCGTTGGCAAACGCCACCGGGGGTACGCCTGATTATCAATATGCGTGGATGCTGCCACCCGCTGGCCCTGTCATCAGCAACAATGCAGCTGTTTCCGGATTGGCGCCAGGCGCGTATATTGTTGCAGTGACGGATTCCAGGGGATGCAAAGGTTTGGGCGTCGCCGACATCGGTGTTGAATCTGGTCCTGTGGCTTTCATAGGTGGACTGACAGCGGTGATGTGTGGCGATACCGAAACGGTGGTTCAATTCAACAATCTTTCCACAGATGCGTATGGCACAATTGTTTCCGCTGTTTGGACAATAACCACATCCAATGGTTTAACGCAAACAATTTCCGATTTAAATTCCATTCAATTGACGCTACCTGTGGGCGTTACGGGTACGGTGCAATTGCACGTCATAGCAGCGAATGGATGTTTCTCTGACGCCACCACAAATTTTACGGTCCCTGGTTTGCCCAATGTCTCTTTGTCGATTGGAGCGGTAGCGCTCAACTGTGACAACGCCCCAGTATCGCTGGTGGTGCAGGGAGGGAGCCCATCCTATTCCTATGTTTGGTCGCCGTTGTCCGGACTAACATTGGATCCTATTCCACCCAATGCCGTGGCAAACCCAAGTGAAACAACAAACTATCAGTTGATCGCCAGCGATCAGGGGTGTCAAGATACGGTGTCTGTTTTGGTTATTCGCGTGACGCCCATCGAATTGTCTGTAGCGCAAAATGTTGTTGTAACATGTGATTCTGTGGTGGTACTTTTGGCAGATGCCAATCAGCCCAATGTTATTTGGACGGATGCCTCCGGGCAGTTCGTAGGCGAACAACCTGCCAACCCAATCACGGTTCCTGCCGGCACAACGGCGGTGTACACGGCCATGGTGTCAGATTTGTTTGGCTGTTCAGAGGCTGTGTCTGTTTCGGTTACCGGTCAAGGGACCAACGTAACCGTTGATCCCGATTTGCCAACGGTCGGATGTACTGGCGAAGATATTCAGTTGGGCATCATCAACAACCACCCAGCAGATGTCCTAGAATATCTGTGGACGGTAACACCGCCCTTGGTCATAATCGGAGCCAACAGTGCTTTCCCATCTGTTTCAGGGCCCGCCGGCCAATACAACGTAACGGTTACAGCGACGAATCAACACGATTGTGTTCAAACATTTGTGGTGCCCATTCAGATAAATACCATGGTATCCCTAGCAGAAGCCATATCAGCCGACTTGTGCAGTGGTAAAATAGTG
>CAIZLM010000059.1 GCA_903933805.1 uncultured Bacteroidota bacterium | reverse complement strand
TACGTCGCCCTCAGCCGTTGTCGCACACTTGAGGGCATTGTACTGCGACAAAAAATACGTTTTCAAGATGTTATCACAGACGAGCGTGTGGTTGACTATTATGAAAACAGTTTTCGGCACTAGGTGGCATGGGCTTTTCGCGCGTTAATTTCACGCAAAATTTGGTGGGCCAATTTTAAAGCGGATACGCCATCTTGTAACGTCACAACAGGTGCTTGGTTTGCTGAAATGGCAGCGTGAAACGAACGCAACTCTTGTTCAATAGCATTGACTGGGGCTGTTTCAGGCATTTGCAATTGAAGCCACTTTTTTCCATGCGCGGTCTCAAACTCCATCAATTCATCCAAAGGTGGCAGGTTGTTGGCTGTTTGTTCGAACAGCCGTACGACCTGGGTGTTTTTATCCAAGAAATCGAGACTTAGGTAATGGTCTGGCTGGAACAGGCGCATTTTTCGCATCTGTTTCATTGAGATTCGGCTGGCGGTGAGGTTGGCAACGCAGCCATTGGCAAATTCAATACGCGCATTGGCGATGTCGGGCGTACTGCTTAAGACTGCTACACCACTGGCACTTACTTTTTTTACTGGTGACTTCACCAGGTGAAGCACCAAATCAAGATCGTGGATCATGAGATCAAGAATAACCGAAACATCGGTACCACGGGGTTGAAAAGCTGCAAGTCGATGCCCCTCAATGAACATTGGATTCAGGGTCATCCCCCCCAATGCTGTAAAGGCAGGATTAAACCGTTCAACATGGCCAACTTGTACGGTGAGCCCACGGCTATCGGCGAGATCCAGTAATTTCTTTCCTTGTGCTACCGTTTCTGTTACCGGTTTTTCAATGAATACATGCTTGCCCGCACGGAGTGCTTTACGGGCCAATTGATAATGTGTTGGTGTTGGGGTCACAATGTCAACAGCATCAACCATATCCAACAATTGATCCAGGGAATCAAAGCGTTTTGCTCCGAATTGCGCTGTTGCCGCAGCAGCATTTTTGTCGTCTGGTTCATAGAAACCTACAAAATCCCAGCAACCACTGGCAAGAATACATTTAAGGTGCACTTTTCCAAGGTGGCCTGCACCCAATAAGGCTATGCGCATAAATTAAAAGGTCGATATGTCAGTGGTTTTCTCATCTGATTGGCCACGGAGGAGATAAGTGGAGGCCAATACCACTTAAGTAGTTTCATTAAAAGGGGAATAGTTGGGTTCAAATGAATGAACCAGTACTCAATTAGATTCTCTAAAAAACATCAATATGGCACCAAAAGCGGTGATGAGCAGTAGCAACACAGAGGCCATTTTGATCGAATACCGCATGTGCTGAATAAAAGATTCAATTTCCTGCTTGAATTTTGGGTACCGCGGTAAAATTTCTGATGCTAGTTTTTTTTGGCTAAAAATATGCGCCGCACCAAACTCAACACGGTTGCGTACGAGTATGCCATACAATTTGAAGACTTTTGCCCTAAAATAGAGATTGACAAAAAGCATGGCGATAAAGAGACCGGCCACGATGGAAAGAAGGAGCGTTTGCATAAGTAGAATGCCAGATTTCTTGGGACGAAGATAAGAGTGTTTCAGCAAAATATGCTGTACAACAGTCAAGGGTATTACTTTGGTTTCTTCTTTTTGTAGTTTTCTAGCACAAAGGATCCCAGTCCTGAAAGTGAAGAGTAAAAAGCTTTTCCACTGTTGGTTTGGGTGAAAGCTTCAACAAAGCTAACCAAATAGGGGTCGCGGGCGATCATGAAGGTCGTGATGGGAACATCCAGTTTTTTGCACCGCATGGCAAGGTTCAGACAACGATTTACAATTTTACGGTCTAGGCCGAACGAGTTTTTATAATAATTCTTGCCGATTTTCAGACAAGTGGGCTTGCCGTCGGTGATCATAAAAATCTGCTTGTTCGGATTGCGGCGCTTTTTAAGGATATCCATGGCCAATTCGAGGCCTGCTACAGTATTGGTGTGGTAGGGGCCGACCTCGAGGTAAGGCAGGTCTTTTAATTCAATGGGCCAGGCATCGTCGCCAAACACCAAGATATCAAGGGTGTCTTTGGGAAACCGGGTTCGGATGAATTCCGCCAGCGCCATGGCCACTTTTTTGGCGGGTGTTATCCGATCCTCTCCATACAAAATCATAGAGTGGGAGATGTCAATCATTAATACAGACGACATCTGACTCTGGTAGTATGTTTCATGCACTTCCAGATCGTCTTGTGTTAGATTGAATTCGTCAATACCATGATTGATGTAGGCATTTCTCAAAGAGTTGGTGACGGCCAGGTTTTCGAGGCTATCACCAAATTCATAGGGTTTTACATCTGCAGTATACTCGTCGCCACGGCCGATGACGGAGGTATTGTGCCGACCACTTTTTGCTTTTTTGAGTTCACCGAAAATGTCATCGAGGCTTTTTTGGCGAAGACTGATCTCCATTTTGGAGGAGGGTATCATGCCACCATTTCCATCACCGTCGGGTCGGAGGAATCCACGGTCTTTCATTTCTTGAATGAAATCACCAATGCCATAATCGGGAGCGGTAAGTTTGTATTCCCGGTCAAGTTCATTGAGCCAAGCCAGTGCCTCCGAAACATTGCCGGAAGAATAGAGCATTAATTCCTGAAAAATCTTGAAGAGTCGATCGAAATGACTTTCGTTCGGGTCGGGTATGTAATCTGAAAAACGGAAACCTAGCATAAGATTCGAGCGAAACTGTGCTACCAATTGCAACACGCTGGAGAAACAACAGAAAAGGGTACAGGTTCACGGGAATTGGTTACTCTACAATAATCTTTACGCTCTCTTGAGTTTTTCTTCCGGCGACGAGATCAATGGTTTGTTCTTTCACGCCGTCGAAAATGGATATCATGGCGGTGTTGGGCTCTGCTTTTCCGAAGTCATCGGCAAAAATAGTGATGTAGCATTCTTTCCCGAGCGGTAGTTCCAGCTCAAATTCCTGTGGTTTTGAACGCAGATACAGGTGATCTACCACTTTCTTTTCCCCCACATACACGGAAATAACATCCCCGTCTTCCACTTGGCTATCCCAGATTTTTAATTTTATGGTACGGCTTTTAATGCGCAATTCGTCCCCGACTTCAACGGCCCTGCCGCCGATGGTTCTTGGCTTGGGCGCTACGGTGGCAACGGCCACGGGAGGCTTGGTGTTGGTGGGAAGGGTCACTGGTGGGGTTGGCTTCGTTTTCTTTTTATCACAGGGAAGGGTTGCTGTGCCACCAAATTCAATGCTAAATCCTGGACCTTTACTGCTTACATTGCTGATGAGTACCATGTATTTCTCCCCTTTTACCACCTGTAAAGGGGCGAGCCAAGCGTTGTCGTTTGGATCGTTGCATCCGGCATCCACACTGCTGTCCTTTTCGCCATCGCGCAGCCCTGTTTTCCCCAGGCATGGGCTCAAACCCAATGCGTCCGACGGATCGCCTGCCGCGTTACAGCGCACTATTTTTTTGTTGTTGCAGGTTCCATCCAGCAAGCGATACACCACAAAATCAAGATCGTCTGCGGGCCTTATTGGTGTAACAGTGAAATAAAGGGACCCACTTTGTTCGATTTCAAATTTTATCCAAGTTGAGTTTTCCTCCGCTTGACCTTCATTTTCACTGCCCATAAAACAGGCAATTAAATCAGCTTCTGTCCGGTCCCGACCTTCTCCAGCAGCGTGGTCTATGCGGTATGACTTTTTTTCACAAATGTCCATCGCGGTGATACAGTCGGCGTGTGATTGCGCCACGCCACGACCGGAAACAACAAAAAACAGAACCAAACAACAAAAAACGGGAGATTTCATGGTGGTTTTTTTTGTATTAACAGGGCTGATCGACTGAAAGTTACATCGGCGTAACTGGCTAGGTGGCACGCTGTCTAGCCAAAAAGAGTTATTTTTTGTCTCCGACGCAATACGTTACAAATTGGAACTCGATTCGAAACAAGCAAGCATTATTTTTTCTTCAAAAAGCAGGTCTTCAAAACTATGCTAGACCCTTCAATTTTACAATCAACTTCTTCTTCGTTCTCAGTAAGGCGAATTTTTTTTACCAGTGTTCCCCGCTTGATAACCATTGAAGAACCTTTTACTTTTAGATCTTTGATGACGAGTACCGCATCACCATCTACGAGCGTGGTTCCGTTTGAGTCAACTACATTTAATTCGTCCATGGAATGATCACTGTTAAATTATTAAAAAAAGGGCAGGGCAAAGTGAACACACTTACCCTGCCTCGAAATTATTACAAAATTACATATTTGCAATGATTTCCGAACCGAATTCTGAGCATTTTAATTTGGTTGCCCCTTTCATCAGCCGTTCAAAATCGTAGGTTACACGTTTTTTCCGGATACTGCGCTCGATACCTTTGACAACAAGTTTGGCAGCCTTATCCCACCCAAGGTATTCGAACATCATCACGCCAGAGAGAATAACAGAGGAGGGATTAACGACGTCTTTGCCTGCGTATTTGGGCGCTGTTCCGTGGGTCGCTTCAAAAATTGCGTGCCCGGTCAAATAGTTGATATTGGCGCCTGGTGCGATACCGATGCCTCCGACCTGCGCTGCTAGGGCGTCAGAAAGGTAATCGCCATTGAGGTTGAGGGTGGCTACCATGTCATATTCAGCAGGACGTAGCAAGATTTGCTGCAGGAATGCGTCAGCAATGCTGTCTTTCACGAGCATTTTGCCGTTGGCCAAGGCCGTTGTTTGCGCTTCGTTGGCAGCGGCTTCACCTTTTGCTTCCTTGATTCGATCGTATTCTGCCCAAGTAAATACCCGGTCTCCAAACTCCCTTTCAGCAAGTTCATAGCCCCAGTCTTTGAATTTACCCTCGGTAAATTTCATGATGTTACCCTTGTGCACCAGGGTCAGAGATTTACGGTTGTATTTGAATGCATACTCCAAGGCTGAACGAACCAAGCGTTCCGTACCCTCTTTTGACACGGGTTTAATCCCGATACTGGATGTTTTAGGGAAACGAATCTTGTTGACACCCATTTCGTTTTGGAGAAAGTCAAGCACTTTTTGTGCCTCAGGGGTTCCAGCCAAATACTCGATTCCGGCATAAATATCTTCGGTATTTTCACGAAAGATAATCATATTCACCAAGCCAGGTTCCTTCACGGGGCTTGGAACGCCCTTAAACCACCGCACAGGGCGAACACAAGCGTACAGATCAAGTTGCTGGCGCAATGCCACATTGAGGGATCGAATACCGCCACCAACCGGAGTTGTCAGGGGCCCTTTGATGCCTACTTTGTATTCATCAATGACTTTCAACGTCTCCTCAGGCAACCAACTACCGGTTTTGTTAAAAGCTTTTTCTCCAGCCAAAACTTCTTTCCAAAATATTTTCTTTTTACCGTTATAGGCTTTCTCAACAGCGGCATCCAAAACCCGCACGGAGGCAGCCCAGATGTCGGCGCCAGTGCCGTCTCCTTCGATGAATGGAATAATTGGATCATTTGGGACTTTCAACTTGCCCCTTCTAATGGTGATTGCAGAACCTTGCATTGTCGTGGAATATGTAATGTGTTATGAGTTAGGGCGAATAGCCTGTCCTTTCGGGCCACAAAAGTAGTACGATGAAGGACAATTTATGAATGGTTTTAGGGCATTTTTTTACTTTTATATGCTTCAATATGACTTTTGGTCAGGGATAGACCGATCAGGCAGACCAATTCAATCAATTCTTGCGAAAACAACCGAAATATAGGGTTTTATTGTAACTGGTTAGCGTGGTTGCGTCTGAGAGAAAAATGGCCATTTTTTGCCAGACGAAGGAGGTTTTTGTAAGCCGTAGCAGCACTACGGTCAAAAAAAACTGCGAAGTATGGCGAAAAATGGACCTTTTTGGGCCATACAGCGTGTCACCTAACCAGTTACGTTTTATTTTGATGGCATATCAGTTACGCTGGTCGGGAAATTGGGCCTTCAACCAATTTACAGCTTTTTCGGAAGCACCTTTGTTGGCTTCTAAGTAGGACAACAGGGCATTCGACGCTTTTTGATGCGCGTGGGGCTCCTGAAGTGTATGAAGGGCCAAAATAATGTCATGGGTAGTGTTTACCGGCATCGCACCGCCCCTTGATACGAATTGTCGGGCCTCTTCAAACTTCTCAAATTTCGGTCCAAACAAGATCGGTAAACCAAACGCAGCAGGTTCCAATGTGTTGTGTATTCCTTTTCCAAAGCCCCCACCAATGTAGGCAATGGTGCCGTACTGATACAACACATTGAGCATCCCAATATTGTCTATCACCAGAATTTTGTTATTACCAGTATTTTTTGTCTTTAATTGTGAATACAATACGGCGCCCTCCATTCGTTCCAGGATGCGGGTTATATTTCGATCGGAGGGCTCATGGGGGGCTATGATGATTTTCATTTGTTGAAATTCACCCGATCGGACCAATGGCGCCAACAATTGCTCGTCGGCGTCCCAAGAACTTCCGACAATTAAAACAGGAGATTGGCCGACAAATACCTCCACCAGGGGGTTGGGTGTTACCGCTGCGGCTATACGCAATACGCGATCCACCCTGGTATCTCCAGCAACACTCGTACGGTGAAAATCAATACTTTGTAGCAATTTTTCAGATTCGATGTCCTGGACAAAGACATGCGTAAAACAATCCAATATTTTTCGCCAAAACGAACCGTACCACTTAAAAAAGGGCTGTGAAGGCCGGAAAAGCCCCGAAACGAGCAGGGTAGGGGTTCCTCTTTTTTTTAACGCAAACAGGTAGTTGGCCCAAAAGTCATATTTTACAAAAATGGCAGCGTCAGGTTGGATCAAGGCTAAAAAATCACGGGCATTGGCCGGCGTGTCTGCCGGCAGGTACAGTACCCTGTCAACCAGCGAATAATCCTTGCGAATTTCATAGCCGGAGGGTGAAAAAAAGGTGAGTATCACGCGCCAACCGGGAAATTCTTGTCGAAATTGTTCGATGATTGGTCTCCCTTGCTCAAATTCTCCCAGCGATGAAACATGCATCCAGAGCGTTTTAGCGTGGGTGGTGTGCCGAAAATTTACGCAGTTATTACGCCAATTACGCCGGCCTTCAACCCATTTTTTTGCTTTGGGCATGCGCAGTGCTGCGAACCTGATAGCGTTGATCAGGATGTATATGCCCAAATTGTATAGGAGATGCATCTAATTGGATAATTCTTAGTAAGTTACTGGTTGGTTGGCACGCTGTCTGGAAAAAATGGTTGCTTTTTTGTCTCAGACGCGACCACCTCAATAAAACAATTCAGCACTGTTGCCTAGGTAAAACGGGATTGTCCAAGCCGCTTTGATGCCAAATCGAAGGTCGAGTCGTTTTTCTTCGAGTTTGCGCATGGCTGAAAAATCCCAGTCACGCCTTGTTTGCGTGAAACCCTGATTGAATTCAAAGCCAATCATGAAATTGGATCTTTTAAGTTTTCCCAGTATTTGCCAACCAACAAACTCATTCAACGCCAGTCCGCCGACCAGTCGGTCGTATCCTTTTGCATAGTCGCCCGTTACTTGGGTCAGGGTACGGTCATCGTCTTGTATTTGTATGCTGTGCTCGAGCCAGCCGGCGCCAATGGCAACCCGCAATCCCTTGCGATCTTCTTGGAAGGTCATTAATTTGCCAATAGTTGCGCCGAGATACACCCCTCTTTCCCGAAAAAGCACCCTCGACAGGGCACGGTCGTTGCCAATGATAAATCCATCAGGGGTTCGAAGGATGGACAATGGGTCATCTTTTACCGATTGCCCAAACAACCCCTGGCCCTCTATACCGAAAAAAAAATTACCGGCGGTCATAAAATCAATGCCACCGCCATAAACGCCGTTACCTCCGAAACGATTCGCCATGTCGGCGCCGGGTAATTGTGCGCCGAAGGAAACATGCAGTAAAATCGCTTTACCTTTGTTCCGTGGTTCTTCTGGCTCCGGATGATTGAAGAATTTTTGTGCACGAAGGGCTACTACCTGACAAACAACTAAAAATACTATTACGCGATATTTCATAATCAACCATCGATGAAAGTTTCTGTTGAACGCCGCAAAAGTAACGCCTTCTCACCCATCTCTGCTGCTGTTTTGAGCGAAATTCAAGCAATAGTCGGCGAGCAGTACCTCCTTGTTGAAAAAACAATATTACAAGAACACGGCCACGATGAAACAGAGGACCTTTCTTTCTTGCCGGAAGCGGTGGCAGAACCCGCCAATACGGCCGAAGTCAGTGCCCTGATGCAGGTTTGTTACGCCAACAGGATTCCGGTGACCATTCGGGGCGGTGGAACAGGATTGGCTGGCGGTGCTTTGCCCATCTTTGGCGGTTTGGTCATTTCAATGCGCAGGTTTAATCAAATAATTCACCTGGACGAACGCAATTTTCAGGTGGTGGTTGAACCGGGTGTAATCACTGAACACCTGCAAAATACCTTGAAAGAAAAAGGCTTGTTTTATCCGCCAGACCCTTCCAGCAGGGGCTGGTCATTCATAGGTGGCAACGTTAGTACCAATGCAGGTGGCCCCAAAGCAGTGAAATACGGGGTGGTCAAAGACCATGTTTTAAACTTGGAAGTGGTATTGCCGAACGGAGAAATTATTTGGACAGGCGCCAATACGCTTAAGAATTCCACCGGGTATAACCTTACGCAGTTGTTGGTTGGCAGTGAGGGCACACTGGGTATTGTTACTCAAATTGTATTAAAACTTCAGCCTTTTCCAACACAAAGCCTGCTCATGTTGGTGCCGTTTCGGTCTGCGGAAAGTGCCTGTTCGGCTGTAGCGGCAATTTTTCAGGCGGGGGTGACACCCAGCGGGTTGGAGTTCATGGAACGCAATGCCATCGATTGGGCAGTACGGTATGTTGGTGAAACACCGGTGCCCATTCAACAAGAAGATGCTGCCCATTTACTCATTGAACTGGATGGTTTTCACATGGACAGCCTGTTGGCAGATTGCGAAACCATTGGTAGGGTGTTGGAACAATTTGACTCGGGTGAAATATTCTTTGCAGACGATGAAGCAACCAAAACAGCACTGTGGAAATTGCGCAGGAATGTCGCCCACGCAGTCAAAAAAAATTCTGTGTACAAAGAGGAAGATACCGTTGTTCCAAGAGCGGAGTTACCCCACCTTTTAAAAAAAGTGAAAGATGTGGGTCAAAAATATGGGTTTGAGTCTGTTTGTTATGGTCATGCCGGCGATGGCAATCTGCACGTGAATATTCTCCGGGGGCATCTCTCCGAAAGCGATTGGTTGCAAGAAGTTCCCAAAGGTATCCGGGAGATTTTTATTTTTGTAAAAAGCGTCGGCGGTACTATTTCAGGCGAACATGGCATTGGACTGGTACAACGGCCGTATCTTGATATTGTTTTTTCCAAAACTGAACGGAGATTAATGCGCCAAATCAAGAAAGTTTTTGACCCAAGGGGAATTTTAAATCCCGGAAAAGTGGTCTAAAACACCCTTTATATTATGTAACTGGTTAGCGTGGTCGCGTCTGAGACGAAAAAATGGGCCTTTTTGGGCCAGACAGCGTGCCACCTAACCAGTTACTTATCTTGAACATTCACTCATTAGTTTTATTATGAAAAAAATTCAATTCACTATTTACGCAGTATTACTGCAAACGGTCTTATGCTTGGGCCAAAACAATCCTACCAAAGCCTCTGTAGGTATTAAATGGATTACCTGGGAACAAGCAATCTCGCTCAACCAAACATCCCCCAAGAAAATTATGGTGGATGTTTTCACAGACTGGTGTGGCTGGTGTAAAAAAATGGACAAAGGAACGTTCATGGACCCAGCGGTGGCTGCTTATGTCAACGACCACTTTTACGCTGTCAAACTCAACGCCGAACAGCGCGAAGACATCAATTTCAACGCCGAGGTTTTTAAGTTTGTCCCCAGCGAAACAGGACGAGGCGGTACTCATGCACTCGCAGTTGCATTATTAGACGGCAAAATGGGCTATCCAAGCATGGTATACCTGAACGAAAAATACGAACGTATCATGATTTCTCCGGGCTACAAGGAAGTCCCAGATATGTTGAAAGAACTCACGTTCGCCGCAGATGAGCATTACACAAAAACCACTTGGGAAAAATTTCGCGATGGAAAGTAAGCATGGTAGCTGCATCCGTTAAATACCAATCGAATTACACGGTATTTAATGGACGCAGCTACAATTTAACTACTTTTTCCACGAACAAACGATTGCCATTTTCATCCGTCCCACTGACTACATACAAACCAGCCGGCAGGCTTGAAAGGTTTATTATGGCCTGATTTCCAACAACTTCTAGGTTGGTAGATACCATCATACGACCATCCGCAGCGTGTATTTGAACGGGCAAGTTGCCCTCATAATCCAATTCAATTTGTGCAACGCAAGTCGTTGGGTTAGGGAAAATATTAAAAGTAAAGGTGCTGTCTTGTTGGATTGACTTCGTGAAATATTGTGTTGCAAAATTTAGCGCATCTACGCCAATTTCCATGCCAATGAGCCGACCAGGAATGTCGTCCATGGGCGGGTGAATGCCGCCGTATATTCGAGAAAGACTGCATTGGTCGGATGCATCTCGGTATGTTGCCCATTCAAGTGTGACATCCACACTCGGTCCATCTTCAAAAACTAGAAACTCGTTTTTTGGACAATAAAAAGTCGCTTTTCCTCCTGGAAAGTATGGTGTTCCTGTTAAGGCGGTCAGCAGTTCCGCAGCAGCACGGCTGTAGGTGGAGTGTCCCGAAATATAACCGGCAAAAGGAGGCGTCACAAACGTTGGCCTTTGGTATGGCCACCAGTTGTTGGCGCGGATCCACCCAACTCCTGCAACATCAGTTTTGGGGTTGGTGATAAAATTAGGGCCTTTCCATGTTTTCAATTTTACCGTCCCTACATATTGATTGCTCAAACCCTGAAGTGGATCTCCCGGCTGAATCAATTCGATGTAACCTGGAATGAGGGGTAATCCTCCGGGGTGAAAATGGGGTAAGGTTGGGTCTGAGCTTTGGCCCAGCTCTGCCATTCCTCGAATAGCAGAAACAGGGCGCACGCTATCATACCAGCCCTTAATACTCCATGCCGTAATAGCGGCATCGTGCATGGCGCCTCCCAGAGCGAAATATGCTTTTGCATCCCATTCCAGTCCATCACAAAGTGGCCCCATACCCCGCACCCTTTTTTCCAATCCGGCTTGATCATTTACATAATTTAAGATTTCAAACCAGTGCCCGGGAGGCGTGACTGATTTTGGCCCGTCGGCCCAAAACTCAGCCAAAACCCGGGTATAGTCGCCACGTGGCACAATTTGTGGTGTGTACGGAAGACCAGTTGCTGGGTTAACGGAGTATCCCAAACTAGGATCCCCACCCCTAAAAAGATTGAAAAAATCGTGTAAGCCTGAGAGATCGGCTGGGTATTGAGTGTTGTTGCCGTTCGATGCTGGTGAGATATCAACCAAAACGGAATCTGCCGGATCCAACAATGAGCCCCAAATGGCGACCAATGCATAGTTCCATTTGTATTCCTCGGAAAGCCCCCCAATGGCATTGGTATCCAGCATGGCGGGCGGGCCTGGGTCGTGGTAAACCGTGAAATCATGCCCATTTCGATTTTTTATTTCAGCATCACCGGGCATTAGGGAGAAGGGTGCCACTTCTCCCCATTCTGGACTTACGAAACTCGGAATGACATTCGTGAATGAATGGCCACTTTGATCAATAAATTGCCCAAATTGAAGTGGTTGCCATCGATTTAGATCATATATAAAAGGGTTTCCGGGCACCTCTACCAACAATGCGGGATTTACGGGGGCGTAAAATTGATTCACATAACCGTTGGCTTCGTTGGATCCATCTTGTAAACCGTACTGAATGACTCGGTCAGCGATGTAATTGCCCATTTCAGCTGGTCCGCACTTGTAATTGATGGAACTATTGTTTTTGTCATAGCCCAGTGAGTCCATCAGCCCGTCAATTTCCAGTAATAATTTATCCACACCGGGCGATTTTGCAAACCGATGTTTCAGGATTCGGTAAACGGCAAAACTTATGGCTTCTTCCTGGGCTGCTTTGGTATTGGCCGGTGGTGGCACACGGTGGTAGGGACTGGCAAAACCATGTACGGTTTTGCCGAGTAAATATGTTTCAGCGGTCGAACTGTAAACAGCCCAAGCATCGTAAATGGCAATAGAGGTATGAAACAGGTTGCGGGCATGTACAGTTGGGCGCGCGAAGTCGCCGCTGATGGCATCCAATAATTTTTCATTCCACAATCGGGCAACGGAATGTTGGACTTGGGCGAAGGTGGTGTTGGCCAAAAAAAGCAACAAAAATATGGTATGTAATTTTTTCATGCGAGGAATATTAAAGCGAAAGTACAGGTAATGCTGTAACTGGGGAATGCTATTTACTGGCTGCGGCACTTGATTATTTTCCTTTGATAATTTTTCCGGTCATTCGCTTATTTTGGAAAACAGCCGAGTAGAAATAAACGCCATCGGTTGCGCCCGAGCCATCCCACTCAAACTCGATACTCCCGGGTGATGTAATAGTTTTAGAATCGTGGTGAACTTCTTGACCCATTGTTGTGAAAATATGGAGATCCAATGTTCCGGAAGTAGCCACATCAAAGGTAATAAGGGTGGTATCATCAAAAGGATTTGGCTGGCTATAATTTTTTTCGACGATGAAGCCACCCCCTGTATTTCCACCATTGTTTTCTTCCACTATTGTGCCGCTGCCTTCCTTGAATTTTATCAATTGATTGGCAGTAACAAGGTAGATGGCCTCGGTGATTCCGGTGGGCCAAGTAAATCGGATTTCATCGACGAGGGTTGCGGCTCCGATGCCAAAATGTACCGGTTTGATGCTCTGGCCAAAAATAGCTGCACCGTGGTGAAAACGGTGGTACCACTGGTTGCCTATTCGAATTTTAACCGTGGTACCAAAAGCATTTCGATTGGACGCTACACCCTCCAAGTTGATTTGGAGCCAGTTTTTCGTTTCAGCTTGTCCCTTTTCCAGTGTTTCATTTTTAAACAGATAGGCGGCTTCTTGCATGTTGGCTACCACCATATCAAGGTCACCATCGCCGTCGTAATCAAAGGTTTCCAGCCCTTTTCCTTTGGCCAATCCGTTGGTCCCAGACGCTATTGACCAGTCTTCAAATCGATTTTCACCTTCAATAAGCCTATTTTTAAAAAATAAATTGGGAATATCTGGTTGGATAACTTGATTGACTTTATCAATTGGTCCGTTCACTGCGGCGAGGTCTTCGTCTCCGTCGTGGTCGAAATCCAAAAATTGAGTACCCCATCCCCATCCTGTATTGTCCACCCCCCATTCTTTTGCTTGGTCTTTGTATCGACGATTTCCGGTATCAACAAACAAAGGATTGGCCAGGTGGTAAAAAATATTGGTGATGTAAATATCAAACAAGCCATCGTTGTTACAATCGCCAATGGCTACCCCCATGCCCGCCCCTTTGTTGTCAAGGCGGTAAGCAAGTGCGGCTTCATTGTATCGTTGGCCAGTTCTGTTTTCAAAAAACTCTTTTGCTTGGGTATCGTTCACATTGAGTAGGTCCAAGAAACCATCTTTCCCAGCATCAAAGGCTACACTCGACCAGGTTATGGTACTTCCTCCGCTCAATCCAGTCGAAGCTGTGATGTCTGAAAAAGTCCCATTTCCGTTGTTCTGATACATCACATTGGTCGTATTCAGGTTGCTCACATATAAATCAAGGTCACCATCTCGGTCGTGATCCCACCAGAGCCCTGTAGCGCTATAACAGACGTTGCAACCTGCTACTCCTGCTTGGGCAGTCACATCTCTAAAGGTTCCATTGCCTTCGTTGTGATACAGTTGGTTTTCCCGGCTGTTTGCGAGGAAGATATCTGGATAGCCATCGTTGTCGTAATCCCCCCAAGAAGCGCCCATTTTTTCACCGCGCGCAGCCTTTAAGCCCTCATTGATGTACTGAATGCCAAATCCGGCTTCGACGGTGACGTCATCAAAGACCCCCATGCCGTTGTTGCGCATCAAATGATTCCAGGTTTTGGTGTCTGAGGGATCAAAATTAAGGAGGCCGGTAAAAAAAATATCGAGGTCGCCATCTTGGTCATAATCGGCCACGGCTACACCGTTGGTATTGACAACAGCGTCTAGGTGTGCAGCCGCAGCCGCAGGGGTAAAGTCTTGAGCCGCTATTTCTCGGAAACCAAGACCGATCACCAGAAGGTGGCAGTAAATAGAGGGCTTCATCAAATTGGATAAATTAATACGCATCGCTTAAAAAATTTGGGTACGCACCTTTGAGGCAAGGGGTAAAAAAGACTGATTGTCTTTTTTACCCCATTACATACAGAAAATAATATGGTGTACTAAACTACATTAGTACCCTGGATTTTGCTTGTAAAGTCCCTGACTGATGGTGATTTGAGCTTGTGGAATAGCGAGGTATTCGTCTCTTCCGGCTGTAAAGAGCGCATCTTTTAGGTAATCGCGGCGTGATTTTTCAGCATTGAAATACTGGTTGAGGGTTGGTTCGGTAATTCCCCAGCGCACGAGATCAAAAAAGCGTTTTGATTCGAAGGCCAGTTCAAGGCGGCGTTCCCAGCGCATAATTTTGCGGGCATTGTCTTGGCTGCCGAGCGTTGGGTATAAACCAACATTCCACTTACCAGTTGGGCTTCCGTCTGCATAAACCAACCGTGAAGTGCTGGCGGTACTGATGGCCCTACTCCGAATGTTGTTGATGATGGAAAGTGCCTCGCTCAGTCGGTTTAGTTCGATGAGCGCCTCAGCTTTCATCAGCAGCAAATCACCGTAGCGAATCTGGTCGGTATTTCTGGAAATACTGAAGAAAGCCTGGTATTGACGGAAAGCGGGAGACGATGGGAGTTCTTGGTCTTTCATGCCCATCACATAGCCATAAACACCGGGAACACGAGCATAGGATTCATCAAATATGCGGTTTGGATCGTACTTGAAAGGCATACCAATCATACCAAGGGTATGGGCAATTCGTGGATCCATGTTGTTGTTTTGGATGTCTTCGCTGGTTTGGATGTCTGGAGCATTGTTGAAATCGTCAAACAAAGGAAGTCCGTTTGCGTCTGTTTTAAACGCATTGGCAAGGTTTTGAGATCCTTGGTTAAATGAGCAGCAACCATATCCAGGTCCTAGGGATGACGTAAGTCCGGTGGAAAAATTACCCCGTCCTTCAGGCGAACCATCGTCAATGGAGCGCATAATGGCCCAAACAGATTCGCTGCCACTTTCAAATTCCCACAGGAAGTTTTTGGCAAAATCGTCGTAAAGGGCGTATTCGCCGGAGCCTTCGATGTTGCTGATGAGGGAGACAACTTCTTCCAGTTCAGATTGGGTAATACTCACCACCTGGTGGGTTTCATTTTGTACGTATGCTTTGTACAACAGGGTTTTTGCCAGATACGCCTGTGCCGCGTTCTTAGTAGGGCGGCCTTCATCGGCTTGTGTTGCCGGCAAATCGGCTACGCCTGCTCGGAATTCATCCGCGATGAGTGCCCAACCTTCCTGATCGGTTTTTGCGTGATTTGAAATATTGATGATGTCTGGCTTGGCAACTGTTTCATCCACGTAAACAGGATATTTGTACAATACTTTGAGGATAAACTCATAGTGCCCGCGAATGAAACGCAACTCTGCAAGGCGTTGCTTCCGGCTTACCCCTGCTTTTGCTAGATAATCAGCGTCTGTGAGGGCTTGAATCCTGCGCATGGCATCATTTACCCGGGAAATACCAGCGTATAAATATATCCACATCAGGTTGGCATTGCCATTCGCAGGGGTATTCAGGCTGAACACCTCCACCAAATGGCTATCAAATTGGTCGCCAATACTGCCGCCGCCTTTGTAGGCGTCATCTGAGCGAACACTGCCATATACCCACATATCTTCGTATTGATGGGCGAGCAACCCGTCATTTCCAAGGGATGCATACGCTGAAATGACCATTTTTTCGGCATTTTCAACGGTATTCAGGTCCGCATCGGCTATAACGCCGGTTGGCTTAAAATCAAGAAATTCTTTTTTACATCCACCCAGTACAGCAAAGGAAATTGCCACGGTCAGGACGTATTTTATGGTGAATATTTTTTTCATGGTAATGATTTTAAAGATGGATGAATTAGAATCCTGCACTTAATCCAACAGAGAACCTTTGTGGTTTTGGGTAGATACCGCCGACCCTGTTTTCAATAGACCAGCCCGTTTGTGGGTATTGATTGGAGCCTTTTCGATCAACAATCCAACCCAGGTTTTCACCAGTAAGATAGATGCGGAGGTTCGACAAATAGGTACCCAGGTTTGATTTTGGAAAGGTGTAGCCCAGCATCACCTGACGGAAGGCCAGGTAATTGCCGTTGCGCACATTGTAGTCTAGGGAGAAACCGAAAGGACGATTGCTGTTACTGGCTGCAGGGATATAGCTGCCGGTATTGGTAGGAGTCCAGGCATCCAATTGGGCCACACCACCGTTTTCACCGTTGTCCAGCGATCCAAGTTCCATTCGGTAAACATCTGGTGTTACTTTTCTACCCATAGCACCCCACGTGAACAAACTAAAGTCAAAGTTTTTCCATTTCATTTGGAAATTAACGCCGAATTCTACTTTGGGAACGCCATTTCCTTCATCATATTCTTGGTCAAGGTCGTTGATGGTGCCATCGTTGTTGAGGTCAACATAGCGGAGTGCGCCCACACGTTTGCCCACCTGTGCAACATGTGCATCAACTTCAGCCTGATTTTGGAAAATACCATCGGTATGATAGCCAAACAAGGCGTTTGGGGCATGTCCAATGATGTTTTGTTCCGCGTTGCCGGCAAACGATGCCAACAAGTTTTCGGGTAACCCGGTGATGATTGAGTTGTAGTGGGAGAGTACGGTTCCGATGGAGTATTCTACGTCTCCTTGTGCATGGGGGATATAATTGAGTGATAATTCCCATCCTTTTGTTTCCATACTGGCTCCATTGACCCATTGGCTGGCACCGTCACCGAAGGCGCCGATTTGTTTGGGTTTAACCAGAATGTCGTCTGTTTTGCGGTCGAAAATTTCCAGACTGCCCGTCAATTTATCGTTCAACAAACCAAAATCGAGTCCCAGGTTGGTTTCTGAGGTTGTTTCCCAACGCAATTTGTCATTACCCGTCTGGGTGGCCAAAAAGCCGGAGGGCAAAATTCCTGAATCATTGTTGCCAATGTCGTAAGAAGTTGCTGCATCAGGACAAGGCGTCTGTGCGCAACCGGCATCCCATGGCAGCACATTGCTTGAAGGAGCGTAAACAGCTTGATAAAGACCAAAACGGGCGTCGTTTAGGATGTCCTGGTTGCCAGTTTTGCCCCAAGCAGCACGAATTTTTAAGTTTGAAATGAGTTTGCTGTCTTTTAAGAAATCTTCTTCGCTGATCCTCCAGCCAGCTGAAATGGCAGGGAAAATGGCAAATCTGTTTTGCGTACCAAAACGAGATGATCCATCACGGCGAATGGTGAAAGAGGCCAAGTATTTTCCGGCATAGTCGTAATTGAGTTTGCCAAAGTAGGAAAACAATGAAAATCCTGAACTCATCCCGGAGGAGGTTCTTTCTCCTGAAGCAGCGCTCAATTGAAAATATTCAACCGTTTCCTGCGCAAAATCCTTGCCGGTTGCAGAAAAGATATTGACACTGTTTTTGATGGCTTCGGTTCCGGCCAAGGCGGTCAGGCCGTGCGATCCGAAATTTTTGGAATACACCAGGGTATTGTTAAACACCCAGTTGGTTTGGTGTGTTTGGCGCAGCGTGAGCTCTGCGGTGTTGTTGGCCAAGAATCCCCGAGCGTAAGTTCTGAAGATATCTTTTGAAATGATATTGTCGTAATCTCCGCCAAAACTGGTGCGAAATTTCAGTGATTTCAGCAATTGTACGTCGGCATAAACGTTACCGAATACTTTGACGTTTCTACTGCGGTCGTCTTTGTTGTCTTCCGAAAGTGCCACAGGGTTGTCGCGATCAGAAAAGCCGCCACCTGGAGGACCGGAGAAACGACCGTCTTCCGTACGAACAGGCAAGATCGACTTGTAACGGTAGGGAGCTTGTTCGGGCGTTCCACCAAAGCCGTTGTCGAGCCAAAGCCGCTGGCCGCTGGAAACGGCTAGGTTTTCACCAACCGTAACTTTGCCGTCAAAGAATTTGAAATTTGAGTTCATGCGCACGCCCATGCGCTTGAAATTGGAATTGATAATAACGCCCCGTTGATCCAGGTAGTTGGCGCCAAATTGCACGCCACCACGTTCGCCACCCTGTGAGAATGACAAATCATAGTTCTGGATACTGCCCATCCTGGAAATCTCTTTCCAATAGTCTGTGCCTTCTTCAATGTTGCCGCCATAAATGCTTTGTGGGTGCCCTGATGGTCGTAGTTGATCGTCCTGGTCAAGCCATTCGGGATAGAGTATTTCGTCCAAAACCGGTACGCCTGTCCCTTGGATACCGGCGCCCAGTGAGGGATCTAGGTGCCATTTGTACTTGTAAATACCGGTATTGTCGGGGTTTGTGCCGTCGTTCACGGCGCCCTGCCATTCTACGATGGCCCGTTCGCGGTTGTTCGTAAGATCGTCAAACTTATTCCAGTTTTCAAAGCTGGTACGCACGTTAAAATCAATCCTTCCTTTTTGATTTCCGGGTTGTTTGGTTGTTATGATAACGACTCCGTTGGAGGCCCTTGATCCGTAGATAGAGGCTGAAGATGCGTCTTTCAATACCTGAATGGACGCGATATCGTTTGGATTAAGCCAAGACAAGTCCCAAGTTTGAGGAATGGTTGAGTTGTTCTCATTCGTCACAAACGATTGGATTGGCACACCGTCAACGATGTACAGAGGGTCGGTGAGTTTGCCCAGTGTGCTTGTTCCGCGAATGCGTAAACGTACGCCTTGTCCGGGGTCGCCAGACAAATCCACATTCACACCGGCAACACGCCCTTGCATACTTTGAAGAATATTTGGATTGGCAGTGTTTTCGACATCTTTCATGTCTAGTACCGCGACTGCGCCCAAGAGGTCTTTCTTTCTCTCAACCCCATACCCTGTGACAATGACCTCATCCAAGACGGTTCCGGGTTTGAGGGCAATATTGAGGGTAGATTGGCCTTGAATGGCAACTTCTTGCTTTTCATAACCGGTATAGGAGACGGTCACAGACGTGGCGTTTCCGGGAATGCTCAGTGAAAAGCCTCCAGTAGCGTTGGTAGAAACGCCGATGGAAGTGCCAGTCACGGATACGGTTGCCCCAATCAGGGGCTCATTTGTTTCCGCATCTGATACTTTACCAGTCAGGGCCCTTTGCGCAAAAGCAACCTGCATGGAAAGCACCATTGCGAACAATGTGAGTAATTTAAGCTTCATGTTAAAGTAAAGTTTAGTTAGAAAAAAACAGGTATTGTAAGGTGACTTGGGCTATTTCCAAATGCGTTTGAGTAGATATCCTTGACACTTTGCCAAGGAAACATCTCCACCTTCCGCGAATATTTTAATCCGGCTAAAATTGGTGCTGGGGAAATAAAGTTCGGTCATCAATGTGGCGCCATCATCAGCGAACAGCTCGGCAGATGCAGCATCAAAAAATACGTGTAAGCGAACTGTATTGTCTTTTGAAAAACGTGGGGAAATATGCACGTTATTGGCAAATTTGTCTGAAAATGCGTGGTTCCCGGCATTGGTCCGATCGCTGAAAAACTGATTTTTAGCTGCATCGAAGCCAATGCGATAGGTCTCGTTTTTTTCATTGGAAAGTTCAATGCCGCACCGCACGTTTGATCCAACGGGGGGGATAAATTCTAACATCCATTCCGACTGTGCTGGGCTAAAGCCTGTTTTATCGGTGAGGTTGATGGGCTCAGACAACGTAGTTGCAGGCATCTGAAATGGGGTAGCGCGAAGTTTTTCGAGTTCTCTGGCGGGTTGAGAATAGAGGCGATATCCGTCTTGCGTCTGTTTTAACACCATTTCTCTGGGCAGGGTAGTGGCATTGCGCCAGACGGTCGTGGGTACAATCTGCGCATATTCCCAGTTGCTCATCCATCCCAGCAGGAGCCGGCGTCCGTCTTTGGAAGGAACATCGGACCACGTCACTCCCGCATAGTTGTCCTTGCCCCAATCTAGCCACATACCTTTTCCTTTTGGAACCAACTGGGCAAAATTTGGATCTGGAATGAATTGTTTTCCATCAAAATTTCCAACAAAATACTGGGTGCCAGAACCTCCATTGGGGCCACCTGGGTTGAGGTTAACAATCAAAATCCATTTCTTTTCACCCGTTCCCGCCACTTTGATAGAAAAAAGGTCAGGACATTCCCATACCCCGCCATGTGCACCCAGTTCTTTGCCAAATTCCCCTAGATAACGCCATTTTTTCAGGTTGGGCGATCCCCAAAATTCGGTATGGTCCCCCACCGCAAGTACGACAACCCACTGTTTGGAATCGTCGTCCCAAACCAATTTTGGGTCGCGGAAATCTTTGTGATTACTGGTGTTAACGAGTGCCGGATTGCCAGAATATTTAATCCAAGTTCTGCCGCGGTCATTGCTGTAGGCAATACCCTGGTTTTCATAATCGCTTCGACCTGCTTTTTCAGCCTTGACATTGTGATAGGTAAACATGGCAACCAATGGCGGTTTTCCATTGATCCCAAATCCACTGGTATTGTTCCAATCTACCACGGCACTTCCAGAAAAAATATATCCCAGAGAATCCGGATAGATGGCAATGGGAAGATGTTCCCAGTACACCATGTCTTTGCTGACAGCATGGGCCCAGTGCATGGGACCCCAAACATTGCTGTCAGGGTAGAATTGATAGAATAAGTGGTATTCGCCGTCATAAAACACCATTCCATTGGGGTCATTCATCCATTGGGTGGCAGGCGAAAAGTGGAATTGAGGGCGATGTTGTTCGCGATAACTGCCTGATTGTTGGCTACTTGTGCCTTGGTTTGCCGAGCGAGGGGTTACACAGGCATATAAAATGCCCAACATTACGGCAACCGTCAAGACAACTGAGTTTTTATTAATAATCATTTGATTGATTTTTTGAAAGTATAAAGTTTTCAATTTCAGTACTACTAATATTTGGAGTGCCACCCTGCTTGGTTGCCGCCAATGCCCCAAGGGTACAAGCGAAAGACAAACAAGCGTCGTTGCTGGCACCTGACAATAGTTTTCGAAGAAAAGCTGCCAGAAACGCATCTCCACTTCCGATGGTATCGGCAACGGTTACGGAAAAACCTGGATGGGTATGGTAACCGCTTTCATCCAAACAAGAAGCGCCCTTGTCGCCTTTGGTGAGAACAAGCAATTCAAGTTTGTATATATCTTTAATTGATTGCATTTGTACTGCTTCTGATCCAGTTATTCCATTCCAACCAGCAATGATTTCCAATTCATCATCGTTCATTTTTGCGATATCTGCTTTCAATAGCAACAACTCCAGCAAGTCTTTGGAGAAAAATGGGCGACGCAGATTGGCGTCGAGCACGCGCAACATGGCTCCATCCAACAAATCAAAAAGCGTTTGTTTTGTTTGTTCCGATCGGCAGGCCAAACTTCCAAAAACAAAAACATCGGTTTCTTTTATGGTATCGATCATCACGCTATCGGGTTGGATATTGTCCCAAGCAGACGGGTAAACAATTTCATAGTCAGGTGAACCACTGCTGTTGAGGGTAACATTGACAATGCCTGTTGGTAGCAGCGGGTCAGATTGAACAAACTGCGTGGAAACTCCTTTTTCATCTAAAAAATCGAGCAGCTCACGGCCCAAGGCATCCGTGCCGACACGGCTGATCATTTTGGTGGAAAAGCCTAAATTGTTGGCATGGTAAGCAACATTCATGGGGGCTCCACCAGCTATTTTTCCAGTGGGTAACACATCCCAAAGCACTTCTCCAAAGCAAACTAGGGTAGGATTTTGCATGGTTTTTTTTGTTGACGGGCGTGGTTGTAATGGGTTCGGATGAATTGCTTCTCCGAACCCTAAACCATCATTATAAAAATCGTATGAATTCTTATTGAATCAACTGCTTCTCAATCTCTTCCAATGAAACGCCTTTGGTTTCGGGCATCATTTTCCAAACAAATAATAATTGGAAAACCATCATCACGGCAAAGAAAGCAAAGGAGGGTCCCTGTCCAAATTTTCCGGCAAACCAGGGGAAATTTCCGGCAATAAGTGCGGCAAAAACCCAGTGGGTACTGCTTCCCAAGGAGTTGCCCCAAGATCTGATCTGGTTGGGGAAAATCTCTGAAATAAACACCCAAATCACGGCACCCTGGCCAATGGCGTGGGCCGCAATGAACGCAAAGAGCAATACTGGAACCATGGAACTACCCGCGGCAGCTCCTGAAAAAAAGGCCCAAGAAACAAGTGAGAGCGACACAATATAGCCGATCGAACCGACGTACATCAAATACCTTCGTCCCTTGCTATCTATTAAAAACAGGCCAATCATCGTGAAAACCAGGTTGACCAAGCCTATTCCAACGGAAGAAAGCAAAGCTGAACTGGTGGCCATTCCGGCATCCTCAAAGATGCGGGGAGCATAATAAATGACAGCGTTAATCCCTGAAACCTGGTTGAAAAAAGCAAACAAAAAGGCCAATAGAATGGGCAGTCGGTATTTTCCGGAAAAAAATTCGCGCAAACTTCCTGCACCTGCGGTCGTATCATGTCCTGCCTGAATGGCAGCAATGGCAGCGTCGGCAGTATTGGGATTGATGATCTCCAGGGTTTTTCTTGCTTCGGCAATGTTGCCCTTTTTGACGATAAGCCATCGAGGACTTTCAGGAACCAACAACATAAGCACGACATAAAGTGCAGAAGGGAATGCAACGATGCCCAGCATCCAGCGCCAAGTTTCTTGCCCTGTAGTGCCGATGAGCCAGTTGGATAAATAGGCAATCAGGATGCCAAAAACAATGTTGAACTGAAAAAGCGCGGTCAATTGTCCACGCTTTTCGGACGGTGCAATTTCTGTGATATACATCGGCGCCACCACCGAGGAAGCGCCAATACTCAAACCGCCGATAAAGCGGAACAACATGAGGTAATATATGTCCGGTGAAAGTGCAGAACCCACCGCAGACACGAAGTACAGAATTGCTACCCAAAAAAGCGTTTGCTTCCTGCCAAAACGTTCAGCCGGCACACCGCCAAAAATAGCGCCGAAGATGGTGCCATAAAGGGCCATTGCAACCATTTGACCCGTCATGGCATCGGTCAGCCCCCAAATTTTTTGAACAGTGCGCTCGCACCCGGAAATTACAGCGGTGTCTAACCCAAAAAGAAAGCCGCCCAATGCGACTACAATAGACCAGAAAATGACTTTACGGTGATTCATTTTAATTGATTTGATGATGCAATATTATTTCAAGCGTAGTCGGTGGCTATTAGGGATTGTCTCATTTTTCTTTGATTTTGTTTCGAATTTTTAAAGAATTGATTTTCAATATTTTATACTGAAATAATCTAAAAATTCTTTAAAATTGTTGCAGCATTCCCACAGTTTTGTTGCATATAATTTCGGCAACTGGTTGGGCGACTTACTGTCTGACCTCAAAAGGCCCATTTTTTGTCTCAGTCGCGACCACGCTAAGCAGTTACAAATTTTGAATTATGGGTGCGGTTGTCAATGAAAATTATTTTCACAAGGTATCACCCTTGTTTTCTGAGTTGGGATGGTGCTAAGTTGTATTTGGATTTGAAAACTGTTGCGAAGTAATCAGGCGAGGAATATCCAACTTGATAGGCAATTTCTGCGACAGACTGTGTTCCTTCCAAGAGTAGGAGCCTAGCTTTTTCCAGCCGTACCTGTTGGATGTAATCACTGATGCTTTCACCAAACAGTGCTTTTACTTTTCGGTACAGTTGTGATCGTGAAAGTTGCATTTCTCGGCATAGATCTGTTACCTGAAAATCCTGTCTGGCATAATGGGTATCCAGGTATTTGGCAAATTTTTGGATGAATACCTGGTCGAGTGGATTCATTTTGGTATCACCCATTTCTGTCTCGGTTACTCCAGAAAATAGTACTACGCTTTTGCTGTAACTTTCCTTTAAAATTTGTCTGTTGTGCAACAAATTTCTTATTTTCTCCCGCAAGTATTGAATATGGAATGGTTTGGTGATATAAGAGTCGGCGCCTGCTTTGGCGCCGTCTATTTGTTGTTCAACGGTATTTCGAGCGGTGACCAGTATGATGGGAATATGGGAGGTTCGAAGATCTGATTTGAGGATACGCACAATATCAAGGCCATCGCGGTCTGGCAAACCGATATCACAAATAACAAGATCAGGGATGGTGTCAAAAGCGTGTTGAAGCCCTAATCCGCCATTGGTTGCGGCTGTTATTTGGAATGTACTGCTCAATTTACGTTTCAGGAAAAATTGTAATTCGGCATTGTCTTCAATAATCAGTATTTGTTGGGCGGCCGTATTTTCTACCAGTGAAGCGATATCTTCGGTTTCGCTCATTGGATTGGTAAAATACTCTTCTGTTTGAAAATATGGTGTAGGATTTTTTACAAGTTGGTCATCCAGCAGGTGTGATTTTCCGATTGGCAGGACAATAGAAAATCTACTGCCTTTTCCTTTTATACTGGAGACTAAAAGGCTGCCTCCATGCAATTCCACCAACGCCTTGGACAGCGAAAGCCCCAACCCGGAGCCTCCTTTTTGTCCACCCTCACCTTGGTAAAAAACTTCAAAGACATGTGCGGTCTCTTCTGGGGTCATCCCAATTCCACTGTCTTCCACCGTAATTTTTGTGCGATTTTCAAAGGTGTCAATGGAAATCGTAATGATGATTTTTCCGTGGTCTGGGGTAAATTTAAAGGCATTTGAAAGCAGGTTAAACAGTACTTTGTCGAGCATTGCGGGGTCAAACCAGACGAGTACTTGTTCCTGTCGAACCATTAATTCAAAGTCAACACTCCTTTTTTCAGCCACCCTGCCAAAAGACTTCATGGCGGTTCTCACAAAATCACCCAAATCATTTTCGCTTGCCTGCAACCGCATTCTGTCGCTTTCAATTTTACGAAAGTCCATGAGTTGGTTTACCAGTCGCAAAAGCCTAAACGCATTTTGGCGGATAAAATCGATGCTTTGTTGCACCTCTTTACTCATTTTGGCAGCAGGGATCAGGTCTTCGGCGAAGCCGAGTATGAGGGTGAGCGGTGTTCGGAATTCGTGCGATATATTGGTAAAAAAATCTACTTTTTCCTGTGTTGCCTGCCTCAATTCGTCAGACATGACCATTATTTGTTCCTCATGTTCAAGGGCTTCTCGGGTTTTTATTTCCAAATTTTTATTGATGGCTTGTTTGGCACGCAAAGAACGCAGCAACACGGCACCCAAAAACAGGGAAAGCAATAGACTTGAAACAAGGATAAAAATAAAAGTGCGCTGATTCTGATAAATAACATCGAGTTCTTTCTGCGCTTTAATTTGTTTGTCAATGCTCTCTTGGAGGCTTGACTCTTTTTTCATTTGAGCGTGTAAGATGGCTGCATTTCCCGGATTGATGACGGTTGTTTGCAACCGATTGGTTTTTTCGAAGGGTAAGCGGTTCAAGATACTCAGGGCCAGTTTAATGGCTTCTGAGCCACCCGTTGGATACAAGAGGGAAGCGTTCAGGATGCCGTTTTCAACGGCTTGAATGCCTTGGCCAGTGCCTGGAATACCATCAATTCCTACAAAAAACATGTCCTTTTCTCGATCCAAGTCTTTGCAAACTTTCCAAGCTGTTTCTGCCAGCAGATCGGTATGCCCAAAAATAATATTTACCTCAGGATGGTCTTTGAACAGCTGTCGAATATTTTTTTCTTCCTCCTCAATGGTTGTTAAAATCTCGTACTTTTCCACAACCTGCATACCGGGTATTTCACGCAAAGCATCACGGAAACCTCGATTTCGTTCAAAAGCGGGGGAAATTGTCAGCATCAATTGCAACTCAATAACTTTCCCCTTTCCACCCAGTGTATTGGCGATGTATTTGGCCGCTGTTTGGCCAATTTCATAGTTATCTGCACCTATATATGCGGTATATTGATCAGATTCCGTTTTTCGGTCAATCAAAATAACGGGTATTCCCTTTTTGTAAACTTCTTCAATGACAGCTGTCAGTGGTTTTGATTCATTGGGTGCTACAATGAGCAGATCAATGCCGGACGCAATTAATTCCCGTATTTGTTGGACCTGATTCTTACTGTCGTTGTTGGCTATGCGCATTAGGAAGTCTAGTTCCGGGTGAAATGCCAGTTCTCGAAACATTTCCCGATTCATCACATCGCGCCATGGATCATCGCAACACTGAGAAAAACCAATGACGAATTTTTTGGGGTTCTGTTCGGGGGAACATCCTACAACCAATAATAATACACTGAGGATGGCAGTAAGCCAAAAGCAGGTAAGTTTTACGACGTGCGCTTTCACAGTTGATTTCATTGGGCTAATGTACACCTAACGAAACAAAACATGGTATTTTCAGTTGGTTATTTAACGTGTATGCACAGTACAGGTTTTTTTAAAAAAAAAGCCACCCCAGAAATCGGAGTGGCTTTTTTGTAAAAAAACGGTGCTATATTATTTTTTCCACGGAAGTTCCAAAACGCGTTGGGCGGCAATCTCGCCCAACCGAAGGCCTTCATCGCAGTCCATGCGCCAGTGAACACCCAAAGGTATCCGTGAATAGGCATCTTCAATACCGAGATCTTTGAAAGAGGGGAAAATACGTGGCTTTCCGTTGAATTCAGTTCGATCGATGTGACACAAGTCAGTGAAAGTGTACGTTCCAGGGTGGTTTGAGTTGAATTCAAAAAAAGAGGAGAGTATTTTTGATCCTGCTCCACCGAAACCGGAGTGACCGGAAGGGTAGGCTGGAAAAGAGGGGGTGAACCCTTGAAGGCCAGTATAAGGGTTGTTCAAGATGGTCAACCAATTCGCTGCTTCCGGTTGTTTCTGGGCGATGACATCCCGAATAAAAGTCACTGGTCGCTCGATGTTGTAATAATATTTTGAATTCCAAACAGCTACACCGGCATCGTTGATAGACATACCCATTTTAGCATAGATCTCTGCGCAGGCAGCCAAATCCAATTGCTCTTTATCTACCACTTGGTTGAGAATGGCAATCATCCGTGTTGGCGGTGAAAAGGTAACATCTGTCATGTCATCACTCCAAAATTCGGCTATCCAACGACTTTGATAAGCACCAGGGCCGTCTTCGTTGATGTTTTTTACGGTGTTGAACACTTCAAGTCCTTGCGTATAGTACAAAGAGTTTTCGTTCTCACTGTATGGAATGGGTGGGCGAGCCAAAATATCTTCGTCCTTCATGGCAAAACGACGAACATTTCCCCAATAAGGAAAAACTGCTCTTCCAAGGTCTGGATAAGTAGGTTTCCATTTGCCAGGTCCAGTTGGAGGAATGTACTCAACAGGACGTGGGTTTAAGAATGCATTGTGCCCTGCCGCATCGGAAGCTTCCCACTGATAAACAGCTGCTGCAACTGCTCGACCGTATTCCTCGGATCTTTCCAAGACTTCAGGGGGGGTTAGACCAGCGTATTGGTTGTGAAGTTTGTTGTTTAACTGCGCAATCAACGCAAACTCTGCAGGGCGAACGTTTTCCATGTGATAAAAAAAGCGCTCCATCAAGAATGCGTATGAGGCATTTACAACTGCTGGCCAATAGTATTCAACATTTTTTTCAGCTTTGGGTATTTGTAGTGCTGGGTAAACTGTCGCAAGTGAATTGTTTTCAGGAATGGAAGATACGATGCTCTCGTAGGCAGAAAGTCCCAAATATGCCAAGGCACGCGGCGCAGGACCAGGTCGGTAACCCGGAGCGTAACGCTCAATTTCCATGAAGGTGTTGTTCCATTCCAAAAATACTTGGTTGTCAAACTTGTGTGCATCAACGTAAGGCGAAACGACCTCAACATTGACGTCACTACAAGCAGGCATTAGAAAGATTCCGCCGACAAACAACAACAGAGCAAGCGGCTTGGATAGTTGAAAAATTTTCATAAGCAACGGGAATTTTTAAAATTACACGGATTTAAAACTGCAGCAAATGTCGTGCTAATTTGTATTATATGTTACTAAATCAGTACAAATTAGCGTAAAAAAACAATTATTAAAGCATTAATGTCATTTCAAATGTGAAAAATTATTTTAACATTTAAAATTATAAAAGAATGTAACTGGTTAGGTGGTCGCGTCTGAATCAAAAAAGTGACCATTTTTTGCCAGACGAAGCGGATTTTTGTAGGCCGTAGGAGTTTGTATTTTGTGGTGAGGTCGTGTCTGTGACTAAAAATAAAGTCTTGTGGGCGGGGCGATGTCTCTCAAACACTTAAGTCTAAACTGTGCAAATTTTTCACCCACTATTTCAATGAGACACTCGCAACTATTGCATCGTGGAGAGCAATTCCCGCCACTTGTTTGCCAATCGATTTGCCCAATCGCAGACCTTCTTCGCAGTCATTTCTAAAATGCACTCCAATCAACAGTCTAGAATATGCATTCTCATTGGCCATACTTCGGAAGGAATTGAATTTTCTGGGGCTACCCATGAATTCTTTTCGGCCTTGGTGCGTGCAGTCAATAAATTCAAATTGTTCACCAAGCGCTAAACTTAGGACTTCTGCGACGGCAGCACCAAAAATTGCATGACCAGAAGGATAACTCGGAAAGGCTGGGCTGCTGTGAAATGGTTTCCAGTTGGTCTGTATATTCCGTCTAATGTAAGCATCCGGACGCTCAATCTGGTAAATATATTTGTTTTTCCAACCTGCAATGGCCGCATCATTCAATACAATGGCTGTCTTCAAATAGGTCTCCATGATCATTGGAAAATTTAATTGAGATTTTTCCAGTGCCTGGGTTGTAATGGATATCCACCGACCAGCCGGCGTGATGGTCAGACCGGGTAAATCATCACTCCAAAACTCTGCAATCCATCGTTCCTCAGCCGTTAGAGATTGCCCAACGGTGAATACTTCCATCGCTTCTGAAAAAAATGCTGAGCCGGTGTGCTCATCAAATGGGATGGGCGGCAATGCTTTACAATCATATATATCAACAGCAAAAGGCCGAACTTCACCCCAGTGGGGCAGCAGCGGAGCAATGGGTTGATGGGTATCTATTTTCCAGCATCCTACACGTTTTGCTCCAACGAAAAGGCTGTCAAAGTTGTGCATTACCCCGTCGTGACCGATGCTGTCTTGCAAAGCGTAGCGCCAAACAGCTTCTGCGGTTTGGCGCCCAAAATCAATGGACGTTTGAATGCCAACCGCATCAGTATTTTCACGCAATTCAAGGATGTATTTTGCTTCCAGTCGTTGTATTTTTTCAAAATAAGGCCCCGGTGCTGTTGAAAAAAATGCTCGAGCCATGGTGGCAAATGCTGTGTTCAGGGCCACAGGTAGATGGTAGTTTTCTGCCGGAACCGTTTGGCGCAAATAGCCCGGATGCGTTCGATCCATGGATTTGTTTCCAGGAATTGCAGGAAGCGCCGATTCGTAAGCGGCCATTTCTGTATAGGCAAACATTCTGGCGCTAATGGGTGCCCGATACCCTGGTGTATGCCACTCTAACTCCAGTAATAGTCGGTTCCAGTCAAGGGCTATACGGGTGGCGACACGGCTCTCTGGCAACTCAGTTGTTTGCGGAAGTGAGCAGGTGGAAAGCAGGAGCAACAAAGGGATAATGAGTACATATCCAAAGCGCAAAAAAATAAGTTGGTTCTTCATATATTCTTGGGGAAGTTTAACTTGAAGGTGGTACCAATTCCTTTTTCGGAAACAACATCCAGCGCAACACGGTGCAAGCGCAGGATGCTCTCCACCAAGGAAAGTCCTATTCCAGAGCCTCTGATGTGGATACTTTGTGCACTGCGGTAAAATGGTTGGAAAACCAAGTGCAAATCTTGTTCTGGAATGCCTGGGCCATGGTCTGTAATCTCTACACGGTGCTGCCCATTTTGGCCAAATATGATTGTGCTAGCCACTCTTTTGTCCGGTGAAAACTTACAACCATTGTCCATCAGATTCAAAAAAGCCGAGCGCAGCAGTGACTCATTGGCCATTACGCAGAGTTGGTCTTCATGCTCCGGTGCGCCTACTATGTCAAAGGAAATCTGATATTCCGGATGCAAACGCAGCAACGTTGCACGCGTTTGCAGCAATGCTTCATCCAACCGCACACTTTCGAAACAAATATTCCCACCATCCGAATGAATACGTGCCAGTTGCAAGAGTTTCTCACTGATCTCATTCAACTCCCGCGTGTCTTCCAACACAGACGTCAACGTCTCTCGGTATTCCGACTCATTTCTACTGCTTTTATCAAGGGCTATTTCAAGTTGTGAGATGATGACAGAAAGCGGGTTTTTCAACTCATGGGATACATTGGAAATAAAGCTCTTCTGCATGCGAAAGGCAAATTGAATCCTGTCCAACAAGCGGTTAAAGGTCTGTACCAAACGTGAAAGTTCGTCATGGCTGTTTAAGAGGTTTAATCGGGCACTGAGATCAGAGGGGATGATATTGTCTACTTGGTTGACAATCCGGGCCACAGGAGACATTGCCTGCCCGGCATAAATCCAGCCACCCAAAGCTACAATTCCAATTCCCATAAAAAAGGTGATAATCAAGATGTTGCGAAGCTTCCCCAAGTCTTCGGTACTGAAGATAGATTCCGCAACAATCAGGTATTGAAGGCCACTGTCACTTTTATGATGAATGGCAATTCCCATCAATTTGCCGTCCTGAAAGCGCTCCTCTAAACCTGATTTGAACGAGGTTAATATCCGCTCAGGAAATGGTGCTGCTGCATGGTTGAAGGCAAAAACACGCTTCATCTGGGCGTTGAATATGACGATATTTTCCCTGAAAGGCAGTGGGTGCTGGGTGGTGTCTTGTTCAGATGCTAGAGACTCCAATGGTTGCATATTGGCTTCATCGTGGAGTACCATTTCAGCCGTCATGAGTGCTTTGGAGCGCAAGTTGACGTAAAATTCCTGCTCCGCCATTTGCCTAAATTTAAAATAAATAAAGCAAAGCGATAGGAGCAATATGCCTGCTACCAATACAATAAACTGTAGGGTCAATCGGGTTCGTATCTGCATTTTTTAACGTAAAACACCCACTAGACTGAGATGGATAATGGATGAGCGTGATGTGATCACTTGATTTTCAGTAACCATAATGGTAGTTTTGGC
>CAIZLM010000058.1 GCA_903933805.1 uncultured Bacteroidota bacterium | reverse complement strand
GGATATACAATCTGATTGAGCTTCTGAAAAAATGAGGCTTTGGTGGCATCCCCGACAATCTACGGTTGCGTGACGGCCTGCCAGTTGAAAACTCGTTTTCCCGTGGTGAAAACGAAGCGTATCGGTGCCAAATTCCATGCCGGTGACCTTAGAAATCAAAGGCTTGGACGGGTTGTACCCCTGCCAGTAGGTCTCATCTATATCCCAGCCCGCCGAAGAGTGGCAAGAAGCGCAGCCTATCTTCAAATCCGCGCCGTGCGGATTTTGAGAAAAAAGACCCGCCGTGGTAACCAGCATTAAAAAAACAAATAAAGCCCTCAAACCATAGGTTTTATCAAAAAAAGAAAATCTTTCCAACCTATAAAATCACAGTACTAAAACAGCAATTTTTGTAAGTTACAAATATAATACTTTTTTCTCAAAAAATGACAATTATTTTACAAAGGCTCATTTTTATTTGTTCAATACCAAATTAATGCTTATAACTTCGGGTCAGTGCATCCTATCGCTCCGTGGAGTGAGTTTTTGCATGATGGCAGCCTCCGCAATGAGGTATTCTTGCCACCTTGTTTTTGTTTTTTCCTCTCCGAAATACAATGCTGCCAAATCTAGAAACAACCGGTAGTGGGCAGCCTCTGCAACCATAAATTTGTGGTACCAATCCCGCAAGACCTCCTCGGCACAATGCAGCGAGAGCAGCCTAAAACGTTCACAACTCCGTGCTTCGATCAGGGCACAAACCAGTAATTTTTCCAACAAGGATTCCTGCTTGGTCAATCCTTTTTTTTGACAATCCAGTAATAGATTGACATATTCATCTTTTCGCTGCCGCCCCAACGCCAGGTTGCGCTTCTTCAATTCGGCCAAAACCATTCTGAAGTGTCCCCACTCTTCTGTTACAATAGGCGCCAATTGCTCCACCAATTCCGTATAATCGGGGTATGCTTGGATGAGCGTTATGCAGGATGTGGCCGCTTTTTGTTCACAATAAGCATGGTCGGTGAGAATTTCAGACAAATCTATCTCTGCCAGATGGGCCCACCGGGGATCCGTGGGCAATTTAAGACCCAATTTCGTGTTTTGCAAACGTTGTTCCATGGCATAAATGTAGGTGCAAAGAAATTTTTTTTTAATTTTTTTGAAAAAAATCGTCTATTTCGCGGTGAAAAAAGGATCTATGCGGATATTTCATTCACCACAAAAGCGGTTGGTTGCCTTGATCTGCCTCGGTTTGTCATTGGCCTCTGTGCTGGTATTCCTGCCATGGAGGCACGCCAGTCCATTCAAGGCAGTTCCATCTCAAACAGCTTTGCTGTTGGACTTCCAAGGACTGTCAAATATTGGCCAGCAAATCCGTCAAATAAAAGATACTGCGTGGAAAAATTGCTTCAAAACTTCTGTTTTCAAACACTGTTCAGCAGAAATAGGCGCAGTAGAACAACTATTTCACCATGATCAAACACTGCGAACCGCGTTTGCGCACCAGCAATTGCTCACGGCCTATTCCTTACTGCCTGCCGACAGTATGCACGGATTGTTTATTTTAGTTACAGCAGATGCTGTTGACATTGAAAAAATATTGTCGAGTAACAAATTGGGCATTATCCGAGGTGTCAAAAACTTTGGAGACGACTGGCTTTATACCGTTCAAACATCCAACAGCGGGCAGATGATGATCACTCAGCGAGGGCGTTTGCTGATTTTTTCACATTGTGGTTATTTGGTGGAAGATGCCTTGCAACAATTGAACAGTTCAGGAAATTGGTGGAGTAACGTAGAATCATTTCATCCAAGTGCTGGGCTTCGTATTTTTTTTCGTCCCCAAAAATGGATGGAACATGTCGCAAGGCAATTGCGACAAGCAGCGCGCGCCATACCCACTTTACTTACAGCAAACGTGGAATGGGTGGGCATCGCCTGGAATGGTGCAACAGTAGCGGCTATGGCTCAAACGACAGGCTTTCTATCAAAGATAGGTAACTGGAAGGGATCGGAACGGGGCGATATTTTTACGGTCATGCCTGATAACACTGCTTGTTTTGTTTGGACAGGCTTCGGCAATAAGCGCATGTTTTTTGATGCCTTAAACAGTGCCCCGTGTACTGATTTTGAGCAATATGTATTGCCGTGGGTGGGCCGGGAAGTTGCGGTAGTGGTGACAGATCCACACTCCCCCGCTTTGCAAAACGACAGGTTGTTGCTTCTTGGAGTTGGCGACAGTGCCTTGGCGCAGCAGTCCTTAGAAGCATACGGTAAACTTCGCGGCCGTTTGGCACACGAAGGGATCGGTATGTTTGAAGTATTTGGTTTTCAGGGACAATCTCTCCTCAAGCCCTTTTTCGAGAACAACGACGATGCATTTCGAAATCCGTACATGGTGCACTTGGGAAAGTATGTTGTTGTTGCCACCAACAGGCAGACGATGGATACTTTTATCGAAAAATATATTGGCAATCAAACACTGGCACAAAACACTGATCTGCTACAACTGGCACACGGTCTTGCGACAAAAGGGCACGGGCTGATGGTCATAAATACCCACTATCTTGGGATGATCATGCAGCAGTTGTTGGAAGATGTGCCCTTGGAAGAAGAACTTCCATCAGATATTGAAGCCTTTTCTGCTTTGGGTTGGCAGGCTATTGAGCTTATTCCTGCATTTAATCAAGCAGTAAATTTAATGTTATCAACGCAGCCAGAATCCATTTCCCCTCCAGAATCCAGTATTTATTGGAAAACCAACCTTGGTGCGAGCGTTTCATCTACGATAGTAGCACTACAAAAAGGCCAGCACTCCCTACTATTTGTTCAGGACACCCAAACTCAGTTGTATTGTCTGAGATCAGATGGCTCTATAGCTTGGCAGAAGCATCTTGGTGAACGCATACAATCGGACATAACCAACGTTGAGTATGATCAAAACGGACAGTATTATTATCTTTTTAATACACCATCGCAGGTTTGGTTGGTGGATGAAAAAGGTCAGGATATACGAGGTTACCCACTATACCTAAAAACGCCCGCTAGTGGTGGGATGACTGTTGTTCATTTTGAACAAACCGCTAATTTCAACTATTTTTTGGGGTGTAGTAATGGCAATTATTACGGATTTGATCGCTTTGGAAGGCCCTTGGATGGCTGGGATCCGCAACCCAATGTTGGGGTTGTGGGTGGTCCGTTGTTACATTTTCAGCAAGGCGAAAAGGATTATTTGGTAATACTGTCCCGTTTGGGGAAACTGACTGTTCTCGGGCGAGATGGAAAACCTAGATTTACGCCCTTGCTGCTGGAGGGCAACTTTAGCAACCCACCTTTTTTGGTTAATATCAATGGCAAGTTGCGGATTGTATGTTTCAATGATACCGGAAAAATCTACGTTTGTAATCTAGAAGGTACCACGCAATCTTACGAATGGTCGGGAAAGATCGGAAAAACACCTTTGAAAGTCGCCGCTTGGAATTTAGACGGCCAAACATCGTTTGCCGTGCTACAAGGCAGACAAGTGCGGGCACTGCGCCTAAAAGAAACGGGGGCTGTTACCATTTTTTCCAGACAGTTTGAAACGCCTCAAGACGATTTGTTTCCTATCGATGGATGGATGGGTTTATACAGCAGAAAAAACAAGGCAGTAACCATGATCAATAAGGATGGAAAAACCATTTCAGGCTTTCCGTTGGCTGGGGATAGCCGGTGCTGCATACTTCGAGATGACCGTCGAAAAGTAGTGGTTTGTGGGCTTGACAACACAATTTATGCTTACAAAACCCTTGAATAAGCGCTAAATTACCCGACTTTTACGGATTTTCGCGAAACATCATTTTATTGGTGATTTGTTTTGTGAAATTGTGCTACTTTTCGCCAATTATTTTCACCACATAGATTTTCCTTCCACTGTTTATGAAAAGAATCTTTCTACTTTCCATGCTGTGCTTTTTTGGATGGACAGCTGCCCAGGCTCAAATTCCTGACGGCAGTATCGCACCAGATTTTACCGCCACAGATATTGATGGCGTGTCGCACAACCTTTATGACCTTTTAAACGCCGGAAAAACCGTTTACCTTGATGTTTCAGCCACATGGTGTGGCCCTTGCTGGAACTACCACAACTCACATGCGTTTCGTGATTTGTGGGAGGCGCATGGTCCGGACGGAACGGACGAAGCCTATTGCTTTTACATAGAAGGGGATGCAGCGACGAACACCGCGTGCTTGTACGGACCATCTGGTTGTGTGGGTGGTACCCAAGGCGACTGGGTAACAGGCACTCCTTATCCCATCATTGACGATGCAGGTATAGCCAGTGCTTATCAAATTGCCTACTATCCCACCATTTTTTGCATTTGTCCAGCCGATAAAAAAGTATATGAAGCTGGACAGATATCAGCCTCAGCCTTGTGGGCTTTCAGGGCTTCCCACTGTGCACCACCACCAGTTGAGTACGCCCTTACCAACACCAGAAACGTTCGTTGTGTCAACACTAGTACCGGTGCGATCAACATTACACCTGGAGGAGGAAATGGCACATACACGTACCTGTGGAGCAATGGTGCCGTAACCGAGGATCTAAACAATATCCCAGCCGGCATTTATACCGTTACGATTAC
This sequence comes from uncultured Bacteroidota bacterium, assembly GCA_903933805.1. Classification (GTDB taxonomy): domain Bacteria; phylum Bacteroidota; class Bacteroidia; order Chitinophagales; family Saprospiraceae; genus M3007. The sequence continues at coordinate 7,547 of CAIZLM010000058.1, read as the reverse complement.
GTCCGGCGGTCAATCGTTTGTTTCAGATCCGATTGAAGTATTGGCTCCTGCTCTGCCACTGTCTGCCGAAGTGCTGAATATCAACCCGGTAGGATGCAACGGCGTAACTGGAAGTATCACTGTTAGTGGTATAGGCGGATGGCAAACGGCCTACACATACCAATGGCAGAATGGTCAAAATACAGAAACGGCTACCGGACTCAGTGCCGGCTTACACAAAGTAACAGTCACGGACGCAGAGGGTTGCACGACGGTCTTGGTTCAAAACCTCGCACCCGCTGTCTATCCTTTTGCCAACATTGAAACACCTGCACCTATCACGTGTTCACAATCTACCGTCCAATTGGATGGCTCGGCATCTGATTCCGGTGATGATTTCACCTACCAATGGTTTGCTTCCAGCGGGGGCCATATTGTCTCCGGTGCTACGACCACCACGCCCATTGTGGATGCTGACGGCAATTATACCCTACAGGTGACCAACACTATTACTACCTGTGCAACGTTTCTCACTGTTAGTGTGACCACAGATCAATCGCTACCGAATGCCAATGCAGGCCCTGAAGGGATTGTTTCTTGCCCGGTCCCTGTTGATACCCTTCAGGGAAGTGGCTCTACAGGCAGTAGTTACGCTTATACCTGGTCTGGTGGCAATGTTATTTCAGGTGGCAACACCCTTGCACCTGTTGTAGGCGCACCTGGTGTTTACACCCTGACCGTGACCAATTGGGCGAATGGTTGTACACAAACTTCCACCACCACGGTAACAGGTTTTAATACACCTCCAACCGTGAATACAACAGGGGGCACGCTTACCTGCGGCGCTGGATCAGTGACCCTGACAACCAGCACCAACTCCAATACCCCAACTTTTACTTGGACTGGCCCAAATGGGTACTCCTCTAACCTTCAGAGCCCCGCAGTTGGCACTTCCGGTTCCTACAATGTTGTGGTGAATGATAGCATCACTGGCTGCTCCAATGCCGCAACGGCCATTATAACGGCAAACAACACCGCACCAGGCGCTACGGCTTCTGCCGGATCACTCACCTGTGTACTCAGCAACGTAGTGGTAGTGGGCACAACACCCGACACCAATGCTACCTATACATGGACAGGCCCCAATGGCTTTGCTTCCAGCCTTCCAAACTTTACAGTTGCCGTAGAAGGCCAATACAACCTCGTTGTTACCGACCCCGACAATGGCTGTACCTCCACGGCATCCGCTGCGGTTGCCTCCAACACAACGCCACCAACTGCATCCGCACTGTCGCCAGGAAACCTGAATTGCAATACCGCACAACTGCAATTGAATGGCACCGGTTCTGCCCAAGGCGCTAATATCTCTTACGCTTGGACAACCAGCGATGGGCACATCGTTTCCGGTGAAAGCTCCCAAACACCCTTGGTTGATGCAGCTGGATCATATTCCATACAAGTCACCAATGCAGACAATGGGTGTACTGCAACGGCCGGTGCGGTGGTTATCCAAAGTCAGGCAGTGGCAGCCAACGTTACTGTACAAAACAATGTGCTGTGCAATGGCAGCTCCAACGGTTCAGCAACTGTGGCTGGATCGGGTGGAAATGGCACCTTTAGTTACGCTTGGAGTACGGGTGAAACAACAGAATCCGTCTCAAATCTCGCTGCAGGTTTTTATGTCGTAAGCCTGACGGACGGTGAAAATTGTACCGCATCCACCTCCGTTGTCATAGCGCAACCAGCAATATTGTCCGTCAACGCTACCACCATCGGACAATCCATGAGTGGTGTAAACGACGGAAGTGCTACCGCGAATCCAACAGGGGGAACAGCAGATTACACTTACCACTGGAGTAACGACTCTACTTCACAAACTATCGCTGGACTCGCTCCAGGCGCCTACACTGTGACCGTGACGGACCTCAACGGCTGCTCTACAGTCGAAACGGTGAATGTCAATTCCTTTGACTGTTCTCTGTCTACGTCCATTTCCAGCACCAACATTTCGTGCTTTGGTGCAGAAAATGGTGCTGCTACAGTTGATTATATCGGTGGAACGGAACCCTTGACATTCAACTGGAGCAATGGCCCAACAACACAGGCTGTTACCGGCCTCGCAGAAGGTACCTATACCGTAATCATCCTTGATGCCAACAATTGTCCGGCATCGCTGAACGTTACCATCCAGCAACCAGCCCCTCTTACTGCCAACGCAACCACCACCGGGGAATCATTTACTGGCGCCAATGATGGCACCGCAAGTGCCAATCCAACAGGTGGCAGTGGCGCGTACACGTATTTTTGGAACAATGGTGCTGCTACACAAAACATTGCAGATCTCGCACCAGGTACTTATACCGTAACCGTGACAGACGTGAATGGCTGCGAAACATCACAAACAGTTGTGGTTAATACATACAGTTGTGCCATTTCAACAAACAGCACCACCTCACCTGTTACATGTGCAGGCGCTGCCAATGGTTCTGTGACCGTTGTATTGAATGGTGGAACGGCTCCTTTCAATTATGCCTGGAGCAATGGCGGAAGCGATGCAACCATTACCAATCTCAGTGGCGGCACCTATATTGCCACCATTACAGACGACAATGCTTGTAGCGTAATCGTTTCTGCTACTGTCAATGAGCCAGCGCCGTTTAGCAATTTGAATATCGAAATTGTACAACCCAGTTGCCCTAATGAAGCAACAGGCTCTGCTGTTGTGACCCTTGACGGTGGTACCGCTCCGTACAATTACTTATGGAACAATGGTGCGACCGGAAATACGCTGGCCAATGTCACGGCTGGCAACTATTCCGTTCAGGTAACCGATGCCAATGGCTGTACCAATTTAAGCTTGGTCGCCATCCTTTCCAACGACGTGGAAGCACCAACAGTTTCTGCTCAAAACGCGGTGGTGACGCTTGATAATTCCGGCAATGTTGTGATCACATTGGCAACCATCAATGCGCAATTTGCTGACAATTGTGGTGTTGCCAGCACTGTTATTTCCCCCAGTTTCTTCAGTTGCAGCCAAATTGGTGAGCAAGTTGTAACATTGACGGTAACGGATCTTTCCGGCTTGACCAGTATAGCCACTGCCACGGTGAAGGTTGTTGACAATGAGGCTCCTGTCGTCACTTGCCCCAACAGCATCGTGGTTTGTCCAAGCAACAACCTTGTCAATTATCAGCCTGCCATTGCGCAGGACAACTGTTTAGCCCTCAGCGGACAATGGTCACAAACCAGTGGTTTGCCGAGTCCTTCTGAATTTCCGGTTGGAACAACCGTTCAAACATTTATCTTCACGGATGCGAGTGGCAACGTCGGATCATGCTCCTTCAGTGTGACCGTAACGCCACCTGTTATTTTTGGAAATACCTCCATCACCAACGACCACAATGGACTTGGTCAAGGTGCTATAGACATCAACTTCACGGGAGGTGTTGCACCCTATCAATTCTCTTGGGAACTGGGTGATGTTGTCATAGCGACGACGGAAGACATCAGTGGCTTGGTTCACGGCAACTATGATTTGGTTGTGACCGATGCGCAAGGATGTAACTACTCGCTGAACGGCGTTCCTGTTGGTAATTTTGTTTCTGCCAAAGAGCCTACATGGCTGAATGGTGTGAGCCTCCAACCCAACCCAACCAGCGAACTGGCCAACGTGGTTTTCGCCACACCCTTGACCTCCAGGTTGGAAATCAGCGTGGTAGATGCTACCGGCCGCGTGTTAAAATCACTGATCAGTGAGCAAGCCAAAACGATTACAATCGATTGCGCTGATCTGCCAAGTGGTCTTTACTCCGTTCGATTCCGTTCAAATCAGGAAATTGGAACCCGAAAATTGATGGTGATCAAGTAAACAGTTCTTTTTGCCACATACCAATAGCGCGGTTTTCCAACATTGGAAAACCGCGCTTATTTTTTAGTGACTGGTTAGGTGGCAGGCAGTCTGGCCCAAAAAGGACCATTTTCCGCCATGCTTAGCAGATTTTATTGACCGTAGCGCTGCTACGGCCTTCAAAAAACCACTTCGTCTGGCAAAAATTGGTCTTTTTTTTTGTCTCCGACGCGACCACGCTAACCAGTTGCATTTTTTTTCAATTGGGAAGTAGGATCAGTACTTCGTGCTCTTGAAACCAGTGTTACAAAGCGCGATTTTTTTGCCGGATAAACGCCTGGAAACGATCGGCATTGACCTTGTGGGCTGCAAAGGATGCAGCAAATGCATGGGTGCCTGATTCATCCGGTTTTGCGCAGAAGTAAAGATATTGATGCTTTTCAGGGGACAATACGGCCTCTAAACTGGGAATAGAAGCCATGCTGATAGGCCCTGGAGGCAGTCCAAAATAGCGGTAGGTATTGTATGGCGAGTCAAAATTGGTATGATAATCAGTCACCCGCCTGGCGGCAAAATCACGGGTCGCAAACACAGAGGTTGGATCTGCTTGGAGTTTCATTCCAATATTAAGGCGGTTGAGGTAAACACCCGCGATGGTGGGCTTCTCCACCACGGCATTGGTTTCACGTTCTACAATGGATGCCACTATATACACTTCTTGTTTCGACAAACCCAGTGCGGTTGCCCTTGCCTCGCGGTCGTTTTTACCCCAAAACAAGTCGTATTCTTTCACCATTTTGCCTACAAAACCTCTGGCATCGGTGTTCCAATACATCTCATACGTATTGGGAATAAAGGCCGTCAACAGGGTTTGATCGGTCAGGTTGTACTGCTTCAGGAAGTTATTATCCCGAAAAACGGATAACAGTGAAAGCGAGTCCGTTTCAATAAAACGCGCGACTTTTCCGGCCACATCTTCTGGCAAGCGTTCGCTGTTGAGCACGACTTTGATCGGATCCTGTTCGCCATTGCGCAGTTGCTGAATCAACTGTCGATTGGACCAACCGGGCTTTACTTCAAAGCGGCCAGCGCGCATTTTATCTTTTTTATAATTCATTTGCGCGGCGAGCCAGCGAAAATTATTTTCATCTTTGATGAACCCTCCGCGCTTCAACAAAAGCACGACATCCTCAAAAGACGAGCCGGTTGGAATATAGACGTGGTAATCTGGGATGTTATCAGAAACCGCCGGGAGCAGAAATGCTTTAATGGGTTTGGCTGCGAAATAACCGCTGAGCAGTAAAATGGTCATCAAAACAATAAAAATATTTCGACGAAAGGTGGGCTTAGAAACCGTATTTTGATTGGTTTCCTGGGGCAAAGTTGAACTGATCTGGTGCATGTAATGGTACGAATGTGAAAATACGGAGTTGCGGCCACAACGGCCCACAATCGAATGTCGAAACAGGTTGTGAGGAAAATAGTTTAGGACTTCACATCAAAGAAAGCGAGCAGGTCACCAATTGTTTCCCGGAGATCCTTGCGGTTGACAACCAGGTCCACAAAGCCATTCTCCAATAAAAATTCCGATGTTTGGAATCCTTCTGGAAGGTCGCGCTTGATGGTTTCTCGAATTACACGCGGCCCGGCGAAACCTATCAATGCGCCAGGCTCAGCCAGGTTGATATCCCCCAACATAGCAAAAGAGGCCGTGACACCGCCGGTGGTGGGGTCAGTCATGAGTGAGAAATACGGTAATTTTGCCTTGGCCATCAGTGTCAGTTTTGCGCTTGTTTTGGCCATTTGCATCAGGGAGAAGGCGCTTTCCATCATACGCGCACCACCTGTTCTGGAAATGATTATAAGCCCAGCTTTGGATGCGAGGGCATGATCAATGGCCAGCGAAATTTTTTCGCCGACAACAGACCCCATAGAGCCGCCGATAAATTTGAAATCCATGGCTGCCACCACCAACCGATTGCCCATGACCTCCCCTACTCCAATGGCAAGGGCATCGTTCAAGCCAGTCTTTTTTCGGGATTCCTCCAGCCGCTTATCGTAGGGCTTCATGTCTGTGAAGTGCAGGAAATCAACCGATATCAATTCATCGTGTAAAGTGATGTATTCGTGGTTGTCAAAAAGTATTTCAAAATAGGCTTCTGAGCCAATTGGGGTGTGGTAATCACACTTTAGACACTTGTAATAGTTGTCACGGAGTTGCTTGGTGGTGCTGGTTTCTTTGCATTTTTTACACTGAAACCAAACGCCTTCCGGCACGTCTTTTTTCGATTTTGTTGCGGTGGAAATGCCTTCCCGTAATCGTTTGTACCAACTCATATTTAATTATTGATTTATCCCGCTGATGTAATTGGACGGCTCAAAGATACACCGCCGAAAGACAAAATTAGTTGTTGAAAATTTGTAACAGTTGAGGTGGCACATTGTAAGGCCAAAAAAGTCGCAATTTTGCCATAGTTCACCGATTTTTTTGATCGTAGCGCTGCTACAGCCTGCAAAATTCCGCTTTACCTGTCATTAAATAGCCATTTTTTTATCTCAGTCGCAACCTACCAACTGATTGTGAAAAGGAATATTTCAATGCGTATTTGCTTTAATCCATGCCAAGGTATAGTCAAATAGTTGTTCTTTTTCACTTTCATTGTGCATTTCATGCCACAAACCCTGCCACTCTTTGTAGGTTATTGGTCCCCCAACTCGCTCAGAGAAGGCACGCGAGGCAGGCGAAGATGTTAACCTATCCTGCTCTCCATGCATGAGCAGGAGGGGAATGCTTATTGTTCCAGTAAAAGTATCCAGCCAATCACCCATTTCCAACAGGGCGATACCCGCGGCGGCACTGAGCTTGTTGTGGACCAGCGGATCCTTTTTATAGGCCGAAACTACAGCATGATCGTGGGAAATGAAATTTGCAGCCAAGCCCGTTGGAAGGGTCAGGGTTGGCACATAGCGGCGCAACAGCCGGCCTATCATTATCTTGAGCACCGGAGCCTGAAACGCCAGTCGTATCAGAGGGCTTGTTATGATCATCCCATCAACATCCGGAAACCTGTGTAATGCAAAGTAGAGTAGCAATCCTCCGCCCATCGAATGACCATAAAGGAAAACAGGGGTGCCCGGGTATAGCTCCTTGGTCATTTCAACAAATCTGGCAATATCGTTGAGCAGTACGTCCAAATTGGCAGCATGCCCCTTTTGTCCGCCACTTTTTCCATACCCTTGTTGATCAAACGCCATCAGTGCAATTCCTCTTTTGTTGTACCATTCCGCTACATGGGCGTAGCGGCCGATGTGTTCGCCCTGACCATGCACCAGTACGATCACAGCCGTTGGATTTGTTACGACCCAATTTTCAGCATACAAATTCAACCCCTCGGTATTTTTCCAAAAAAAAGTGTTCATCATAGTTGATTTGTTTGGTCGATTGAAACGGATACAAGGTAAAAGTAATATTTTCGTTGTATGTTGACGTGACAAACATAAAAAGTCTGGAACGCTATGGCAGTATCGATGTTTCTTTGCCCCTCAAAAATACAACTCTACCCGCAATGAAAATAATATTCATGGGCACCCCTGATTTTGCAGTGCCATCGCTTCAGATTGTCCTCGAAAATGGATACGAAATAGCGGCAGTCGTTACAGCGCCTGACAAGCCCGGCGGACGCCAAGGTATCCAACAATCGGCGGTAAAAAAATTCGCTGC
>CAIZLM010000057.1 GCA_903933805.1 uncultured Bacteroidota bacterium | reverse complement strand
GTATATCAGAGAGGTTGTCGCGGTGTTCAGGAGAATCTTCAATCAGGAGAATTTTCAATATATTCATTTGAATTGGGGAAATGTAATGGTTTGGTTTTATGCAAATGTAATGTTATTCTCAGCTGATTAAGCGGCAACATCCGAGATATTAAAGCGGATTTTTCGGCTGTAGTTCGCGGGGCTACTAGATCATAACACCTGTCACAATCAAATAAATACGCGAAATACGACCGAAAACGGAATTTGTTTGGCCACCCAAGCCTGCTACGCAACCAGTTACTTTTGGTCGAAGTTACGTCGTTTTCAAGATATGGATCGAATAATTGATGTTTAATTAGTTTTTTGTAAATGGTTAGGTGGCACGCTGTCTGGCCCAAAAAGGCCCATTTTCTGCCATACTTCGCAGGTTTTTTTGACCATAGCGCTGTGCTATGGCCTACAAAAATCCGCTTCGTCTGGCAAAAAATGGCCACTTTTTTGTCTCAGAAGCGACCACGCTAACCAGTTACCACTATTTTTTATCTTTTTTGCCCGATAAAATATTGTTTTCTGCTGAATTTGCGATTATTTACACACTTTAATTTTTTCTTCTTTACCAATCCACAGAGAGTCCGTAAATTTGAGCATCATTACCTGCAGCACGGGTTCTTTTGTGTCTATTTTTAAGGGTTTTGAAGTTTTACTCCAGGCTTTTAGCCATTTGTAACTGCTTAGGTGGCACGCTTTCTGGCCCAAAAAGGCCCATTTGACGCCATACTTCGCGGATTTTTTTGACCATAGCGCTGCTACGGCCTGCAAAAATCCGCTTCGTCTGCCAAAAAATGACCATTTTTTTGTCTCAGACGCGACCACGCCAACCAGTTACCCCTTTTTAACAGTTATGTACAGTTCAAAGCACTCGTTTGTCGGGTTCTTATTCCGTTAGGGTTCATTCCGTGGTATATACGGCCTTTTGGCTGTATCCTGTATCATAAGTGTTGTGCCATTATAATCTCATGGTTGCCCCTCCGGGTAGGCTCGCGGGTGGGGCATTTTTCATTTCATTAAAGGCTCGCATTGCGGGCCTTTTTTTGTGGGATTGTACACTTTGATGCCTGTCGTGGTTGGGGGTAAACTGGTTTGGTGGCACGCTGTCTGGCCCAAAAAGGCCCATTTTCCGCCATACTTCGCGTATTTTTTTGACCATAGCGCTGCTACGGCCTATAAAAATCCGCTTCGTCTGGCAAAAAATGGCCACTTTTTTGTCTCAGACGCGACCACGCTAACCAGTTACTTTTTATTACATTTGTCCTTTCTCATTGTTAGCATATATTGGGAAAAAACTGGTTCGGTGGCACGGTGTCGGGCCCAAGAAGGCCCATTTTCCGCCATACTTCGCGTATTTTTTTGACCGTAGCGCTGCTACGGCCTACAAAAATCCGCTTCGGCCGTCAAAAAATGGCCTCTTTTTTGTCTCAGACGCGACCACGCTAACCAGTTACTAAGATAATATCAATTTTATGAATCAAACGATTAAACTCGGTTGGTGTACCACTTTTTTGGCCCTACTGTTGGTTGCTTGTAACAACAATACCGAGACCTCGTCCACGACAGGTTGGGCATACAACGACCAAAAATGGGGGGGCTTCGAGAAAGCAGACTATGAAGGCCAAGCCACTGGACCGAATCTTGTGCTCATCAAAGGTGGCACGTTCACCATGGGGCTTACAGACCAAGATGTCACCTATGAGTGGAACAATATTCCCCGTCGCGTCACCGTATCCTCTTTCTACATGGATGAAACGGAGGTGCGCAACATAGATTACCAAGAGTACCTCTTCTGGCTCGCAAGGGTTTATGGGGACACCTATCCTGAAGTAGGCAGAAGGGCCCTGCCCGACTCGCTGGTATGGCGTGATGAACTGTCGTACAATGAGCCCATGGTAGAACATTACTTCCGGGCACCGGATTTTTACCAGTATCCGGTGGTAGGTGTTAGTTGGCACCAAGCCAATAATTTCTGCGCTTGGCGCACCGATCGTGTCAACGAGATGATCCTAATTAAGCGCGGCATCATAGCGGCAACCCAGGACCAAAAAAACGAAAATAATTTCAATACAGAGGCCTACCTCGCAGGGCAGTATGAGCCGGACGTGCGTAAAAGCCTTCCGGACATTCGCACAGGCAACGACCGACGTGTTCGACTGGAAGACGGTATTCTGTTGCCTGCTTATCGCCTCCCAACGGAGGCAGAGTGGGAGTTCGCAGCATTGGGCCTGCTGGGCAACCAAGCCATTTCGGTAGAAGAATTGATTACCGACCACCGTATTTACCCCTGGAATGGCAACACCGTCCGGTACGAAAGGCGCGATAAAAATATGGGTAAAATAATGGCCAATTTCAAACGTAGCCATGGCGATTATGGCGGTACCGCCGGTGCGCTGAACGACAATGCTTTCTACACCGCCGAGGTGGTTTCCGGTTGGCCAAATGATTATGGCCTCTACAATATGGCGGGCAATGTGAACGAGTGGACGGCCGATTTATACCGTCCCATGACCTCGGCTGACTTGGAGGATACGGGCAATGAAGACCTTAATTCTTATCGGGGCAACAGGTTTATGACCAAAAAAGTGGACCCCGAAACTGGCGCTCCAGTGGCCAAGGATAGTCTCGGTCACCTGCTATACGAATTGATGGATACCACCAGTACGGCCCTCCGCGACAATTACAAGCGCCCGGAGGTATTCAATTTCCTAGACGGCGACAAAGAGTCGCAGGTGGAGTATTTTTTTGGTAAAAGCACCTTGATCAGTGACAGCACCCGCGTGATAAAGGGCGGGTCTTGGGCCGATCGCGCTTTTTGGCTCGCACCCGGCACCCGGCGTTATCTCGATGAGAACAAGGCGAGTAAAACAGTCGGTTTTCGATGCGCGATGGTGCGCAAAGGACCCGTTATGGGCAACGGGGAAAGGGATGGTAATTATTTCGGGGAAAAGCACAAAAAAGCGTCGAGGCGCTACGACAAAGGAAGCGCCCTAACAGGCAACAACATCACAAAAAAACTAAGTAATGGGCGGAGCAGTATGTTGAAAAAACTCACCGAAAAGCCGAAACTCAATGTCAATGTTCAGCATTGATGGCTTTTTTCTCCGCAATGGCCTCTGCCAACCATAAAAAATGCTCGAGGAATGTCTGTATTTTGGCTTCCTGAGTAGGGTCGAGGATGGCGCCGGTTTCGTCAAATTTTTGGCCCACCTGCCCTACCAGCAGCATTTGTGGGAGGGCATAGCCGGATACTGCCAATACCAGTTGTTGCAACGACAAGGCGGCGCGCATTCCCCCCATGGGACCAGCTGAAACAGCCACGACCCCAATGGCTTTTTTGCTGAATTCACTTTCTTTCAAGTAATCTACCGCATTTTTGAGAGCGGATGTATAGGTGCCATTGTATTCTGGGGACAGAAAAATATGGGCGTCAGACTGCTGGATTGCGGCAGCAAATTCCGCCAATCCCTCCGGCGGATTTGGATGGCGATGCAGTACTTCCTCCATGATGGGGAAATTGTAGGCCGCCAAATCCAATACCGTGGCGGTATGTTGCCCGCCGTTGTTGATCAAACGCTCCAGTGAAAGTGCTACGCGGTGGGAAAGACGATCAATGCGGGTACTGGAGGATAGAATGGATATGTGCATACCAGAGGTTGAAGCTGAGCCAATCACCCTGAGTGGGTGTCAGTGCTAAACTACATTGCAGCGGAAAGGTTCATCCTCAAAGCAGGTAAGCGGCCACTGAAGTTAAAAAACACCGTTTTCAAGTCCTTCAATGGCCGCCTGTGCATGGCAACTGGGGGGTGTCGCCTACCTATTTTCTTACCTTGTAACTGGTTCGGTGGCACGCTGTCTGGCAAAAAATGGCCCATTTTTCGTCTCAGACGCGACCACGCTAAACAGTTGCCTTACCTTTTTATTATTTTTCGAACAAAATTGCCGGTCTCTGTCTGTATGAGTAGAAAATAAGTGCCACTGGGCAGCGCGCGCAAATCAATGGTTTGTGAAAACTTTGCTGTTTGCTGTGTTTGCATAAAAATTTGCCGTTGGCTGGTATCGCTCATCGACAGGGTGAAATGCTCCACTTTTACCAATTCCATTTGCAGCAGTGCTGTATCATTGGTTGGGTTGGGCGACAGGGAGAACTTGACCACGGAGGAGGGCAGTGCCGTTTCGCTGATGGTGACTTGGACACCGGATGACTGGTAGGTACAGCCATTTGGCGAGGTTATTTCCAGCTCATAGATGCCTGAGGTGACGGCTACATAGGTTGGGCCGGTTGCTCCTGGGATGGGTTGGTTGTTGAACAGCCACTGGCAGGAGGAACAGGGAGCGCTCGAAAAAAGGGTATCGCCGGAGAGCCCAATGCTTGGTTCAACACCAAATTCTGTGTTGATGGTCAGGGTTTGCGACGACAAATTGCAAAGTGAATCCACCGCCTGAACGAAATAATTGCCACCACCGGGTACCGTGATGGAGTAATTGGGCTCCACGGAGTTTGTGGTTTGGATCAGCGTATTGCCTTGGTACCAATTCAGTTGGTTGGGGATCGTCAATCCACTGGCGGTGAGTGCGGTGTTTTGACCAAAGCACAACACCGTATCGCTTGCTGATAGGACCGGAACATTGGGGCCCTCCTGTTCGATGGTATAAGTTTGGATTCGAGAACAGCCATTGCCATTGGTCACGGTAACGGTGTACGCCCCGGGGTTCAGGTAAACATTCTGGGCGGAAGATTGGTTGTTGGACCAAGCGTAGGCAATATTTCCGATGCCATTCGTGACGCCCAGTTCGATGGAGCCACCGAATGACAATTGGCATACTGGGCTGATGATGTGGGAGGCAGCAACTTGAAAGGGGGAGCACAATTCGATGATGCGCTGCACCTTGCCCGAGGTCAGCAGAGCCACATACAGTTCGCCGGAGCGGTCTTCGCCAAAAGTGCTGAATTCATAATCGCCCAAATTGGCCAGTTCTGTGGAGCTGAAGGTCCCATTTGCGGCTTTTTTGGTGGCCCAGATGCGCCCACTGCAATAATCAGCGTTGAGGTACACCCCCTGTAAGTCAGGGTATTTGTAGCCTCGGTATATGAACCCGCCGGTGATCGAGCACCCAATGGAGGGATTGGCGTAACTAAACACCGGGGAAACATAGGCGCTGGCTGGCTGGCAACCGCTGGTGCTGTACGGTTGAGGGCCTTCGTAGCACTTCCAGCCGTAATTCCGACCACCGGTACCGGCGGGCTCAAAATCAACCTCCTCCCGTGCATTTTGCCCTACATCACCGATCCATAGATCACCGGTGGTTCGGTCGAAAGAAAAACGCCAAGGGTTGCGCAAGCCCAACGACCATATTTCTGGAAAATAGTCTGTTTGACCCACAAACGGGTTGTCGGGAGGAATCGCGTAAGGCGTTGTGCTGCTGCTGTTGTTGACGTCTATGCGCAGCATTTTTCCCAGGTGGGTATTCTTTTTTTGGCCATTCCCTTGTGGATCTCCGGCAGAACCTCCATCACCCAGTCCGATGTACAAATAGCCATCGGGGCCAAATTTGACACATCCTCCATTGTGGTTGCTGAAGGGTTGGCTTACCGTTAGCACGGGTAATTCACTGTTGGGATCAGCTTCATTGGCGTTGCCTTGTTTCACAGAAAAACGCGACACCTGCGTGGCGCCGCTGCTGTTTTTGATGTAATAAACAAAAAAGTAGCCATTTTGGGCGTAGTTCGGGTGAAATGCAAGCCCCAGCAGTCCCTGTTCGTTGTTGGTTGAATTCACCCGGGGATCAATGTTGAGGAAGGTGTCGAGCCTATTACCGAGGCTGTCGAGCACCCAAATAACGCCATCCTGTTCCACCACAAACATCCGGTTGTCGCCGCAGTGGGCTATGTCCACCGGCCGCTCGAAACCTGACGCCCAATCTACCAGTTGAATCCTGGGCTGAGCGGCCAAAAACAGGGGAAAGGAAAGCAGTAAAAATAAGGGAGATAGTGTTTTGCGCATAAAAGGTCATGTTGTAATGAAAACAATGACCAAAGATAATACAGTTCATTGACATCCACTTTGTGTTGACTATTATACGCGCCCTTCATTGATTGTTTTCTGGAAGCGTCACCAGGTGTACAGAAACGGCCCGCAAGGGTTTTCCGGTGGCATCGCTGGGCAGGGCTGCAATTCTGTCGAGCGTCGTTTTTCCCGATACGATTGTTCCCAACACGCAACACTTGCCTTCCAACGCCAGGGCGCCCCCTTTTTGCTTGTACTGCTCCCGGCGTGTAGGTGGCATCTGGCGCCCATTGGTGAGCGCCCACTTGTCGAGGGAAGCATCTGTGTGCTCCCGCCCTTGTACGAAGAAGAATCGGCCATTGCTCACGACGAATGACCCACTTACTGGTGCGTGGTCGTGGTCATCTGTGGGGGAGATGCCGGAAGCCCGAAAATTGAGTTCAGCAAAACCATTGTGGCGCACCGTGCTTACGGCGAGGCTGTCGGAAGATACGAGGGACAATTGGGCCACTTGGGCAGCGGCTTCGTCGGGAATATTTGGGGAAATGAGGACCGTTAGATCACCAAACTCCGTGCGAAAAAGCAGCGTTGACGGTGTTTTTTTGCAGGAAAAGATTGTTGACAACAGGGGTATCAACAGGGATAAAACAACCATGATTTTTTTGTGGCGCATCATTTTTTCTTCCAAAAATGGGGTGAAAAAAGAAACTGGTTGGGTGGTCGCGTCTGGGACAAAAAAGTGGTCATTTTTTGTCCCAGACGCGATCGCCCAACCAGTTACAAGGTACATACTTTCACAAAAACTTCGTTTCGCACACCTGCCAAAACAATTGTTTCGGGCTTTTATGCTCTTCCTTTTGAGCGCAATTTTGCTGCATTGACCAATCCAAGGGTATTAATCTGGCTCGAAACCCAGGATGATGTTAAATTTTGCGTAGTTGGTAAACTTCTTGCTGGGGTACAATTCCGGTTTGTCAAAACCAATTCCATAGTCGAAGCCCAGTGTTCCGAACATCGGCAGGAACACGCGCAGTCCCAAGCCGGCGGAGCGTTTCACGTCGAAGGGATTGAACTCTTTGGCGTTGCGCCAGGCGTTGCCACCTTGGGCGAATGCTGTCACGAAGATGGTACTTTGCGGGTTCAGGGAAACGGGGTATCGCAATTCGAGGGTGTACTTGTTGAATACACCGGCGCCGCCTGGGTAAGCCGACATGATATCACTGGTTTCATATCCGCGCAAGCTGATGATATCCCGCGCATTGAGACCGAAATTTTGGTTGTTTAGTCCGTCGCCACCCAAGTCGAAGCGTTCGAATGGGGTCAGGGTTGTCTTGTTGGTCCAACGGCCGAGTAGCCCGATTTTGGCGGAGGTTTTCAGCACCAGCTTGCCAACAATGGGCGTGTACCATTCTGCATCAATGCGCCATTTCAGGTACTCTACGTAGCGATAAATGTCGTTTACGCTACCTGTTTGGTAGTAGGAAGCACTTCGGAACATCGAATACGGAGGCGTCATGTTCAATTTCAGCGAAATCAGCGAGCCGCTTTTGGGAAAAATAGGGTCGTTGATACTGTTTCGGGCGAGTGTTAGTCCGAGGTTGAAATTGTGAAAAATACCGTTTGAAACCACCCGATTCAAGTCGTCGCGGAAGGCAAACGACAGGGCATTGTTGAGTTTCAGCGTTTGGATGTCTGCGTCTGCGCGGAAGACAAAGTTGTCGTCCGGGAATTTCAGGCGGGTACCGTAACCGATGGTACCTTGGAGGATTTCCAGTTTTTGGAAGCTGCTGGAACCTTTGATACCATAGGCATAACGGTTGAAGAAGCCGGCAACGGTGAGGGAGTTGGGTCTTTTTCCACCCATCCAAGGCTCTGTGAAAGAGGCGTTATACGATTGAAATCTGTCACCGGATGTTTGGCCGCGAATACTAAAACGCTGACCATCGCCTTGAGGCAGTGGGTTCCAGGTTTCCTTGTTCTTGATGTTGCGCACCGAGAAGTTGTTGAAAGTAACGCCCAGGGTACCGATGACACCGCCATTGCTGAAATTAGAAGCTGGTTGATAGCCGGCAGAAAGTTCCAGTTGGTCGCTGGGTTTTTCTTCCACAGTGTATTCAATGTCAACCGTACCGCGTTCCGCATTTACGGGCGTATTGATGCCGAGGGATTCCGGGTTAAAATAGCCTAGGTTGACAATTTCCCGTTGAGAGCGAATGATGTCGGAGCGGCTGAATTTGTCGCCGGGGCGGGTAAACAATTCCCGGCGGATGACATGTTCGTGGGTGCGGTCATTTCCTTTGATCACGACGCGGTCGATGGTGGCCTGGGGCCCCTCGAAAATGCGCAATTCCAGGTCAATAGAATCGTTGTCGATGGACGTTTCCGCAGGGTCTACGCGGAAAAACAGGTAGCCATTGTCGAGGTAAAGCGAAGATATATCGCGTCCATCCTGGCTGAAAGACAGTCGGGTATTCAGCAATTCTTGGTTGAACACATCGCCTTTTTTAATACCCAGTACTTGGTCGAGGTATTTGGTATCGTAGATGGTATTGCCTTTCCAGCGGATGTTTCGGAAGTAGTAGCGGTGACCTTCGTCAATGGCCATTTCGATCATGATTTGGCCTTTTTTTCCGCGCCAAATAGAGTCGTGGGTGATTCGGGCATCGCGGTAACCGACGTTGTTGTAGTAGGTTTCAATTTTCACTTTATCTTCTTCGTACTGTTCGCGCACGAGTTTTGATTTTTTGAAAATCTTTGTTTTGAGGTGGGTTTCCTTCATTTTTTTCCGCAGCGTTTTTGATTTTACGTTGAGGTTGCCGGAGAAAGCGATGGATCGAATTTTGACTTTACTGCTTTTGTCGATGATAAATTCGAGTCGGACAGCGTTGGTGGAGCGTTCATCGGGATAGGACTTGATGCTCACTTGCGCGTCGAGGTAGCCTTTGTCAACGTAATAGGCCTCCAGTTTGTTGATCAGCGTGGCTTTCACATTTTCTGTGAGGATAGCGCCTTTTTGGAGGAATTTATTGATGACGCCGTTGAGGTCTTCGTGTTTGCTTTTTTTCACGCCGACAAAGGAGTGTCGGGTGTATCGGGGCAGCTCTTTCACTGCGATTTCGAGAAATATTTTATCGCCGACGCTGCGTTCTTGGTTTATTTGAACATCGGTAAAGAGTTTGAGGTTCCAGAGGGCTTGTACCGCTTTGGCGAACTGGCTGCCGGGCACCCGGATTTTGTTGCCGACTCGGAACCCTGAAATAGCGATGAGGGTATTGGCATCGGCGAATTGGGCGCCGGACACCCGGATACCGCCGATTTCAAACTCTGTCGGTTTGTCGTAGGAAACGATGGGCAGGAGCGTGTCGCGGGTATTTTGGGCATTTGAAGCGATTGGCAGCGCACCAAGGAGCAACAAACAGAGGGTATGTAATTTCATTTTATTGACAGTTGTATAGAGAAAACACCCGGTTGGGAGATCGTTTAGTGATTGTTTGCGCTTGCGGCGATGCCGAGCATTTCTTGTAGATTGGGGCAGTTCGCGAACATATCGTTGACGGAGAGGTACGTACTGCGCAGTTTTTCCAGCACCCATTTTTCGGTGAAGGAGGCTTTTTTCTGTTCTAGCGCGGCGAGTTGAATTTTACCGTAGTCTTGTTTCAGGTCGGCTTGGTGTGGTTTGCTGCGGCTGACGAGTTGAACGATGCGGAAATAAATTGTACCATCGGGGCCCTTGTATTCAAAAGCTTCGGCGATATCGCCTTCTTTTTTGCCGTCTATGGCGAAGAAAACGTTGGTTTCAAGGTCTGCGACTTCAAAGAAAGTGTTTCCGGACCGTGGATTGGCCACGCGGCCATCATTGCTGAAGCTCTGTTGGTTTTTATCGCCGATTTTTTTCACGGCTTCGCTGAAGGACATTTTTCCGGCGATGATTTGTTGGCGCACGGAGTCTAGTTTTACTTTGGCGGCGTCGAGGTCTTTTTCAGAAATTTCCGGTTTGACGAGGATATGTCGGCAGTGGATAAGGTTGCCTCGGCGTTCGATGAGTTGGATGATGTGGAACCCGAATTCCGTTTCGATGACGGGGCTCAGTTGGTTGGTTTCAAGTTTGTAGGCCATTGCTTCGAATTCCGGGACGAAAGATCCGCGTTTGACGAGTCCGAGGTCTCCGCCCTGTGCGCCGCTGCCGGGGTCGTCGCTGAATTTTTTTGCCAGATCAGCGAAGTCTTCTCCGGCTTCAATTTTTTTGCGCAGTTCTTGGGCGCGTGCTTGGGCTTTGGTGCGTTCGGCGGCATTCACTGGGGGTTTGAACACGATTTCGCGGATTTCCACTTCGGCATTGAAGTAAGGGAGGGAGTCTTTCGGGATATTTTTGAAAAACAGTTTTACTTCAGCGGGGGTGATGGTCGCTTTTTCGGTGATTTTGCCCTGCATGCGTTCGGCGAGCAATTGGCTGCGCATATCACTGCGGGTTTGTTCCTTGATTTGGTCCACTGTTTGGCCGTAAAACTCTTCAATGGCTTTTGGATCCTGGTTGAAATACAGCATCAGGCGATCGATGCGCGCGTTGAGTTGTGTTTCCACCTCCTCGTCCTTCACATCCACGGAGTCGAGTTTGGCTTGGTTCACCAACAGTTTTTGTACGATGAGATTTTGTACGGATACGCATTGGAAATCTGCCGGGAGGTTGGCATTTTGTTGTTTGGCATAAGAGAACTGCTCTTGTACCTCACTGAGTAAAATAATTTCTCCCCCCACGGTTGCCACAACCCGGTCTATGAGCGCCTTGTCATTTTGCGCGGATAAAAAGGCGGGGAAAAGGGCCATGAACAGGGCGATTTGCGTGATATTTTTCATTGAAAATAATTTGCTTGTATAGATGTTTGGGATGTTGTGGGGGCAACGGACTGTTTTATGTAACTGGTTAGGTGGCACGCTGTCAGGCCCAAAAAGGCCCATTTTCCGCCATACTTCGCGTATTTTTTTGACCGTAGCGCTGCTACGGCCTACAAAAATCCGCTTCGTCTGGCAAAAAATGGTCACTTTTTTGTCTCAGACGCGACCACGCTAACCAGTTAATGACTATTTTATTTTGATATTTTCGCGTTTTAGTTCTTTTTGATAGAGGTCTTCTTTCCATTTGTCCAAGAGGTCTTGTTTCCGTTTGTGGAGGATGATGCGCGTTGCCTGTTCCTTCACGTAATCAAACGGCGCTGTACTTTTTCCTTGGGCTGTTTCGAGCACCCGGTAGTAATACCGATAGTCCCCTTCCTTGAGGGTTCCTTCTCGTCGGGAGCCCATATTGTCTGGTGTTAACGTGCCTTTGGGCAAAATCGCGGCCACCTCTTCCAATTTGTACCACTTATCGCGATCAAGCAGGGTTATTTGAGCCTTTTGGCGGGCCAAGGTTTTGAGTTTGGCTTCGTCGGAGGGGTTGTTGCTGTTCCAGAGTTTGTTGATGGCAGACTCGTCTTCATTGCCGGGAAGTTTCAGGATCAGACATTTCAGAATCATGCTTTCGAGCTGAAATTGCGCCTTGTTGTTTTCATAGAACGACAACAACTCGGATTCCGCCACGGTACTGTCCATCTTTTCAGCAATGAGCTGTTCTTCAAAATTAAATCGAACCAAACTGGCGCGGTAGCTCCGCACAAGTTCATCAATGTCGATATCTTTTGGAATATTGCGTTCAGCCTCGTACATAAGCAGCTGTTCACGGGCCCAACGCTGTACGTAAGCATCAACCATGAGCGCGCTGTCTTCTTTGGTGACACCGTCGGGCACCACGCCGTCTAGCGCAGAAAGAAAAAGGCTTTTGTTGTACACTTTGGCCAATAATTTGTCATCCGCCTTAGGGCTGGTAGAACTGCCACAGCCACTCAACATGGCAGAAAGGGCAAATAGGAGGCTAAACTGGTATTTATGCATGGTAACGTTATGTCCTTGGCAGCGCAAAGTTACTCGAATCAAGGACAAATGGCACTATCCCTTTTGGGGTGTAACAGACTGTTTAAAAATTATTTTTTTAAAAACATTTGGAATTAAGAAAACGCTGCCCGTATATTTGCAGCCGCTAACAAAAAGGGCGCATAACTCAGTTGGTTCAGAGTGGCTGCCTTACAAGCAGCAAGTCGGAGGTTCGAGTCCTTCTGTGCCCACGCTTATTTATGAAAGAGTTGCAAACGAAAGTTTGCAACTCTTTTTTTATTTCCGCCCGCGTGGGTCTTTTGACCCAGCACCACTACTGGTGAGCAGCCAAGCCTTACCAAAATAGCCCTTTAATTCCAACGGAGGCGGCCAATCACTCCCCTACCAAAAGTGCGTCAAAAAGCCCCAACGCATGTCTGTAAGCAGACAAAAACCAGCAGGAGAATCCAGGCCGCTGCGGCTGGGCATCCGTCGAAAAGCCAAAAGATCTCCGTTCTTGCTATTCGTGGAACACCTTGCAGGACGGAAATTTCTGGTGTACATTTGGCGTCCCTTTATCACACAAACTGATTTATGATGTTAAGACAATCCACAACCCTATGGGCGGCCCTTGCCCTTCTGCTGCACAGCGGCCTGCTTTTTTCTCAGGGCAATACCGATTGCCCTTCCCCTGCTTTTTTCAAAACATTTGGAGCGCCGCTCAAAGCCGAGTACGCTACCACGATCATACGCAGCAACGACAACCACCTATTGCTCGCAGGAAGGGATGGCAGCCGTACCTTTATTCAAAAAATAAATACCGCCGGCGTCGTTCTCTGGACCCGAGAATTTCAAGTCAGCGCATTTGAATCGGTGACACCCAGCGAGATCATCCAAGACTCCGACGGTATGATTGTCGGATGTGGCACCTTGGGCCAAGCCGGACTGAGTAAAAGCTACGTATTCCGGTATGATCCTTCCAACAATATCATGCTGTGGGGTCATCAAATTTCCAGCAACAACCCCACAGTGGGCGGAATATTGGAAAAAGGGCCCGGTGGCCCGTATATTCTTTACCAGAATTCCCTGTTGGCCAGTGGGGAAAGAGATGCAGAAATCATTGAAATTGACCGTCTGACGGGTACTCTTATGCCTGGTCTCGCCAAGCGCTACGAGTATATTTCGTCCGATGTAATCACCAAAATGGTGTACGCCGACGGCGCACTTTACGCCACCGGTTCCAGCGCCAGTTTTGCCGGCTCCATCAATCTTGCCGTGAGCAGACAGTTGCTGGCCCGTTTCAATGCCGAAACACTGGATCCCATTTGGGCGCAACTGAGCCACCGCGATACCTTCGCCACGGCCTCTTTCAAGGGCCGCGATTTGCTGATAGAGGGAGATGCACTCATTGCGGCCTATGTTGGTGCTGACGAGACTGTTTCCGGTGTATCTGGCAATGACACCATTTTTATTCAAAAAACGGACTTGGAGGGGAATATCCAGTGGGCGCGCAGTTATAGCTTTGTCGCTGGTGTGTTGAAATTAATGTCCTTGCCCGATGGCTACCTGGTCTATGGACAACAACATGGCCATCAACACGTGGTGTTTAAAACAGACAAGGACGGTGTTCCGATTTGGGGCCGATTGCTCACGGAAAGCGATGCCGGATCTGTTTTTGCCAACAATTTCGCCCCCAACCAAGCGGTGATGGTCGCCGATTCACTGTATGCCACGGGCCTTAGCACCAACGGCAATTTTGATGTTTTTCTTTGGAAAATGTACGGCAATGGCATCATAACCAACGGTTGTGACCAGGTGGATACCCTTGTCGTAACGTCCGCGCTGGTAGCGAATCCCGCGCAGCTCCCAATCAACTTGGCCCAGGTGTTCAGTACGGCCAGTGCGGCCATCTCCGCGCCTGTTTTGCAAGATGCCTCCTTGGAGTTGCACCAGTTTTGCCCCGATTGTACGGTACCTGATCCGTGCCCTGAAGACAATGATTTTGTGGTGACCATCAACGATGTCTATTGTGATCAGGGTAAAATCAACCTGCGATGCACTTTTTGTGACGCAGATGGCGGTCCGTTACCGAACCTCGACATCACTTTTTTTGATGCCGACCCCTATGGACAAGCGGCAACGGCACTGGGTTCGTATTCCTACACCTCGGTTTCCAACGACAGTTGCAGAACGGTGGTGGTGACGGATTTGGTGCAAAAATTCGGGGCAGCCAACATCTTCTCCGGCGCATCCATTTACGCAGTGATCAATGTTCCCGGCAACGCGGAAACGCCCTTCAACCTGGCTGATTTCCCACTGAGCGACTACGCTGAGTGCGACTATACCAACAACGCATCTGTTTTTACGGTGCAATTGCCCACGGCAGCGCTGTTACACCTTGGTTCCGACCAAACCGTTTGCCCCAATACAGGGGCGTTGTTGGATGGCGGCCCAGGCTATTTCAGGTATCAATGGTCGAATGGCCAAACGACACCATCCATCACGGCCAATTTCTCCGGTCAGTTCCGTTTGACGGTGACCGATTTTTGCGGATACAAACAGTCTGATACGGTGGCTGTTGTGGTGCTTCAAACGCCCCAATTGACCGAAAACGCTGCCTTTTGCCCCGGTCAATCGGTTACCGTTCGCGGCTTTTTCTTCAACCAACCGGGTATTTTTCAGCGTACCCTCCCCGGTGTCAACGGGGACTGCGATACAACAGCGTCTTTTTTCATCACCCAACTGCCCTATCAGACCCGAAATGAAAGTGTGCAGTTTTGTCCGGGTGAAACGGTGACCATCAACGGCGTTGACTACCAGGAATCGGGCCTGGCCAAAGACACGCTGGCAGGAACCATCGGTTGTGATACCATCGTTTTCTACTTCCTGAATGAATTGCCTGCGCCTTTCCGATTTGATACTGCTTATATCTGTCCGGGCGATTCCGTCAAGGTGGGCAATTATTATTACGATCAACCAGGCCTTGTGTTTGACACCATCCCCACCACCACTGCGTATGGTTGTGACACCGTTATTCGGGTCCGTATTTTTGTCATACCGCAATTTACCACCAACAAAACAATCGCGTTTTGTCCCGGCACATCGGTTGATATCGCTGGGGAGCTGTACACCCAACCAGGCACCGTGACGGCCTTGATTCCGGGCAATGGCAGTCAATGTGACACCTTGGCGCAATACACACTGGTTTTTTCCGACTTACCCACAAGGTCTGATACGGTCACGTTTTGTGCCGGCTCGTCGGTGGTGATTGGCGGACAAACGTACTCCCAGCCGACCACGGTGGTGGTCACGGTTCCCGGTATTGCAGGCGCCTGTGACACGGTGGTCACGTACACGCTTTTGGTTGGCAATCCGGTGTCGTCCACGCTGACGGCCCAGTGTCCAGCACTGGTTAATACCATGGTTGCGGCGGGGGCAAACCAAGTGGTGGTCAACTATGGTCAGCCGTCTGCCCAAGGAGATTGTGCATGTCCAGGAATTGCCTGGTCTTTGACAGCAGGAATTGCCTCAGGCAGTTTGTTTCCAACGGGGACAACAACCGTATGTTACACGGCGAGGGATAGCTGTGGCAGCACAGCGGAATGTTGTTTCGACGTGGTGGTGGACGAGGAAAGTGCCTGTGAATCCAAGACCGCAGGATGTGTGAAGTACGACATTGTCAGCATCACGACCGACGCGGAACAGCGCTACACGTACCGCATCCGGGTGACCAATACGTGCGCCAACAAATTGATATACACCGCCATACAATTGCCATTTGGCGTGGTGGCGGCCAGTCCTGCCACCAATTCGGTGTATGAATCCCCGGATCAGCGCCAATACTTGGTGCGCAATCCCAACTATTCCCCTTTTTACTCCATCCGATTTTCCAGTATCAACGACAGCATAGCCAGCGGTGCATCTTCGGTGTTGAAGTACACCTTGCCGCCACAGGTGCACCCCACCTTCATACGGATGTACACGCGACTGAAGCCCCAGGTATATGCGGATGCCTTGCTCAATACCTTCTACTGTCCGGTGGGCGTTACCCCATCGTCGAACCGCAGTGCGGACAATGAAGCAGGGTTGACAGCGCTGACCGCTGATAAAGCCATGCTGCTCTACCCCAACCCGACCAGTGGTCTCCTGTTGGCAGATGTGTCGGATTGGCAGGGGCAATCGTTGTCGTTGCAAGTATTGGATGCCAGGGGTCGGTCCGTTCAACGGTTGTCCTTGGTGGCGGGTTCGGAAGCCTACAGCCTACCGTTGTCAGCAGCATTGCCCAATGGCCTTTATTTCCTAGAATTGATGACGGAAAGTGGGGAGCGGGCCATCGGGCGTTTTGTCATTGCCCAATAGTAACTGGTCCGGAGGTCGCGTTTGAGTCAAAAAATGGGTCTTTTTGGGTCAGGCAGCGTGCCACCCAACCGGTTGTGCCAAATGGTGGTGAAATAAAACATGGGCTACGGATGATTTGCGAAAAAAAACATGAAAATTTTTCACCTTTGCTGTTGACAAAAATTCTCCTTTCCAGTTTAAAACCAATTTTTTTGTATGAATAGATTATTTTTACTTAGTTTATTGGCCATATTTTCCATTTTTGGACAAATTAATGCGCAAAAGACAGCCGTAACCGGCAAGGTGGTGGATATTGCCAATGGCAGTGGCTTGCCGGGCGTTACCATTAGAGTGCAGGGTAAAAGTGACGGTACCGCTACGGACCTCGACGGGCAATACAAGATCAGCGCCGACGCTGCTGATGTACTGGTGTTTGTCTATACGGGCTTCAAGGAAGTCACCGAAAACGTGGGTGGCCGCAAAGAGATCAATGTGTCCATGCAGGCGAATGGCCTTGAATTGGAACAGATCGTGGTGGTAGGTTCCCGCCGCGCCAACCGCATCAAAACCGAAACGCCGGTTCCGGTGGATGTGATCAATGTGGGCGCCAACTCGATCACCTCTTCGCGCACAGACATCACTTCGATGCTCAACTACGCGGCGCCTTCGTTCAATTACAACAAACAAACCGGTTCGGATGGCGCCGATCACATTGATCTCGCGACGTTGCGTGGCCTTGGCCCCGACCAGACGCTGGTGCTGATCAACGGCAAACGTCGCCACCAAACAGCGTTTGTTTCGGTGTTTGGAACCCGCGGTCGCGGCAACTCAGGCACCGACTTAAACGCCATTCCGACCCAAGCGATTGATCGCATTGAAATACTGCGCGATGGCGCTTCGGCCCAGTACGGATCCGATGCCATTGCCGGTGTGATCAACATCATCCTGAAAAAGAACCTCAACAAAGCCACGTTGGATCTCGGTTTTTCAAGCTATTATGATGCAAAATACAACCCGAGTTTCATTGGGAGCGGCGACAAGGATGTTTATGGAACGTCGCATGTCGGCCAATACGAAGTGGGCGATGCCAAAAAAATGGATGGGATTGCCTACAATGCCTCCTTCAACTACGGCCTGCCCTTTGGTGGGAAAGGTGGGGTTTTCAACATCACCCTCAACTATGTCAACCAAGCCAAAACGTATCGCCAGGAATTTGGCGGCAAATTGCCGGTTTCCATTTATCGTCGTGGGCATGGCGACGGCTCTTTGAACGCGTATGGCGCCATGTTCAACGCAGAAACGCCGATTTTGGACGAAGGGAAACTCAGTTTTTATGCTTTCGGTGGCATCAACTACAAAGTATCGGATGCGTACGCATTTACCCGTAATTTTTCTGCCCGTCCCGAGCGTTTCCCAACAACATCAGCCGGTGATCTGATTCCAGTGGAAGGAATCATCAAAACAACGCCAGACGGCGAAAACTACTACAACCCACACATCCAGTCGGAAATCAGGGATATCGCCTGGACCGGAGGCCTCAAAGGCGCCTTTGAAAGTGGTTGGAAATGGGATTTTAGCCACACGGTTGGCTACAACAATTTTCACTTTTTTGGCGATAAGACCTTCAATGCCGGATTGGGCGCCAATGTGACCCACTTTGACGATGGCGGATTTTCTTTCCTCCAAAATACCACCAACCTGAACCTGAACAAGGAATACGCCAGCGTGCTTTCCGGTTTTGGTATTGCGTTTGGGGCAGAATACCGCGCTGAAAATTACCAGCTTTTTGCAGGACAACGGGGCTCATATTCCAATTTCAACCCGGAAAAAGCGACGGGATCTCAAGGGTTTCCAGGCTATCAGCCCAGCGATGAAGTGGATGCTTCCCGCCACTGCGCAGGTGTTTACGCAGATGCCGAATTGGACGTGACCGAAAAACTTCTGGTGGGCGCCGCCGTTCGGCTCGAGGATTACAATGATTTTGGTACAACGCTCAACGGGAAAATCACCGCGCGGTATAAATTGTTCCACCACTTCAACATTCGCGGCTCGTACAGCACCGGGTTCCGCGCCCCCTCCCTCCAGCAAATTAATTTCAGCAGCACCTTTACAACCGTACAGGGTGGCCAGCTTTCAGAAGTGAAAATCGCCCCCAATTACAGTAAAATTACCCGTACCGCGGGTATAGAGCCCTTGAAACAAGAGGAATCTGCCAACGCCAGCATCGGATTTTCCTGGAAACCCATGAAGCAGCTGACGTTGTCGGTGGATGCCTATCAGGTAAAAGTGATTGACCGGGTGGTGCTCTCCGGACAATTCAGCAAAGACGATGCTTCTCTTGACCCTGTTTTCACCGGAACACTCAATAGCCTCGGTGTGAGCCTTGCACAATTCTTCGCAAACGCGGTCAATACCACCAACCGCGGGGTTGATTTCGTGTTGGATTACAACCGAAAATTGAGCGAAAAAACCGGTATCCGCATGCTGTTCACCGCCAACGTACAAGACATGACGATTGACAAAATCAACGTGCCTGCCAAACTCGCATCCACCGCCGATAACCGCGCAGCGTTTCTCAGCGACCGCGAGCAGTCCTTTATCCTAGCATCTGCCCCTCCAGTGAAAGCTGCCGCAACGCTGGAATACAGCATCAAAAAATACACCATTGGCGCCCGGTTCAACTATTTTGGCAAAGTAACCCTGCTGGGCTATGGCGAAGATGGCTTGGGTATCAACCCAACGGTGCCCAAAGACGATGGCTCCGGATCCCTTCCGGATGAATATACGTATGGTGGAAAATTTGTCCCAGATCTGTATTTGGGTTGGAAAATGTGTAAAACAGCCACCTTGCACGTTGGCGCCGACAATATTCTGAACGTTCACCCCGATCTCGGCTACGTGGCCGGAGCAGCCGGGTGGGCTTTCAACAATGAAACCGGCGGCCCGTGGGATGCTGTGCAAATGGGCGGCAATGGCCTGCGTTTGTTCGCCCGACTGTCGATGAATTTCTAACACAAACACCTTCACACCAAATGCCTCTGGGGTGCCTGTGTGCATCCTAGGGGCATTTTTATTCACCATCCAGCTGTCTCTGAATATGCCACGCTTTTTTATTGATCCCAATATTGCTGCCGCCAAAACCATTTCAACAGAAGTCTATACCAGTCCTGCCATCCTCGAAGAAGCCAAAGAAAAAATATTTGCCACTTCCTGGCAATACATCGGCCACACAGGCCAAACGCCGGAGATTGGAAGCATCTACCCCTTTACGCTCCTCGAGGGCATGCTCCATGAACCGCTGTTGCTTACCCTCGACAAGGACGCTCGCCTGCGCTGTATGTCGAATGTGTGTACCCACCGCGGCAATTTGTTGGCCTATGAACCCTGTAAATCCAGCCAATTGCGCTGTAAGTACCACGGTCGGGTTTTTGGGCTAGACGGCACTTTTCAGTCGATGCCGGAGTTTAAAGAAGTGGAAAACTTCCCCACCGCAGCGGATGATCTGAAGCAGTTGCCTGTTTTTACTTGGGGAAAATTGTTGTTTACCACCCTGGAACGCCGTTTTGAGCCGGAAAAATTTTTTGGTGAAATGATGGAACGTGTCGCCTGGCTTCCCATGGATAAAGCCGTACATCGCTCCGACCTTTCTTCGGTGTACCATGTTCAGGCAAACTGGGCGCTTTACTGCGAGAACTACCTCGAGGGTTTTCACATTCCGTTTGTACACGGTGGTTTGAGCGCAGTACTTGATTATGGAAGCTATACCACAGAACTGTTTCAATATGCCAATTTACAGGTTGGAATCGGCAAAAAAGACGATGTTTGTTTTGATTTGCCCGCACAGTCGCCTGATTTCGGAAAAAATATTGCCGGTTACTATTTCTGGGTTTTCCCAAATATGATGTTCAATTTTTACCCATGGGGCTTGTCGTTCAACCTCGTCGAGCCGACGGGTGTTGACACGTGTAGGGTGAAGTTTGAGGTGTTTGTATTTGACGAAACCAAACTCGGAATGGGTGCAGGATCCGGCCTCTCGCAAGTGGAGCTGGAAGACGAAGAAGTGGTGCAAAATGTACAAAAAGGCATCCGCTCCCGTTTTTATGACCACGGTCGGTATTCCGTTTTGAGGGAACAGGGCACCCACCATTTTCACCGGCTTCTAGCAGAATTTTTGGGCTGATCGGGAAAAAGAGGGGGCTGTGGCGCCCTGTCTGCGCGACCAACTAACCAGTTACTAATACCATACACTGCGGCGAAAATAAAAAAAGGCGTTACACCAACCAAGTGTAACGCCTTTATAATCAATGTGGAGGATAACGGATTCGAACCGATGACCTCTTGCATGCCATGCAAGCGCTCTACCAACTGAGCTAATCCCCCTTTTTTTATCGGGCAGCAAATGTACAAGAGTCGTTCGTCATTCCGTAAAAAAAGCGAAAAAAAATATGCAACGGCGCTTCGCGCCGGTCATTGTTGCATCACAACTGGTCAGGTGGCACGCTGTCTGGCCCAAAAACGCCCGTTTTCCGCCACACCCGGACTGTTTTCACAACCGCAGCGCTGCTACGGACTGCTAAAATACCCTTTGTCCGGCAAAAAATGATTGCTTTTTTGTCCCAGACGCAACGGCATCCCCCGTTGAAGGGGCTTTGTACCCCTCCGACGAAGCAATCATCAGTATGCGCGACCGGACATCCAATGTAAAACACCCCCGCCGTGACACCTTTAAAATGCTTTAAACCGCTCGAAAGCAGCGCGTTCCAGTCCCTCGCGGTCGTCCGGGTGTGCGATGTTGATGAGCGCGTGTGCGCGTTGGCGCAGGTTTTTGCCAAACAAATTTGCAACACCATATTCCGTGACCACATAATGTACGTGGGCCCTGGTGGTGACCACCCCGGCGCCCGGTTTTAGCAATGGTACAATCCGTGGGATCCCCTTTGCTGTCCGTGACGTGGTAGCGATGATGGGTTTCCCGCCCTCTGAAAGGGCCGCACCGCGCATAAAGTCCATCTGTCCGCCCACGCCGGAATAGTGGTAGGTGCCAATAGAATCCGCACAAACCTGTCCGGTCATGTCCACCTCAATTGCGCTGTTGATGGTCACAACACGGTCGTTGCGTCGGATCACAGAGGGTTCATTGACATAGTCCACATCGAGGAACGCAAACGCTGGATTGTCATCCACATAATCGTACAGCCGACGGGAACCCAGGGCAAAAGAGCTGACGGTTTTATTGGGATGCACGTTTTTGTATCGGTTGTTCACAACACCTTTTTCGATCAGCTCGATCAGGCCATCGGAAAACATTTCCGTGTGGACCCCCAGATCCCGGTGGTTTTGCAGGCTGCGCAGCACCGCATCGGGGATAGAGCCGATGCCCATTTGCAACGTGCTCCGATCTTCAATCAATTCGGCAATGTTGCGACCGATCTGCAACTCCGTTTCCCCGACGGCTTCTCCAAACAGCACCTCCTGCAGGGGTGTCTCCTGCAGCACCATGGCGTGAAAACTGCTGCAGTGCATCAGCCCATCCCCGTGGGTGCGGGGCACCTGTGCGTTCACCTGCGCGATCACGTACCGGGCCGTGTTCACGGCCGATCGCGCAATGTCCACCGAGGTGCCAAGGGAACAGTAACCATGCCTGTCGGGCAGCGATACCTGGACGATGGCAACATCCAGCGGAAGTATCTTGCGCTTGAACAACTCTGGAATTTCACTCAGAAAAACCGGCACGTAATCTCCCCGGCCTTCGTTGACCGCCTGCCGGATACTGCCGGAGACAAACAGCGAGTTGAAGTGGAAATGCGGCAAATACTGCGGCTTGTCGAGTTCCACATCGCCGTACAAACTGATGTTGATCAGTTCTACGTCTTGGAGGCGGTCGGCTTGTAGGGCCAACTGATGCAGCATATATATAGGTGTACAAGCACTGCCGTGTACAAACACACGGTGGCCCGATTGGATTACTTGAAGGGCTTCTTCAGCAGAAACGTACAGCATTTTGGCAGAGGATAATGGTGTGGAATGTGCATTGGATCGCAAATTTAAACCCAACCGGTTACAAGGTGGAAAAATACTTTTGTCAACGTGGACGGTACCGCTGCTTTCCGGGGATGGCATTTTGCGGAAATTTGTTAAAAATCAGTTGAATTGCTTCTGCGATCCGCGCATCGCTTTCTTCGGTCGTCAGGTTTTCCCGAATGGCCACCGCGCCGCCGCGCCACACCTGATTGCCCGTTTTCGAGTCAATCAAATCAACAATCAGCATGCCTTCCTGGTATTGCACCGGCCTAATACGGTTGCAGTGCCCATAGCGGCTCCAATTGTCCTCATCGCACCATTGGTCGCGTAGATACAGCACTTCGTTTTTTACCACGACATGGTAGTGCAGCATCAAATCCGGGGCGGTGTCACACCGATGAAAGCCAAAGCGCTGCAGTTCGCCTTCCACGGCCGTGCGTATTTTTTCGCGGGTGTGTTGGTTTTGCCATTCCGGGCCGCTGTTGCCCTGCGCTGTTGCAGGATTCTCCAGCCACCCGTAAGTGCTGTATTGGTATAGATTGACGCCGGGCTCTTCCTCGGCATACACCTTAATAAAGGGAGAACAACTGCCCGCGATAAACAACACCGCAAAAACAACCGCAGAAAACCAAGGCGTAAATTTCATAGGGTCCTTATTTAAGGTACAAAAATGGCCACCATGGAGCCTTGAAAAAGATGACCATGGTTAGTGTTGGGGTTGATGTTGGCCCTAATTTTAAATGGTTGTAAGTGGTTAATGCCCGGATCGTGAAAACGCCCATGCGCTCACATCGGAATCACCGCCCATGCCCAACCACAATCCCTCAAACCCCAAGGGGAGGCCTCGGAGAGGCCCAACGTTTGTAGAAAAAACCATCCGCCCCCCACCTGACCTCGGAGAGGTCTAACGTTTGTAAATTAACCCTAAATTCATATTTGCTTAACC
>CAIZLM010000056.1 GCA_903933805.1 uncultured Bacteroidota bacterium | reverse complement strand
CAGCAAAGAGCGCAGCAATTTCTCCCGCGCTGAGCGCAGTGTCAAAAAGCTGTACCTCGTCCAAGGAACCATTGAAGTAGTTGCCGTTGTCGATCGGATCAAAACCGATACCCAATGGATAAACGGTGTTGCTCAGCGCGCCAGCAGATGCTTTTGAAGCAACTTGTACCCCATTGGCATAAATAATGTCGTTGGTGCCATCGTGTACGAAAACCATGTGTTTCCATACGCCGGGCACCACTTCATTGCCGCCGCCTGCATCCAGGTCGGAGCAACAAGCCGTGGCGTGGGTAGTCCACACCAGTTTCCCGTGGTTGGGCAAGGAGATTTTCCAACGTTCCTGCCAACCGCCATAAGACAGCACATAGGCTTCGCCATTGACAGGGAGTTGGTTTACGTTGATCCAAAAGCTGACCGTTGCAGTAGCTGAATTGAGGGCTGCTGCATTGGGTGCTTTGAGGTTGCCATGTGCGCCATCAAAATTGAACGCGCTGTTGGCCCAACCAAAGCGGTCTTGGGTCAGGGTAGCGCCATTGATGGTAGCATTGTTGCCGTTGGCCGATACGTCTCTGGCACTGCCGGAGAATGGGTAATTGGCTACCGGGGTTTGAGCAAACGCGCCCGTGGCTGCCAGTAGCAAGCCACAGAGGAATATCTGCACTGTGTGTAAACGCCGTTTCATATTTGTATTGAGTTTAAAGTTTTGAAAAAAATAATTTGATTGGTTATCAAGTTTGCCACAAGTGGATATGCGGCTTACATTTTTATAAATCTTGCCGTGTAACAGCGGGAATTGGTGGTGATTATAACTGTGTAAACACCTGATTTGTAATTTTTTACATCAATTATTACAGGCGATTCTGCCACTGTATTGTGGCTTTTTACGCGTTGACCTGCGGGATTGAAAATGGCAATATTTGCTTCCTCCTTGGCAGCCGAGGGCAAGCTTATGTACAGGGTCTCTTCAACCGGATTGGGAATTAGCTGTACTACTTCGGGTTCGCCAGACGGTTGCAAGATGCTGGTGAGGCTATTTTGGTACAACGATTGAACGGCGGAAGGATGGAGTGCGTAATCGAATATTTTCACATCGTCGAGCAGGCCTTTGAAATTAAAATCAGTGACCCCTGGCAGTATTTGACCCATGAGAAAAGGCAGCGTGGTGGTGCGTATGAGGCCTCCTAAACTCTTATAACTTTCTAGTTTTCCATTGATGAAAAGTGCTAGCAAAGTGCCGTCGTAAGTGGCCGAAAAATGGTACAAGCTATCTTTGGTGATGGTTGTCTCGCTGTCTAGATCGCCAATGGCGGCAACGCTGTTGAGTGTCCAGCGGATTCGGCGCTCCGGTGTGATGGATAGCTTCCAGCGGTTTTGCCAGCTTCCATGGGATAGCAGGAATATTTCATGGTTGGGGAGTAATTTGGCGCTGAACCGGCCGCTGATGGTGATACCTTGCTGAAAATTAAGGATCGGGCTGTTCGGCACGCTGATGTTGTCATTGACGCCGTCGAATGTATAAGCGCTGGCTGGATGTCCGTTCCAATCAGCGACATTCAGGGCGCCACTGGGCTGTCCGTGTTGTCCGTTACCACTCACGTCGTTCGCATTTCCTGAAAATGGATAGTAGGCAATGATATTTCCGGTGGTATTGTCAAAATTGTACACCAGAACGGTCGCGGTCGCGGATGCGGACAATCCTTGATCGTCTAGGACGGTCACTTGGAATTGTACAACGCCTTCCAAGGCAGAAGCGGTCCACGCTGCGGTATTGCCCAACGGCAGCATGGCGCCGCTGGAACTGGTCCAAAAATAGGTCAAAGGATCCCCATTGGGGTCGGTCGCCGAACAAGAAAGCTGCAATGTTCCGCCGGGACTTAAATACGCGTCACTTTTTTGGATACCGGCAATTTGGGGCGCTTGGTTTATTTCAGGAACGACCAAAATGGCAACGGTGGCCGTATCACGGTTGTCGGATTCGTCGGCAACGATGAGGGTAACGTTGTAAGTGCCCTGGGCTGCTGGAGGATACCAAGCGACGGACGACCCCGATCCTGTGATTGAACCGCCATCGGCACTCCAATAGTAGGTGAAATTGTTGGAGTCTTGGTCTGAAATGGCCGAAAAAACACGCGCTGAATCGGTGAGCTCAACGGTAGTTTTAGAGGCTGAAAGCCCTTGTATGCGGGGTACATATTGAAATGGCTGAACGGATTGCTGGTAGTCCACAATGGTTCCGTCCACCAACAACTTAGGCCCATCATACGTTTTGGCGCCGCCGGTCGGGGTCAGCGTTATGAGTAAGGCTGCATCGGCAGCAATGGTCAGGTTCACTGTTCCGTTGACGCCTTGCAGGAGAAAACTTTCAGAGAGCGCATCATAGACATCTATGGGGGAATTGCCCACAGCGAGTGCGATGGTCTTGGCCGTTGGGTAGGGGTTGTACAACAGGTAAGTGGGGAACGCAGGGTCTCCAAAGAAATCGGTTTTAAGCAGGTCGATTTTTAGGATTTGATTGACGTTTGTTTTTTCCAGCAACGCCCCGAGGTATCCAATGGATGAGGTGCCATAAAGCGCCAAGTTGGTATTTGCCCAACCGCCACCGACGGCATCTCCTGTGGAAACTGGCGAGTTGCCTTGCCATTGTTCCCGCAGTGCCTCGTATCCGATGACGCGGTCGGGGTCGTTTGTGTTCGACCAAGCGGAGGCGTCTTGTAGAGTAGAGGGCAAAAAGCCTCGGTAAAAAAGTCTGGTAGCATTTGCCAGGTTGAGCACCCACTTGCCAATGGCCCGGGCAAAACGTTTGTCGTAGCGCACCATGGGTACCAGCATCGCCGCTTGTTGGACGCCGTTCATCTGGAACGCATAGTCGTTGCCACCATCGTTGGCCTCTCCAACCAAGCCGGAAACCTGGTAGCCGCCCCAAGTACCCACAATGGTGCCCCAGCCCCGCAGCGCCCCCCGGTCGAACGACCAGTTGACCATCTTTTCAACATCGTAGTGGGTTCCCAATTCCGCATTCATCTTCGCCGCCGTATAAGTTCCGTAGGGCAATTGCATTTCGTATGATGGGTTGGTCGTCCACGAACTTAAAAACTCCATGCTCCACTCGGCGCCTTGTAAATAGGCCGGATTGCCCGTTTTTTTATACGCATTGTACAGCACCCAAGCATAGGCGCCGGCAGCTTCAGGTTCCGGAACGCTGGTGGTGTTGGGTTGCATCGTTTTGAAATTCCATGCCCGGTAATTCATGAAAGCCTTTTGCCAAGGCGCATCGTTGCCACCCATCGCCCGCACAGACGCTAAAAAACGGTCTGCCACGGTTGTAAACTGAAAGTCAGCATCACCGCCCATGGATGGGTACAAATCATATAAT
>CAIZLM010000055.1 GCA_903933805.1 uncultured Bacteroidota bacterium | reverse complement strand
CTGCGGCCTGCAAAAATCAACTTCGTCTGACAAAGAACGATCACTTTTTTCTCTCAGACACGACCACGGTAACCAGTTACTATTGTTTTATCCCAAGTGCTTTTAATGTTCCGGCATCCACGCTGCCCACTGGTAAGCCTTTGTCTTTTTGAAACTTGGTAAGTGCTGCTTTGGTCGCAGGCCCCATCTGGTTGTCGGGCGTACCCACTTTATAGCCGGCTTTGTTAAGGGCTTCCTGAACTTGTCGGGTG
Organism: uncultured Bacteroidota bacterium; assembly: GCA_903933805.1. Taxonomy (GTDB): domain Bacteria; phylum Bacteroidota; class Bacteroidia; order Chitinophagales; family Saprospiraceae; genus M3007. Next base: position 7,962 of record CAIZLM010000055.1, on the reverse strand, counting down.
GTATATTCGGGTATTTTATCACTGCACAGCACCTCTTTCCAAGCCGTGAAGCCGCCGGCCTTTGTGAGTTTCCGTTTGGTGATGGTCACGTATTCTGCCGGAATGACGGTTGCGTTGGTGTTTGCGGCGGCCTTCAGTACCCGGATGTTGTAGGTTTCATACACCGGGGGGATCAACTCCTCGCGGAAACTGGCCGGTGTTTTGACGATTTGCTTCGACAAGGTCACATATTCGGCGGGAATAGTTTCTTCTCGGACGGAAGCGGCCGTTTTAAGGACGTGTTTTTTGCCGGGTGGGAGGGTGGAAGGAACCGTTTCTTCCCGGGTGGTGGCGGGCGTTTTTACCTTTCTAATCGTCAGGGTTTTGTATTCTGCCGGAATGATTTCTTCTCGGATGGCCGCCGGTGTTTTGATTTTTTGGACGCTGTGTGCGCCCATTTTGGCTGGGAATTCTGTTGTTTTGATGCAGCCGGCGTCAGATACGCCCGAGCCATCGCAACCTCGGTTGACGCGTTTGGTGATGGGTTGGAATTCCGGTGGTGTTTCTACCAAACACCATACAAAGCAATCTTCGGGGTTGGTCCCCAGGCAATTGGCGTCGGCGATTTTTTTCACCCATTGGGTTGCGGCGGGTTTGGTTTCCAAGCGTTCGGTGACGGTTTCATATTGCGGTTCAAACACGTCAATCTTGGAATAGGCCGGTTCCAGTACATACGATTCGGTCACCGTTTCATATACTGCCGGCACCTCCACGAAGCGCTTGCTTTCAGCTTTCGTTACCACGCGGTCGATCACCGTTTCGTATTCTGCGGCGACACTGACGATACGGGTCGTTCCTGGACTGGGGCTGTCGCCATCTTCTTTCGTTTTATCCACCGTTTCGTACACGGGTTGGATGGGAATCAGGCGTTTGCTTGGTTCCTTGACCATCACCTGTTCCATGACGGTGCTGTATTCCGCCGGGGTAATGATCCACCGCTTACTCGCATCCTTTGCAACGAGATCAATTTTTTGGGGTTCTATGACAGCCTGGGAAGCCGTTATTTTTTTTGATGCGGCTTTTACCAACACTTGTTCCGTGACATTTTCAAATTGGTTGGGTAACACACATTTGGCATAACATTTACCGGGTTGGGCATTCGGAGGGCCCTCTTGAGCAGAGGCGTTGGTGGCAAAGCTCAAAAATAGGAGGAGGAGAAAGGTTGCTGTTCTCATATTGATCAGATGTTTTTGGATGTTTTTTTTAGGCAACTGGTTGGCGTTGTTTTTAAAAACCGGGGAGTTTTGGGTATGCGATGAAATATTTTGTCACCATTTTTGTGTACAGTGGTACGTCAGAACATTGATCAATGGGTAATACTTGACCGTTTTTAAACAAAATTTTTATTTGTTCCTTGGAATCATCGTACGCGCGGTTGCTTTCGGAGCCTGTAAATACGACGAAATCCAAGTCTATCTTATTCCCCAGTTCTCTGCCGATCTTTTGCTTGATTTCCAGTATGTATGCGGGCGTCACCGCTTCACTGAACCACTCGAGTCGGAACAGTTTTCGATCGAGCAGCCCTTTGGACAGATAAGCCAGGGTGAAATCGCTTGATTCTGCCCAGTATTTTATGGCAGAGGTGATATCGTTGTCGTCCAACTTGGAAAAGTGTTCCAACAATACAGCGGGGTCGGTTTTTTTCCCAGGTTTTTTGTAGAGAAACCATCCCAGGTAACGAGGGGCTTCGAGTATTTCGCCTTGCAAAGCAAGCATTCTGGCGCGTTTTAGCGCAAAAATCAGCATTTTTTCAGCGGACACACTGGTTTTGTGCAGGTACACCTGCCAATACATCAGGCGCCGAGCGAGCAAAAAATTCTCGATGCTGTAAATGCCTTTTTCCTCCACGACCAACTCCCCCTCGTGTACTGCCAGCATCTTGATAATGCGGTCGTAGCCAATGACTCCTTCACTTACCCCGGTAAAAAAACTGTCGCGGTTCAGGTAGTCCATTCGGTCCATATCGAGTTGTCCCGATACCAGTTGGTGCAGAAATTTTTTTTCGTACGTATCGCGGAATACGTCCATTGCCAGCGTTAGCCGCCCGTCAAATTCCCGATTGAGCGCCTGCATGAATTCGAAGGAAATTGCTTCATGGTGCATTTCGAGCAGGGTGTGTTCCAAGGCATGGGAAAAGGGGCCGTGGCCAATGTCGTGCAATAAAATAGCAATGCAAGCAGCCTCTGCCTCGTCGTCTGTGATGGGCGTGCCCTTTTGCCGCAGCGTTTCGATGGCCTGTTGCATCAGGTGCAGTGCGCCCAGTGCGTGGTGAAAGCGGGTGTGTAAAGCCCCTGGGTACACGTACGGGGTAAGCCCAAGCTGTCGGATTCGCCTCAGCCGCTGGAAATATCGGTGATCAATGAGATCGAGCAGGATACCGCGGGGCACCGAAACAAAGCCGTACACGGGATCATTGAAGATTTTCTGCCTGTTGTTCATATGGTTGCAAAGGTCGCGATTTGACAGCGTTTTCTTCGATTTGTGTGTGTTTTAAAACATACCGCACCGTCGGAAAATTATATTTTTAACCTGTTTTCATTTTTAAGACATAAACTACCCTGCAAATTCGTTGTACCAGACCCGCTTAGATTGTTCACCTTTGCAAACGCAACCCCTACTACGATATCCATGGATAAAATAAAAATTCTTTGGGCAGATGACGAGATAGACCTCCTCAAGCCACACATCATTTTTCTACAGTCGAAAGGCTTTGACGTATTGACCGCCTCCAATGGCTTCGATGCGGTGGAAATTTACGACGAACAAGCCGACGAAATAGATGTCGTGTTTCTCGATGAGAGTATGCCCGGCCTTACCGGCCTCGAAGTGCTGCCGCGTATCAAGGAACGCAACCCGACGGTTCCAGTGGTCATGATTACCAAAAACGAGGCCGAACACGTGATGGAGGATGCCATCGGGTCCCAGATTTCCGACTACCTCATCAAGCCGGTAAACCCAAGCCAGATCCTGCTAACCCTCAAAAAAATATTGGACAACAAAAGGCTGGTGAGTGAAAAAACAGCCCTCAACTACCAACAGGAATTCCGACAGATTTTTATGCAAATCACGGGCGGCCTAGACCATATAGAATGGGTTGACGCGTATAAAAAAATCGTAGCCTGGGAACTGAAGGTCGATGCCAATCAGGCCAGTGGCGTTACCGATATCCTCGCCCAACAGAAAGAACAGGCCAACACGGAGTTTTCTAAATTCGTGGTGAAAAATTATGTTGACTGGGTAGACCAAGACAAGGAGGTGGGGCCCGTGATGTCACACTCCATGATGCGAAAGCACATTTTCCCCCATGTGAGCAACGGTACCCCCACCATCATGCTCTTGCTCGACAACCTGCGATACGATCAGTGGAAAACCATTGAACCGATGTTCAATGAACAATTCAAAACCGAAAACGAAGGCTATTTTTTCAGCATCCTGCCCACCGCTACCCAGTATAGCCGAAATGCCATCTTCGCCGGGATGATGCCCTCCGAAATAGAAAAAGCGTTTCCCGACAAATGGAAGAATGATATGGACGAGGGGGGCAAAAATTTGTTTGAAGATTTCTTCCTGGGGAAACAGATAGACCGCGCTTTCCGAAAACCAGTAAAATGGGATTATGTCAAAGTGACCAATGTGGGCCATGGTAAAGAACTGAACGACAATATCTTACATTACCTGAACAACGACCTGACGGTGATCGTGTACAATTTTATTGACATGCTCTCGCACGCACGCACAGAAATGGAGGTGCTCAAAGAATTGGCAGGTGATGAGCCGGCATACCGCTCGCTCACGCGCTCATGGTTTCTGCACAGCCCCCTGTGGTCGGCCCTGCAAAAACTCGAAGGCCGCAATGTTCAGCTATTTGTTACCACTGACCACGGAACCATCCGCGTTCAAACACCTTCCAAGGTGGTTGGTGACCGTGAAACAACCAGCAACCTCCGCTATAAAGTGGGCAGAAACCTGCAATACGATCCCCGCGACGTACTGGCCATCAAGGACCCGCACAAAGTAGGACTTCCGCGCCCCAACATCAGCAGTAGCTTTATTTTTGCCAAGGAAGACAAGTTTTTCCTGTATCCCAACAACTACAACCACTTCTTCAACTACTACAGAAATACCTTCCAACACGGTGGTATTTCACTGGAAGAAATGATTTGTCCAATCATCAGGATGCGCAACAAATAACATTTGATACTTTTTATTGGATTTCTCACCAAACTTACGCTTGACTATGCCAATCTCCCGACCATTCAACCTCCAAAACTGGATCAAGGAAAACCGCGAACTATTGAAGCCACCCGTGGGTAACAAGCAAATTTACCTTGACAATGCCGATTTTATCGTGATGATTGTAGGCGGTCCGAATGGCCGCAAAGACTACCATTGGGAAGAAGGAGAGGAACTTTTTTACCAACTGGAGGGCGATATTCAAGTGAAGATCATCAACGAAGCCGGAAATCCTGAGACCATTGATGTCCGTGAAGGGGAGATGTTTCTCTTGCCGCCCCGGATTCCGCACTCTCCGCAACGCCCGGCTGGCACCGTGGGCCTGGTGCTCGAACGCCACCGAAACCCCGGTGAGGTGGATAAATTGCTGTGGTTTTGCGAGCACTGCGGCAACCCACTCCACGAAGCAGGATTTGAACTGAAAGACATAGGCACGCAGATCAAAGAGGCCATTGGTCAGTACAAAGCGCGTTTGGACGCCCGAACCTGCACGAAATGTGGTACGGTGATGGAGCTCTAAAGGGTCAGTAAGTCTCTTTGTTGCGCTCCCAGAAATTTTGATCTTCGGCTTCTTCCAGCAGCGCCAAGTAGGAGTTGAAGCGGCTTTCGCTGACATCCCCTTGTCGCAGGGCTTCGTGAACGGCACAACCCGGTTCATTGCGGTGCAGACACGCGCTGCCAAAGCGGCAATGCTGGGAAAGAACAAAGAATTCACGGAAACTGTGGGCGATGTTGGCCTTGTCTTTGTTGTTGAAACTCAGGTTTTTGATGCCCGGGGTATCAATCAGCCTGCCGCCAAAATCCAAATCATACATCTCCGCAAAGGTGGTGGTGTGTTGTCCTTTGCCTGAATAGTCGCTGATCTCGCCGGTACGCAGGTCGAGTTGTGGCTGAATGGCATTCATTAGGCTGCTTTTCCCTACCCCTGACTGACCACTCATGAGGGTTGTCTTTCCCTGCAACAAGTGCTTGAATTCTTCCAGTCCCAATCCATGTACCACGGATGTCAGCAGTACACCATACCCGATTTTCTCGTACACGGCCTTCCACGCTAAGAATTGATCCATATCTGCTTCATCGTACAGATCAGCCTTGTTGAACACGATGGTTGCCGGTATTTCATTGTGCTCGATCATCACGAGGAAACGGTCAATGAATCCTGGTTTGATGGTGGGATGTACGATGGTGACAATTACGACTGCTTGGTCTATGTTGGCCGCAAGCAGGTGCATGTCAAATTTTCGGCGCGGTGATTGGCGCACCACGTAGTTGCGCCGGGGCAATATTTTATTGATCATGCCTTGGTTGTCACCTTCGGGGGCTACTTCTACCCGGTCGCCGACAGCCACCGGGTTGGTGAGGTGAACGTCGTCGAGGCGGAATTTACCCACCATACGGCATTGCAGGGTAGTGTCTTCGCCGTCGAGTCGCACATTGTACCAGCTGCCTGTTGATTTTGTTACTGTTCCGATGCTCATGTTGTAAAACTTGCCCAAATAACCGTGGGGGCTTGAAAAGGGTTCTCAAGGAATGATATTTTTGTCGCTGTTCAGCTGGTATGCGGGCAGTTTATTATCGGAATAATATGCATAAACAGTTACCGACCAAAAAGGGAGGCAGCATTGGAAGTGTAAACCAATGCTGCCTCTCACAATATAATACCGGTTGGTAGAATCAATGATGGCGTGTCAAAGACCGTGTGAATAGTGCCGTGTCCAGTCAATGGCCCATGTATGTGGCGGTCCAATTTTCACTTCCTCTGCGTTGTTCGTCGGTTACAATATCCCGTATTGAGCCCTCCTCACGCCTTGATGAAGGGAAAATTCGCCTCTCCAATTCATGGGCCATTAACTGGGCGCGGCACTAGTTTTTTCGGTCAAAAACAGCGGCGTCGATGCCTTTTTCTTCCAATTGATCAACAACACGTATAGCGGCTTTTTTGTCGTCAGAGCGGAATACAACCACAGCGGCTTTCCCATCACTGGTTTTTACGATGGCAGCGTTGGGGTAACCTTGCTTGATAACGTCCTCCAGGCGGCGTCTGGCACCTTCTTGGTTGGCAAAAGTTCCAGCGCGAACAGCCCAGCGGCCAGCGCCTGGTCCAGCGATTGCTTTGGGCGTGGTGCTGGTTTTAGTAGCAGGGGGAGTAGCAGGCTTGGTTGTAGGAGTCTTGGTTTGGACGGGCGTTTTTGCGGTCGCGGGAGTGTTGGAAGGCCGCGCTGCTTCTACACCATCTTGGTTGGTGGTTGGCGTGGAACCCGATTGGATGGTCGTATCACCGCCTACAAACGCACTGCCTGTTGCAGTGTTGGAGGTGTCACCATGCGCATAACCCAAGTCCCGCAAGGTTTGCTGTAATTCAGCCTCATCCTGTTCTTGTTTTATTTGTTTATCCTTTTGTTTTTGGCAGGCATAGTAACCTGCGATGAGCACTGACAAGGCCAATGCACCGTAGAGAACGTATGTGAGTGTACTTCTTTTTTTCATCCTGCGGTATATGATTTAACGTTGTTGGTAAGGTGCTTTTGCGACACAAATGTACTCATCTTTTGATAGAAAATATGTATATGAGTTGGCAAAGGCCTGATTACTTTCTCCAAGTGTTGTCTTGAGAAACGGCATCTGGGATCGTCCGCAGACCAAGTTTTGCTTCTTTCACTTTTTTCCCTTGGGGGCAGCGAATTTTAAATTGCTGCTTACCATCCTTCCAAACAGCAGCGGTGTTGTGAAACGTCTGTTTGGTACCATCTTCAAACACGACTTCCAGGTGAATGGGCACAGGCAGTGTTCCGTTTCGGGCAATGACCACGGTGGCTGCATTGGAAGCCTCGTCGTTGATGACGCCCTGTATTTGAAGGTCAGGATATCCCCATTCAAAGAACCAAGGGCGCCAGAACCAATCGAGATTTTGGCCGGATACATTGTTCCAGGTTTGGAAAAAATCAAATGGCGCCGGATGTTTCCCCTTCCAGCGCGACATATACACCATCATACATTCATGAAATTTTTCATATCCCAGCAGGTCCAACAATGTAAAATAGGCGTTTTGTGGCCGTTGGTATGAGGCATTTCGGTAGGCAGTGGAGAGGTTGCGCGATTTTACCATGGGCGGTACATCGTTGTCGGTGCCGGCAATAGAAGAATAATCACGAACACCTCCGAGGGTGTGGTGGGACAGCGAGTCGGTGAGCATAAAATCAAAAAACGCCGCCCACCCTTCGTCCATCCATGCGTGGTCTTGCTCGTTGATGCCCATCATAAAGGGGAAATAGGAGTGACTCACTTCGTGGATGGTAAGTCCCATGGGTGACCCTGGTGCAGTGCTGACATCGTTGCACATCATCGGGTATTCCATGCCGTCATTGCCATTAAAGATGGTCATAACGGGATAGGGAAATGGATAACCAGGCAGCCAGGTGCTCATGTGTCGAATACCATCTGCGGCTATTTGTGCAACCTGTGGGTAGTCGCTGGAAGCGCTGTTGTATGCCGCGCTCACAAAAGTGCGCCGACCTGTTGCATCATCTACAACCACGGAAGTTGCGTCCCAGTTGTAGTGATCGCTGGCTCCAAAGGCAAAGTCGGGCACATCGGATGCTATAAATCTGAACACATTTCGGGCGTTTTTTTTGTAAACACCGCCGGCAAGCAGTTCTTTTTCGGTGAATATTGACAATACCTCAGAAGTAT
>CAIZLM010000054.1 GCA_903933805.1 uncultured Bacteroidota bacterium | reverse complement strand
GTGATCATCATGGAGCTCTCCCGCATTGCAGACCACTTGGTTTGTGATACCGTTATTGGTGTCGATACGGGCGCCCTCACGGGATTCACCTACATGTTTCAGGAGCGCGAATTGATCTACGAACTGTTTGAGGAAGTGTGCGGCTCCCGCCTGACCACCAATATTGGGCGTATCGGCGGGATGGAGCGAGATTTCACCCCAGCATTCCACACCAAACTCAAAGATTTTTTAAAGGGGTTTCCTGCGCGTTTCGAAGAATTTAACAGCATGCTCGAACGCAACAGGATCTTTATGGACCGTTGTATTGGCGCTGGACCAATCTCCGCAGAACGGGCCATGGCGTATGGATTTACAGGGCCCAATCTGCGTGCAGCAGGCGTAGATTATGATGTTCGCGTCATGAACCCTTACTCCAGCTACCAGGATTTTGAATTTGACATCCCGGTGGGCACTTCGGGTGATACCTACGACCGGTTTGTGGTTCGCCAAGAAGAAATCCGGCAAAGTTTGCGCATCATCCATCAAGCGTACAACAACCTGCCGGAAGGCCCTTATCACGCGGATGTACCTGCTTTTTATTTGCCGGAAAAACCTGATGTGTACACCAAAATGGAAGCGCTCATTTATCACTTCAAAGTGGTCATGCAAGAAACACCAATCCCCGTCGGAGAAGTGTACCATGCCGTCGAAGGCGGAAACGGCGAACTCGGATTTTACCTGGTCAGCGACGGCGGTCGCCAACCATACCGGCTGCACTTCCGACGACCTTGTTTCATTTACTACCAAGCTTATCCTGAAATGATTCGAGGATCACTCCTTTCTGATGCCATCCTCACCATGAGTTCCATGAATGTGATAGCCGGAGAACTCGACGCATAACGCACAACACCGTCGGTGAAACCATTCGAACAAAGAACGAACAAAGAACGAACAACAACATGCACGCAGCACCTACACAAAACGGCACCCCGTTCCAATATTCTGAAGCAGCCCGCGCAGAAGTGCTGGGCCTGATGAAAAATTATCCGGAAGGACGCGGTAAAAGCGCTATTCTACGCGCCTTGCACATTGCCCAAGAAGAAAACCACGGTTGGCTCAGCGTCGCTGCCATGGATGAAGTGGCTGCAACCTTGGGGATTACCCCCATTGAGGTGTATGAAGTAGCATCTTTTTACTCCATGTTTAACCTTCAGCCAGTTGGTAAATACGTTCTTGAATTCTGCCATACCGGCCCCTGTGCCATTGAGGGCGCTGAACGCATAATTGAATACACCAAATTAAAATTGGGCATTGGGAAAAATCAAATTACACCAGATGGAATGTTTACCATCAAACAGGTGGAATGCCTAGGCGCTTGTGGTTATGCTCCCATGATGCAGGTAGGTGAGTTTTACCATGAACACCTGACGGAAAATAAAATTGACCAATTCATAGAGGATTGCCGAGCAGGTAAAATTGACAAAGGCACTTGGAAAATGCATTGATCGAACATCGAAAAGTTGGAACAAAAATTACCTATCCACCAATATAATTGATCATGAAAAAGATAAAATACCTCATTTATCTGATTATTCCATCAGTTTTATTGTCTTTTTGCCAAGAAAAAAGTTCGCCATCGGTCGGTGCTGAACTTCAAAAGTTGAAAGCTGCCCTGGAGGAGAAAAAGAAAGAACTTTCGGACAAACAAGAGATTGCTGAAATTGAAAACGAGCTGGAAAACCTGGAACGACAAATAAAACTGGTTGACAAAGGGATTTCGACGTCGGTGCCAAGCCAAAAAGAAGTGCCAACAGCAGCACCAAATCAGGTGGAACCAAATGTAGGAACTTCCAATGGGCCAAAAGGAACCATCATTGGCAACAATGTGACCATGCGGAAAGAAGCCACTGTGCAGTCTGACAAATTGGGAAGTTTCCGAAACAACGAAGGCGTTGAGATATTGGAAACCAGAAACTCGGAGAACGAAAATGAGGCCATATTGAAAAAGGAAACAACCTTAACCGGAAACGGGGCGATCGTAATACTGCCAAAAGGCAAAGCGGTTGTCATCGAAAGTTACAACGCCGGCGACAACAACTATACTGTCTCCTATCAAGACCCTCAAAAAGGGCACATGACCGCAGATATATCCGCCAGTGCGGTAGAAACCATCACGTACTCTACTTGGTACAAAGTCCGCCGTACCAACGGTGAAATGGGCTGGGTACTCGGAAGATTTTTAAAATCAAATTAAATGCAACTATCACCAAGCGAAATAGAAGCGACCCTCGCCCGCCGTCCAGAGAGCAGGTATAAATATTTCATCCGAACTACCGTGGCGGAAGAAGAGGTATGGGGCCTCACAGATGATGAGGGTTGGCTGATGCTGGAAGACGATGAAGATAATTCTGACGTGTTCGCCGTGTTCCCAAATGCTGAATTTGCCGCTATTTTTCGGGAAAAATGCGGTTATGATGAGTTTAGGGTGGAAGCCATGGATGTTGTGGAATTTGTGGAATGGCTGGATGACTTTGAAACCGAAAAAATGAAAGTCGGTGTTTTCCCAACGCCAGACTTCCAATGTGCCGTGATGACGCCGGAACGGCTGCGCGAAGATTTTATGGAGGCTTTCGCCAAAGAAAAGGAGTAATCTGGTTGAATGGTTGCGTCTATGACTAAAAGTGGACCTTTTGCGCCAGACAGTATGCCTCCTGACTTTAGCTGTTGGAAAAGAGTCGTGAAAATTTGTGCACAACTATTGAAAATTTGGGCGTTTGGGTTGATAATTTTAGCTTTTAGCAGAAAATTAGTCTGCTGATCAACCGGCACCCCGCAGTATCAAAACAAAACTACCGCGTATTTAGCGACGTGGCGGCAAAAACAATATGGCAAGAAAACTTCTGCTTGAGCACGCCCAATTGGAGGGCATCAGTACCTACGAGGTGTACCGCAAAAACGGCGGATATCGCGCTGTAGAAAAGGCTTTGAAAACCATGTCGCCAGATGCCGTGGTGGAAGAGGTTAAAAAAAGTGGCCTTCGCGGTCGCGGCGGTGCCGGTTTCCCTACCGGCATGAAATGGTCTTTCCTTGCCAAACCGGAGGGGGTGCCCCGTTACCTTGTTTGCAACGCCGATGAAAGCGAACCCGGGACTTTCAAAGACCGGTATCTGATGGAGAAAATCCCACACCTCCTCATTGAAGGCATGATCACCGCCTCGTATGCACTGGGCGCCAACACCTCTTATATCTACATACGGGGCGAGTACTCCTGGATTCTTTTTATCCTAGAAAAAGCAATCAGCGAAGCGTATGCTGCTGGATGGTTGGGTAAGAATATTCTTGGATCGGGCTATGACCTAGACTTGTATGTCAATATTGGTGCAGGCGCTTATATCTGTGGCGAGGAAACAGCACTGCTGGAAAGCCTCGAAGGCAAACGCGGCAACCCGCGTATCAAACCACCATTCCCCGCCATCAAGGGGCTCTGGCAATCGCCTACGGTGGTCAACAACGTGGAAACAATCGCAGCAGTGGTGCCCATCATCAACGAGGGTGGCGACGAATACGCAAAAATTGGCACCGGAAAAAGTACCGGCACGAAGTTGATCTCTGCCAGTGGCAACATCAACAAGCCAGGAGTATATGAAATTGAAATGAGTATCTCTGTTGAAGAGTTTCTGTACTCCGATGAGTGGTGCGGCGGCATAAAAAACGGCAAAAAACTAAAAGCCTGTGTTCCAGGTGGTTCTTCCGTGCCCATCCTGCCGCATTTCCTTGTGTGCAAAACAGCCAATGGCGAAAACCGTATGATGACCTACGAAAGCCTCTCCGATGGCGGTTTCGCAACAGGCTCCATGCTCGGATCCGGCGGCTTTATTGTTTACGACGAAGACCAGTGCATCGTGCGCAACACCTGGAATTTTAGTCGTTTCTATGCCCACGAATCTTGCGGACAATGTTCCCCTTGCCGCGAGGGTACCAGCTGGATGGAAAAAGTTCTTCACCGCATGGAAAACGGTCAAGGTAAAATGAGCGATATTGACTTGCTCACTGACGTAGCGAAAAACATGGAGGGCAATACCATATGTCCCCTCGGCGACGCTGCCGCCTGGCCAGTCAACGCTGCCATTCGACATTTCCGGGAGGAGTTCGAATGGCACGTGAAAGAACCAAAGTTGTGTTTGGAAAGAAATTATGGGCTGGTACACGAGCCTGTCGCCAATACAATAGCGGTTTAATTGTTGACCAAACAAGAACTTAACTTGGCGATAATTGAAACTCAATATTAGCCTTTAGCGGGCTGAACAAGCGTTGAACACACGCTGATGAAATTTCACACCGATGAAAGTCAACGCTCGGAATTGCAAAATGGTGTTCAGCAGATATTACCACAACTTGAAAATTAAAGCATTACCACAATGCCAAAAGTAAAAATAGACGGAGTTGAAATCGAAGTTGCCGAAGGCACGACCATCCTCCATGCAGCGCGCCAGATCGGCGGCGACCTCGTGCCGCCCGCCATGTGTTATTACTCTTCGCTGAAAGGCTCCGGGGGAAAGTGCCGTACCTGCTTGGTAAAGGTCACCAAAGGCTCCGAAAAAGATCCACGCCCCATGCCCAAACTCATGGCGTCATGCCAGACCATGGTGATGGACGGGATGGAAGTAGCCAGTAAATCGGATGAAGCTGTGACTGCTGCCCGCGCCGGTGTCGTCGAGTTTTTGCTGCTCAACCACCCCCTAGACTGCCCAATCTGTGATCAAGCAGGCGAATGTCACCTGCAAGACCTCGCTTTTGAGCATGGGAAAGCCACTACCCGATACGAATTCGAGCGGCGGACTTTTGAGAAAATAGACATTGGTCCGTACATTAAATTGCACATGACCCGGTGTATCATGTGCTGGCGTTGTGTGTACTTGGCCCAACAACTTTCCCCGGAGCGTGTACACGGTATCATCGGCAGAGGTGATCATGCCGAAATCAGCACCTACATTGAAAAATCTATCGAGAGTGAGTTCAGCGGAAACGTGATTGATGTTTGCCCGGTTGGAGCACTTACCGATCGTACATTCCGATTCAAAAGCCGGGTATGGTTTCTCAACCCAATGAATGCACACCGCGATTGCCCAACTTGTTCCGGCAAAGCAGTGGCGTGGATGTATGGTGGTGAAATCTTTCGCATTACTGCACGCAAAGACCACTATGGAGAAGTGCATGAATTCATTTGTAACACCTGTCGTTTTGATAAGAAAGGGGCCGGAGACTGGACCATCGAAGGTCCAAGCAATATAGACCGTCACTCCGTTATTTCACAAAACCACTACGAAGGCGCGTCATTGACCGTCCGATAACCCTTTCCAGCGAGCGTGGGTATATCATTACCGAACCATTGGCCCCCAAATAAGCCAACAACAAGATAACATGACTGCATTATTACTTCTCATATCGGCTGTTGTCATCCAAAAGATGGCGTTAATCCTCATCCTGTTTGTCGTTACCCTCGGTATTGCGGCCTACTCCACTTACGGAGAGCGGAAAGTGGCAGCTTTCATGCAAGATCGACTCGGACCAGACCGCGCGGGGCCATTTGGCATCCTCCAACCTATTGCCGACGGCATAAAGATGTTTACCAAAGAGGATTTTATTCCACGCGAATCAAACAGGATGTTGTTCATTCTGGGTCCTGGTATTTTCATTTTTGTAGCGCTGATGACCTCCGCAGTGATTCCTTGGGGCACGGTATTCACCGGTTTCGGCCTACATGTTGATTTACAGGTGACCGACGTGAATATTGGCATTCTGTACGTGATGGGTTTTGTATCACTGGGAGTATATGGCATCATGATTGGCGGGTGGGCGTCTAACAACAAATACTCCCTTTTCGGTGCTATTCGCGCCAGTTCGCAGATGATTTCTTACGAATTGGCCATGGGACTGAGTATAATCGCCATCGTCATGCTTTCCGGCACATTGAGTTTGCGTGGCATCGCGGAAGGGCAGGCTGGTGCTTGGTGGGGCATTATTCCACAGTGGAATATTTTTGTTCAACCACTTGGGTTCCTGATTTTCTTTGTGTGTGCACTTGCTGAAACCAACAGGGCGCCTTTCGACTTACCCGAATGTGAAACAGAGTTGGTGGGTGGTTATCACACGGAATACAGCGCCATGAAGCTCGGTTTTTTCCTGTTTGCTGAATATATTAACATGTTTGTATCATCGGCGGTGATTTCCACCGTCTATTTTGGTGGTTACAACTTTCCTGGGATCGATGCAGGTTGGCTGTGGGGCTTGATGGGACCGGTGGTACTGTTCGCCAAAACATTCTTCTTTATATTCGTTTTCATGTGGATTCGTTGGACGCTTCCGCGCTTCCGCTACGACCAACTCATGCACCTTGGCTGGAAAGTACTGATTCCGCTCGCCATTTTGAATATGGTTTTGACAGGCGGTGGATCACTACTTTTTGGTCAATAATATCCTTTCAAACTTCCCGATTATCATATTACCATACTTAAAAATATGCAACTTACACAGCGCTCAAAACTTGTCGTTAACAAGGAAATGACTTTTCTGGAACGCATCTATCTACCTGCCATCTTGGGCGGTATGTGGATCACGCTCAAGCACTTTTTGCGGACGCTTTTTGGCAAATCTAATTCCTTGCGCTATCCGGAAGTGAAACGGATATTCGCGCCCGTGTACCGAGGTTGGCACGTATTGAAGCGGGACGAACAGGGCAGGGAAAACTGTACTGCCTGTGGGCTTTGTGCCGTGGCCTGCCCAGCGGAAGCCATTACGATGGTAGCAGAAGAACGCCAAAAGGGCGAGGAACACCTTTACCGCGAGGAGAAGTACGCTGCGGTGTACGAAATTAACATGCTGCGCTGTATCTTTTGTGGTCTGTGTGAAGAGGCTTGTCCCAAAGAAGCGATCTTTCTAACCGATCGCATTGTACCGAGCGATTATGTTCGCCAGAATTTTGTTTTTGGCAAGGACCTACTTGTCGAAGGCATTGAACCATCCAAGCGCATTGATGTAACTGTCCGTCAAAAACACCACACAGAAGCACCGTAAGTCGAATCCATTGTTCGACCAATTAACTACCCGGGACAACCTCTCGGGACACAAGAAACAGACCACTTATATGGCACAGTATATTTTTCTGACCCTAGCCCTCCTGACGGTTATCACAGCATTGCTGATGGTTTTTTCAAAAAACCCTGTTCACAGCGTGTTGTACCTGATTCTTACGTTTTTTGCCATCGCTGGCCAATATGTGCTGCTGAACGCACAGTTTTTGGCCGTGGTTCACATCATCGTATATGCAGGAGCCATCATGGTCCTTTTCCTTTTCGTGTTGATGTTGCTCAACCTGAATGAAGATTCAGAACCACAAAAGTCATCGCGGTGGAAAATAGGCGCCGGTATCACCTCAGGATTGCTTCTGGTGACCTTGGTAGGTGCTTTGAAAGGCAGTATTCAGTTGCAAGTACCTGAAAGCAGCAACCCATCTGTTGGATTGGTAGAAAACCTGGGTAAAGTTCTGTTCACGGACTTCGTGGTACCTTTTGAAATTGCTGGTATCCTATTTTTGGCTGCCATGGTGGGCGCCGTTATGGTGGGTAAACGCGATCTGAAAGTATAGTGTTTAAACCTGCTTTACACTTTTGTAGGCGTTCATGTCATAACCTTGAAATTAGGAGGTCGTGTCTGACAGAAAAAGTGGCAATTTTTGGTCCGGACAGCATACCACCTACGTAATTACCTAAAATAAACATCGAAAACGATGCTAGAAACAATAAGAATCATACCCATTGAACACTACGTGTTGTACAGCACCCTCCTGTTTGTCATTGGAATATTTGGTGTGTTGACCCGCCGAAATGCCATTGTAGTCCTCATGTGTATTGAATTGATGTTGAATGCTGTCAACCTGTTATTGGCTGCTTTCTCCACCTATCTTTCAGATGCACAGGGTCAGATCATGGTATTTTTTATTATGGTTGTGGCAGCTGCGGAAGCTGCCGTAGGGTTGGGCATTTTGGTCATGATCTACCGAAACACCAAATCCACAGATATTTCCCTTTTGGATAAATTGAGGCATTAAACCTTTCAATCTCCAGGAGAATAATTTTGACAATGGCCTTACTGTCTTGATGCCCAAGCGGCTGCGACAGCGAAAATATTGAAACAATGAATGCACTGATACCATTAATACCCTTTTTGCCCTTTATTGGGTTCGTCGTAAACGGATTGTTCGGAAAAAAGCTGGGCAAATCCATGGTCGGCATCATCGGCAGCGGCACCTTGCTGGCATCATTCCTGTTGAGTGTTGTCTGCTTCAATCAGGTGGGCTCCTCTGGCGCCATACAACAGACGCTGTACAACTTTTTTACCGTGGACAACCTCAGTGTCAACTTTGGCTTTCTCATCGATCAACTTTCGGTGTGGATGATGCTGATTGTCACTGGCATTGGATTTCTGATTCACGTGTACAGCATTGGTTATATGCACGACGATGAAGGTTTCCACAAGTTTTTTGCCTATCTCAATTTATTCATATTCAGCATGTTACTGCTGGTTATGGGCGATAATTTTCTGATGTTGTTTTTTGGGTGGGAAGGTGTTGGCTTGTGCTCCTACCTGTTGATTGGCTTTTGGTACACCAACAAGGAATACGGGAAAGCGGCTCGGAAGGCGTTTATCATGAACCGAATTGGCGACTTGGGATTGCTGTTGGGCATTTTCTTAATTTTCAAAATATTTGGAAGTCTCAACTACCAAGAAGTTTTTGCCCGCATATCGACAACGCCGTTGGAGGCTGGCGTAGTAACCACCATTTGTGTGTTGCTTTTCATTGGCGCGATGGGTAAAAGCGCTCAAATTCCATTGTACACTTGGCTACCCGATGCCATGGCTGGCCCGACGCCTGTTTCAGCCCTCATTCACGCTGCCACCATGGTGACAGCAGGCGTGTATCTCCTTGCGCGGTGCAACCCAATATTCACCTTATCGCCTGAGGCCATGCATTTGGTGGCCATTGTGGGGGTAATCACCTGTATTTTTGCAGCCATCATTGGCCTTCGTCAGAATGATATTAAGAAAATACTGGCGTATTCTACCGTATCACAACTGGGTTTGATGTTTGTAGCCCTTGGAATGGGTGCTTACACCAGTGCGATCTTCCATGTTACCACACATGCCTTTTTCAAAGCCTTGTTGTTTCTTGGAGCAGGCAGTGTTATACACGGGATGGGTGGTGAGCAAGATATTCGAAAAATGGGTGGACTACGCAAAGCCATGCCGGTTACTTTTTGGGTTTTTCTTGTTGGGACTTTTGCCATTTCCGGGTTCCCATTCTTGGCCGGGTTCTTTTCAAAAGATGAAATATTTGCTTTTACCTATGCACATGGCGGCATGGTTTGGTGGGGATTGGTTGGGTTCGGCGCGTTGTTGACAGCCATTTACATGAGCCGCCTACTTTACGTTACGTTTTTTGGAACTTTTAGGGGAACACACGAGCAGGAGCACCATTTGCATGAGAGCCCAAAAGTGATGACCATTCCCTTGATGGTACTGGCAGTGTTGTCGGTTGCCGGCGGGTTTTTAAACACCCCGCATTTCATGCACCTTGGCAATGAGCAATGGTTGGCGAACTGGTTTTCGGCGGTTATTCCCATCAATGAAATGCACCTTGAACCGAGTACGGAATGGGGGCTGATGATTTTTACCACTGCGCTCGCATTGGCCGTCATCACCATTTCTTATTTTGTTTACGGCAAAAAATCAAACCTACCGGTAGCGGACGCCGCACAAACAGGCATTACCAAACTGATTGCCTACAAATTTTATGTCGATGAGTTGTACGACTTCCTGTTTGTTCGGCCCGTTGAAAAACTGTCTAAAATATTCCATTACTATGTTGATATTCAGGGTATAGACGGGATTGTAAACGGGATTGGAAAGGGGATCGAACAATTGGGCGCAGGATTTCGAAAACTTCAAAATGGCAATATTGAGTACTACTTACTTGGAATGGTAGCCGGGGTGTTTTTGTTGCTGTTGACCCTTTTTGTGTGATTTTCTTGACTTTTCAGGTTGCTAAAACATCTTTAGTCTCCTAGAAACGCCATTCATTGCTTTTGAAATCAAACTTGGCCTGTGCGCCATAAGCACCGATCAAATCAAAGAAAAACTGACGCATGTCACTCTTATTCATACTCATACCCTTCCTTGTGTCGGCGTTCCTGCTGTTCACACGGTCAACTGCTTCGCGACAAATTGCGTTGGCAGCATCTCTGGCCAACCTGATTGCAACACTGTACTGCCTGACGTGTGATTACAGTCAGGGCATGAATTGCACCTTCGATGTTCCGTGGATCGCTTCAGCAGGCATTCATTTCAGTCTTGGTATGGATGGCATCACCTTATTGATGTTGTTGCTCACCAACCTGCTTGCACCCATTATTTTGTTGAGCAGTTGGGGGCGTACCTTCGAGCATGAATCGCGGTATTATGGCTTGGTACTGCTGATGCTTGGTGCGCTGAATGGGGTGTTTCTTGCACAAGACGGGTTATTGTTCTACATATTTTATGAGTTGGCCCTTATTCCGATTTATTTCATTTGTGCTATTTGGGGCGGCCAGGATCGCATTCGGGTAACGCTAAAATTCTTTGTGTACACCTTTGCGGGGTCACTTTTCATGCTGTTGTCGCTGCTGTATGTGTACCTTCAGACACCGGGTACGCATTCTTTTGCTTGGGCTGACTTGGTACAGGCACCGTTGTCGCCGGGTGCTTCGAATTGGGTTATGTTGGGCTTTTTCCTTGCTTTTGCGGTGAAAATGCCCATATTTCCCTTCCATACTTGGCAACCCGACACATACGTAACAGCCCCTACTGGGGGTACGATGTTGCTTTCAGGTATCATGTTGAAGATGGGTACCTACGGTGTTATCCGCTGGATGATGCCTTTGGCGCCTGAAAGTGCGCATACGTTGGTTCCTACCTTCATGGTGCTGGCGGTTATTGGGATTGTGTACGCGAGCCTTATTGCGGTGAAACAAAGCGACTTAAAACGCTTGGTTGCGTACTCTTCCATAGCACACGTAGGGCTCATAGCTGCGGGCATATTCGCTTGGAACAAAGCCGGTTTACAGGGCAGCCTCCTGCAGATGCTGAACCACGGAATCAATGTAGTAGGACTTTTCTTTGTGGTAGATTTAATAGAACGCAGGTTGGGCACACGTTCGTTGGCGGAAATGGGTGGTATTGCAAAATCAGCCCCTAAGTTTGCGACGTTGTTTATGATCATCATGCTCGGTGCGGTAGCCGTTCCACTGACCAATGGTTTTCCCGGCGAATTTCTGTTGTTGAATGGCGTTTGGAATTACAATTTCTGGATGGGTGCTGTGGCGGGGTTGACGATAATATTTGGCGCTGTGTACATGATGCGCGCGTATGGTCTGGTTGTATTTGGCGAGGCCAACAGTGAAACAGAAAAATTTGCCGACGTTGATGGTCGTGAATTTTTAGTGTTGGGTGTGATTGCCGCTTTGGTGTTGGTGTTGGGCTTTTTTCCTGGATTGATACTAAACCTGACGGATATCAGCGTCAACAGAATACTGGGTGCGGTACAGTTGTAAAAAATAGCGCACACTATTATAAACAGAGAGAAATCCTACCTCGAGTTGGCACAACATGCCGATACAGATCGGTAGCCCTTGAAAAACTGGCAACTAATATGGAATTTACACTGCGCGACAGCGAATTTATACCCCTCAACAACCTCCTGAAAGTACTACAATTGGTGGGAACAGGTGGCGAGGCCAACATCAGAATTGAAAATGGGGAAGCACGGGTAAATGGTGCGGTAGAAACCCAAAAAAGAAAAAAAATACGCCCGGGCGATCTGGTGCAATTTGAAAGAATGACCATAAAAATATTGTAAAACATTGAATTTCAAGTGCTTACTCCATAAAGACACTGAAAATATACCTGTTTTTGCTACCGTACAAAAATGACTGCACTACTCATACTTTTCTTTACGGCCCTAGTGGCCATGTTTACCGGGTTAACAAAACACCGCTCGCTACTACAGCCCATCACCCTCATCGGTAGTGTATTGGCGCTCGGAAGCGTCATGGTTGTGCTACCCACCGGCTGGAACGACCTATACCCCACCATGTTTGTGTTTGACCGGTTTGCACTGGCTTTTTCCGGCGTGGCCATCCTGTCAACGGCGCTGATCATTGCCCTTTCAGGCTGGGGATTTCGCAAATTAGACGAGACGTTGGGCGACCACTACGGCCTGATCCTGTTCAGCGTTTGCGGCGCGTTGTGTATGTTTTCTTTTACCAACATGGTGATGCTGTTTCTCGGTATTGAGATCCTGTCCATTCCATTGTACGTGTTAGCAGGAAGCCAGCGTGATGATTTATCGAGCAATGAAGCTGCCCTGAAATACTTTCTGATGGGTTCTTTTGCTACCGGCATTTTACTTTTTGGGATCACGTTGGTGTACGGTTCAACAGCCAGTTTCGATTTGGCCACCATCGGTCGGGCCATTGAAGCAGGCACCACATCACCTGGAATGCTGCACGTTGGCATCCTGTTGATCATCTTCGGATTGAGTTTTAAAGTGTCTGCCGCTCCTTTTCATTTTTGGGCCCCCGATGTCTATACCGGAAGCCCAAACCTTGTCACAGCATTTATGGCCACCGTGGTGAAAACTGCCGGGTTTGCGGCGTTTTACAGGCTGTTTACCATGGCATTTGCTCCTGCGATAGCGACTTGGAGCCTCCCGATTTCTATCATTGCTGCCCTGACAATGGTGCTGGCCAATACGACCGCCTTGTTTCAGACGAATTTCAAGCGGATGATGGCCTATTCGTCCATTTCGCACGCAGGCTACTTATTGTTGGCCATTCTTGCCATTGGCACCGTCGGAGCAGACAGGGCCCTGATGTTTTACCTTTTGACATACGCTGTTGCGACCATTGGTGCATTCGGCGCGTTTTTTGTTGTTGCTGAGCAGAAAGGCGATGAATCGTTTGCTGCTTTTAATGGACTTGGGAAGCAAAGCCCTTTTTTGGCGGCTGTTTTGTCCATCTTCATGTTGTCCTTGGCAGGTATTCCACCATTGGCAGGTTTTTTTGGTAAATACTTTCTTTTTACCGCAGCTTTTGAGAAATATCCTTGGCTCGTGGTTCTTGCCGTGATCAACTCAGCCATTTCCATTTACTACTATTTCAAGATCATTGTTGCGGCGTATTTCACCAAAGAAACACCCGGATCAACCTCCAATAATAGCATTGTTCTGCCCGCTTCGATTCGTTGGACCTTGGTAATATGCTTGATACTGATCGTCTTAATGACCATTGTACCCGGTAATATTTACGCCATCATTTGAGTCACATAGCTTGTTTGAGACCAATAACGTGTGTACTTTCATACTGTAATAACGCGTCCGGTATTTTTTAATAATTACCTGAATGGAAGCCGAAGGATCTGTGCACAGAATCTTCGGCTTCGCTGCTACATACACCGTATATCATCAAAAGACAAACAATGAAAACACTGCCCCTGTTACTTGTTGCTGCCCTTGTTTTATGCTTTGGTTGCCAATCAGATTCTAAAACCATTGACACGGGTGCACCGCCTCCCCCTGAAGCAAAGCCCCCCAATTCTCCCAGTCCTGAAATATGGCTTTTCGCCGTAACGATGGACAAATTGAATTTGCGCAACCAGCCCAACAAGCATGGCCGAGTCGTCTATCAGTTGGCTCAAGGTGAAATAGTGGCGGGTAACGGAGAAATTTCTGCCAACAAAGAAGAGGTGACCCTACGCAATATTCCATACAACGAACCCTATTTCAAAGTAACCTCCACCCGGTCATCCCTATCTGAAGGATGGGCGTACAGCGCTGCGTTGGAGCCTGTTTATGCAGGTTCAGAAACGACAAAACCTGATATTGAGCGATTGAGCGCATTGTCAGGATACCTACAAACCTTGCCCATTGGCCAATTGGGCAGCGGTAAAAGCGCTATTGAATACGTCAAACGTTCTTTTTCGAGTGCGACTGGCACCCTCGCAGATGCTGCTTTTATCCTATTGGAGCGCTTTCTTTTCCGCATGGAAACTGCTGGAAATTTATATGACCTTACCGAAGAAGCCGTGGCGTGGGAAGAACACGACAGCGAAGCCATCAGGAAAGAACAATTTAACATGAAAAAATATCCGCTTACAAAATCCCTGGCAGAAAACGGATTTCGACTTGAAGTAGGAGAAGGTATGATATTTCCCATTGTTGACTGGGCAATATTGGCCGATTTTTTTGTTGAAAAGGTAACGCCACCGATGAAAGATTACCTCCTTCAATGCGTGTCGGAGCAAAAAGACAATCCATTTGACGACGGTGGTATTGTTATCGGATTGGATACACTGGCCGAGCGTGCTGTCTTTTGGGAAAAATTCAACCTGCAAAACCCTTACTTCGTACGTAAAAACGAAACCATGCAAAAAGAACAGTGGATGCGATTGATATTGCTGACAGGTTCTGACAACACCCGTGTCTTTGATTTTGAAAACCATACCGTTGCCGAAGACTTCAAAAAAGTATGGGCACACATTGGTCAAAAATATGTAGGCACCCAACTGGCAAAAGATGTTCAGGAATTTACGGGCATTTGCGAAAAATCGGGTTGGAAACAAACCCCAAACACAGAAGCATGGCAGACACAATACCGCAACAACCAAGCAAATCAATGAAAAAAAATACCCGTACACTCGTATTTGCCAACCTCATCGGCCTATCAGCCGTCTTGGTGGTCAACTTCCTGGCAAACAGTTTGCCACTGAACGGAAAAACAACCGGGGAACTTTCCGGCCAATATCCCAATTTATTTACCCCCGCAGGGCCCACATTTGCAATATGGGGCGTACTCTATTTGTGGTTTATCGTGTGGGGAATATTTCAAGTGATGGCCCTTTTTGATGATAAGATGGGTGTACGTATCGAACCCATGCTAAAAAAAATTGGATGGTTGTTTGCGTACGCATGCTTCTTAAATATTGGTTGGCTGTTTGCCTGGCATTGGGGACAACTACTAGTTTCTGTGGTTGTCATGGCCAACCTACTCTACATATTAACCCAACTAAACCGCGCGGCAGGTGTTGGCACGTCAGCGTCTGGAAGCCTTGAAAAATGGTTGCAACACCTGCCTTTTGGCATATACCAAGGGTGGATCACGGTAGCATTGATCGCCAATGTAACCGCTTGGCTGGTTGGTTTGGGCTGGAGTGGCGCCGGAGTGTCCGAATGGGTATGGGCCATAATCATGGCTGTTGTAGGGGGCGCCTTGGCCGTTTTCATGCTTCTATGGCAACGAAATGTAGGGCATGGACTGGCGGTGGCGTGGGCGCTGTATGGCATTTATCTCGCGAGAATTCATGCGACAGAAGAAGGGTCTGAAAACGTAGCACTTGTCGCCATCACACTTTCGGTGACAATCCTATTGGTGGTGGTTGTTCAAAATATAAAGCGATTCACAACTGTTTAGCTGGCCGCTTCTGAGACAAAAAAGCGGCCATTTTTTGCCAGATGAAGTGGCTTTTTGTGGGCTGTAGGGCTGCTATTGTCAAAAAAATCTGTAAATTATGGCGAAAACAAGACTTTTTTGGGCCCGCCGCGACCACTATTCAGTTACAAACAGAAAGCCAATAAACCGGTTCCCGAATGTTAAGACTTCTACTTTATTACGCGCCTTACAAACGGCTCATTGGCGTGGCTGTGATCTGCAACCTACTGATGTCCATTTTCATGGTCGTAAGTATCCCTGTTTTACAGCCATTTTTACAGATTCTGTTCAATCCCGGAGAACTGAAAAGATCGGTTCAAACCACTGGTTATCAGGGTTTAGAACAAAAAATAAACAATTTTTTTGCGCAACTGATCGAACAACACGGACGGGAAGAAGCCCTACTCATCGTTTGTCTTTTTCTGGTACTCACCTTTTTTGGGAAAAACCTATTTAGATACCTGTCATTGTATTTTCTGGCTCCGGTGCGCAACGGAATCGTCCGTGATTTGCGCCAAAAGCTGGTCGAAAAAACGCTGAATCTTCCACTTTCCTATTTTTCGGAGGAGCGGAAAGGAGACCTGATGAGCCGTGTCTCTGCAGATGTCCAAGAGGTTGAGTGGAGTATTGTTGGCGCAACAGAGGCCGTCGCCCGCGAACCAATTGTGATTGTCGGAAGCCTGTTGTTTATGATCTCTGTCTCACCAGGGTTATTGTTTTTTGTGATTGGATTGATGTTGTTTTCAGGATTTATCATCGCCGGGGTCGGACGATCGCTCAAGCGCCAATCGGGTGAAGCCCAAAAGCAACTCGGGTTGATCGGTTCTTTGCTGGAAGAAACACTGGGTGGACTTAGGATCATCAAGGCTTTCAACGCCGAAACGTGGCAGAGCAACCGGTTTGGCCGTGAAAACGACAATTATTCGCATACTTTGACGGGACTTTACCGGCGACGTGACCTGGCCTCTCCACTTTCAGAGTTTCTGGGTATTGGGGCTGTCTCCGTGTTGCTTTGGTTTGGGGCGAAACAAGTGTTTGCAGGTCAAATATCAGCTGCAACGTTCATTACCTTCCTGTATGCGTTTTACAACATCATTGAACCTGCAAAACACCTTTCCGCGGCTTCCTACAGCATCCGAAAAGGCCTGGGTGCCTTGGACCGCGTCGAATCTGTTCTCCATGCAGACATCTTGATCCGCGATGGTGAAAACGCCGTTAGCGTCAACACGTTTGAGGATAAAATTGAGTTTCGGAATGTTGTTTTTCAATACCAAAATGCCGATCGCCCTGCCTTGAATCAGGTCAATTTTGTTTTACAAAAAGGGAAAACGGTGGCGCTGGTTGGGGCGTCGGGGGCAGGAAAAAGTACTATTGCCGATCTGATGCCACGCTTTTACGATGTTACGGAGGGAGAAATTTTAATCGATGGCCGAGATATCCGCAGCCTTCGGCTACAAGATATTCGGGGAATGATGGGGATTGTCAGTCAGGAAGCCATCCTATTCAATGATACCGTGTACAATAACATTGCCTTTTCGAGTAACGGCGCCACCATGGACACGGTTGAAGCAGCTGCAAAAGCAGCCAATGCACACGATTTCATCAAATTATTGCCCGATGGCTACAACACCAACATTGGCGATCGGGGTGGCAAATTGAGTGGTGGACAACGGCAAAGAATCACCATCGCGCGGGCACTGCTGAAAAATCCTCCCATTTTAATTTTGGACGAAGCAACGTCGGCACTCGATTCAGAGTCAGAACAACTGGTACAGGTCGCCCTAGAGCGGCTGCTGCAAAACCGTACCGCACTCGTTATCGCCCACCGGCTGAGCACCGTTCAACATGCCGATGAAATTATTGTCCTAGAAGGCGGTAGCATGGTGGAACGCGGAACCCATGTTGCATTGATGGAAAAAGGGGGAATCTATCAGAGACTGGTTGAGTTGCAGGCGTTGTAACATGTGCGGCATTAAAGGCATTATTCCACAAACAAGGCGAAATACATACCCGTAGAATGTCAGCCGGCTGCAAATACAAACTTTTTGTTCTCAATTGTTGATTCAACATTGTACCTTTGAATTTATTGACCGGTGGAATGGCCAATTCCAAAAATTAAAAGTAACTGGTTAGATGGTCGAGTCTAAGACAAAAAAGTGGCCATTTTTTGCCAGACGAAGGAGGTTTTTGAGATCAGTAGCAGCGCTACAGTCAAAAAACCCTTTTCAGTTTGGCAAAAAATGGACCTTTTTGGCCGAAAACACGTACCACGTAACCAGTTACAAATAAACGTCATAAGAATTTCTGATTTTCAAACCGCAACCCAATTCAATGAAAAGAATGCTACTTGCAGCCTTCTCCGCCCTATGTCTCGGCGCTACTGCCCAAATCACGGTTACGAGCGCCACATTCCCAGTGGCGGGCGATACACTTCTTTTTGCCTACGATGAAAGTCCGGTTGGCGTGAATCCTGCTACTCCTCCTGGCGGCAATCAAACCTGGAATTTCACAGGACTCGTCGTTGACAACACAGACGCATTTCGGTATTTACCCGGCAATGCGGGCATGAGTTTTCAGAATTTTGCGGGTGCTGAACTGGTTTTGGACGGCGCTACCGGTGAAACATATTTCAATGTTACCAACAACAAGCTAGAAGTATTGGGTTACGCTGGTGGTGACCCAACCGGCTTTGGCGTGAATGTATTGGCTAAATTCAGCCCGGCTTATACAGAACGTAAGTCGCCACTCAATTTTTTTGACATCAACCAGCAATCAACCAATCTGTCGCTTCCTTTTTCTACCGCACAACTTCCAGATACATTATTGGCGGGATTGCCCATCCTACCAGACTCTATTCGCGTTCGAATTAGCACAGAACGGCTCGAAATTGTTGATGGCTGGGGCAATTGTGCCATTCCCGGTGGGTCATATCCCGTGTTGCGCATGAAACGCACGGAGTACACCACCACCAATTTAGACGCACACATTTCCTCACCGTTTCCCCTCGGATGGATTGACTTAAGCCAGTTTCTAGGTGGCGGCGGCGGCGGCGGTTTTGGTTCTTTCCTCGGAACGGACACCACCATCACGTACCGTTTTTACAGCGGTACCGAAAAAGAAGAAATTGCGGTAGCTACCATGACACCTGACCTCAGCAGCGTGGTCACTGTTCGCTTTAAAAACAACCAAACATCATCTGCCGCGCCTGAAGTAGCAGTACCCGGTACGGCAACGATTTCAGCGTTTCCCAATCCGGCAGTAGATTGGGTTCGATTTGATTGCACCAATCTTCCTCAAGAGGAATACACGCTCAAGATTTTCAACATCATCGGAAAAGTCGTTTGGAAAGAAAATTATCAACTTGCAGGCAACAGATCTATACGTGTCGAACTTGATAACTTCAAAAAAGGCACCTATCTATACAGTCTCTCTGATAAAAAAGGCAATATCGTTGGGACAAAACGATTGGTCGTACTTAAACCGTAATGTAACTGGTGAGTGTGGTCGCGTCAGAGACAAAAAGGCCCTTTTCTCGTCTAAACAACGCGACCAACTGGTTGCACAATATTCTTAAACACTGCAATCACATCATGAAGCAAACCCAATGCATTTTAGTAGCTATCGCCTTGTTATTGACAGTTCCTGCGCTCGCGCAGAAGGAGGAGACCGTTGTTGGTAGCAGGGGAATGGGATTTTCAGGTATCTGGGGGGGCTATAAACATCAAATAACCCAACTGGGAAACAAGAAAAGCTATATCAATGGCGGTTTTTTTGGTCTGGAGTTTGGGAAATCATTGCTGGTTGGCTTTGGAAATTACACCTTGGTGGATGAATTTAATTGGAATTCCGACCCAAACAAGCAACTGAACATAAAATGGCGTCCTTTCTTGCTGCAATACGGTGTGCAGAACTTCAGGTCGATACATCCTCAGGCCGGATTTGAAATTGGTCGCGGGCGCGTAACCCTAGGCAGTGAAAACGATCATATTTTGGTCATGCAACCAACGTTGGGCGTGGAAATCAATATTTTTCGTTGGTTTCACTTCGGTATTGATGGCGGTTACCGATTTGTTTCAGATACCGCCATTGATGACCTGCGGAACGACGACCTGAGTGGATGGTTTGGGCAAGCAACCTTTAAATTCGGTTTTTCATGGGGAAAATACCACCAACAGAAACCAAGTAAAAGTCCCCGTACGCAGGCCTTATGAATGTGCGAAACATACTGGTATTGTTACGGGTAGAGCACTGGGTGAAAAATTTATTCATTTTCATTCCGGCTTTTTTTGCAGGACATTTGTTTGAATTGGAGATTCTGGAAAGAGCCTTTTGGGGGTTTTTCGGTTTCTGTTTGATGGCATCTGCCGTCTATGTACTCAACGACCTTGTGGATGCACCCCAAGACCGTAACCACCCGGACAAGTGCCGCCGACCCATCGCTTCTGGTTCCATCAGGCCACCACAAGCGCGTGTTATTCTGGCTGTTTTACTTTCCATGGGTTTACTAACCTCCGGTTTATTGGGCCCGGAGATGTTGTTCTACAGTGTTTCGTACTTTCTTGTCAATGTTGCTTATTCATTTTCCCTGAAGCACTTGGCGCTCATTGATGTTTCCCTTATTGGTTTGGGTTTTTTATTCAGGGTATTAGCGGGTGGCATTGTAACTGGGGTAGTCGTATCACAATGGTTGATCGTACTCACGTTTTTGCTGGCCTTGGTCCTTGGACTGGCCAAGCGCCGGGGCGAATACATCATCGCGATGGGTGAAAACAACTTCCGAAAAGCTTTGGAAGGTTACAACCTCCCCTTCCTCGACATGGCGATGGTTGTCTGCTCGACAGTGTCTGTGGTGGCTTACCTGATGTATTGTTTCTCTCCTGAAGTTGCCGAACGCATCGGCAGCGATAAAATATTCTACACCGCTTTTTTTGTGATTGTTGGTATTCTGCGGTACTTGCAGCTAACGCTCGTATTCAACAAAACAGAGTCTCCCACCCGCGCCTTGCTTCGAGATCGATTTTTACAAGTGGTGCTGATGGGTTGGATTGGTTGTTTTGTGTGGTTGTTGTACGCAAAAAAATGGTTGAACCTTTTGTCGTCCCACGGATAAAAGCATGTTGGAAATTTCTGGCCGGTGGTAATCAACGAGATGTTATAATGTCTTTTTGTAACTGGTTAGGTGGCGCGCTGTCTGGCCCAAAAAGGCCTATTTTTTTGTCTCAGATGCGACCAGGCTAACCAGTTACGAATGACTAAAAAAAGGCGATAATTAGAAAAAATGTTTCTCTTTTTGACGCCGCGACGAAATTTCCAACATGCACTATATACAACGTTGTATTTTTGCCTGCGGTAAAACGACTCAAAAACAGGCACCTTTTCTTGGTAATTAAATCAACAAAAACGATATGGCCGAAAAATTCATTAGAATAGCAGCGATGGTTGGAGCATTGGCGGTGGCCATTGGAGCATTCGGCGCGCATGGACTCAAGCCATTACTCAATGAATACCAAATCAGTATTTTTGAAAAAGGCGTTCAATACCAATTTTACCACGCATTTGCGTTGCTGGCAGTGGGTTTGTTGGTGGGAAAAAATCCCAATAACAAGTGGCTTCCAAGGGCCGGTTGGTTTTTTTTGGCAGGAATCATCGGCTTCTCAGGCTCACTTTACTTGCTTGCTTGCCGCGATTTACTGCCATTCAACGTTTATTGGGCTGGTCCTGTGACACCGATTGGTGGACTCTTTTTTCTGTCAGGCTGGATTTTATTATTCGCCAGCGCAAAGCAGTGATGTTTTTTAAAGGCTTTTCATCCTTTTTACGACCTTTGGTCTTGCTTACTCCAAAATAAACAAAACCTAGGTTATGCCAGCCTCCATCAAGCCCAACATTCATCAATTGTAAAAAACTTAGGTAGCACGCTGTCTGGCCCAAAAAGACGCATTTTTCGCTATACTTCGCAGGTTTTTTGATTATTGAGCTGCTTGGGCCTGCAAAAAACCGCTTTGTCTGGAAAAAATAGCCTCTTTATTGTCTCAGACGCGACCACTTAACCAGTTATATCAATTTAAACATTATGTCTGAAAAAATAATCTTCTCCATGTCTGGCGTGAATAAAACATTCCCGCCTAGTAAGCAGGTGCTGAAGAACATCTGGCTGTCTTTTTATTACGGCGCCAAAATTGGCGTACTGGGTTTGAATGGATCCGGAAAATCAACCCTGCTGAAAATCATCGCTGGCCTTGACCAGAACTATGAAGGCAAAATCGAATTTGAAAAGCAATTCAAAATCGGATACCTGGCACAAGAGCCACAAATGGACGAGACCAAAACGGTCCGCCAAATCGTAGAAGAGGCGGTACAGCCTATTGTGGACCTCCTCCAGGAAAATGAAGATATCGGTGAAAAATTAGGCGTGGTCACCGACGACGATGAAATGATGAAACTCATTGACCGTCAGGGAGAAGTGTTGGAGCAAATTGAGCACCTCGGTGGCTGGGAACTTGACCACCGCCTCGAAGTCTTTATGGATGCTTTAAGATGCCCGGAAGACAATCGCCCCATTAACATCTGCTCCGGTGGTGAGCGCCGCCGTGTTGCGCTGGCCAGGTTGTTGCTCTCACAACCTGATATTCTACTGCTAGACGAGCCGACCAACCACCTTGATGCGGAATCGGTTCAATGGCTGGAACAATATTTGCAGAATTTCCCAGGAACTGTCATTGCCGTCACCCACGACCGGTATTTCCTCGACAACGTCGCAGGCTGGATCCTTGAACTTGATCGCGGCGAAGGTATTCCGTGGCAGGGCAACTACTCTACCTGGCTTGAGCAAAAAGCCAAGCGCCTCGCTCAAGAAGAAAAATCAGAAGACAAACGACGCAAACAACTCGAACGCGAGTTGGATTGGGTGCGATTGGGCGCCAAAGGCAGACAAGCCAAGGGTAAAGCCCGTTTGAATGCCTATGAAAAAATGGCCGGCGAGGAAAGTCGCGAAAAAGAAGCCAAATTAGAATTGTGGATCCCCAACGGCACCAGGCTTGGTGACCAAGTAATCGATATCAATGGGCTTACAAAATCGTTTGGCGACCGGGTACTGTTTGAAAATGTGACCTTTAGTATTCCAAAAAATGCAATCGTCGGCATCATAGGACCCAATGGCGCTGGCAAATCAACGCTGTTTAAAATACTCACAGAAAGGGAAAAAGCCGACGCCGGAACCGTCACAATCGGCGAAACCGTCCAAATCAGTTATGTAGATCAAAGCCATGAAGGGCTGCTGCCAGAAAAAACAATTTACGAAATTGTTTCAGAAGGCAACGACCTTATTCAGGTGGGCAACGCCTCTGTAAATGCCCGCGCTTATTTGTCACGGTTCAATTTTATGGGCTCCGATCAGCAGAAAAAACTAGGCGTGTGCTCCGGTGGTGAACGCAACAGGGTTCACTTGGCCATGACCCTGAAAGAAGGCGGAAACGTACTGCTACTGGACGAACCGACCAATGATATTGACGTCAATACCTTACGTGCACTCGAAGATGCACTCGATAATTTTGCCGGATGTGTGCTGCTTATAAGCCACGATCGCTGGTTTCTCGACCGCCTTGCAACCCACATTCTTGCTTTCGAAGACGACGCACAGGTCGTATTCTTTGAAGGGGGATTCACCGAGTACGAGGACGCTAAAAAAGCTAAATATGGGGATATCACGCCCCACAGACCCAAAGTGAAGCATATCATGTAATGTCCCATACCAGCCAAATGGCTGTAAATCTCCCGGTAACTACTTAGGCGGTCCGCCTGAGACAATAGAGGCTAAGCCTAAGTAGTTACATCTGGGGATGGCTCAATACATCGGAGAAGACAACTCGCTTGATGCCGTCGCTGTCTTTACAACAACCACAAAAACAATCAAGTATAAAAGGATCAAAATACAAGTCAATATTCCGTACACACGGAAATGGTTGCGCAGGCTTTTCCACGCACTTTCAAAAGCGCGTTGGTCAGTATTTTTTACAGCACGCTGTATTTGGGTCGCAAAATTGAGGTGATACATGTTGATGAAAAACCAACCCACCAATACACCTCCTGACACTGCCGTGATATAAGTCAAATATGGCGCAATGGTGGCAAAAATCTGGTTTTCATCGCCCATGGCCGTCACCATCTGAAATATCGTGCCGATAGAACCCAACATCAAAACAGACAATCCCACGTAAATAAAACCCAGTATCGAGAAGAACAGCGCCCACTTGGAAATTGACATCCAGTTGCGTTTCATGGCCTCGGTAACACCAAGACCACCAAAAAAATTGCTGTGTTGTGCTGTATTTTCGTCAAAAATTGGCATAATAATATTTTTGGGTAACGGGTTTGCGTGGTCGTGTCTGAGACAAAAAATGCGTCTTTTGGGGCCAGACAGCGCGCCAGCTAACCCGTTACATTTTGGGAAGGTTAATATTGTTCAGTTGGAAAAGCGCCGCCACGAAGGATTGCCGCGCCAAAAAACAAGAAAAATGCGAGGTACAACGTCAGCACTATAATCATCAAAATTCCAACGTAGCGGTAATAGTATTTCAAATTGTTGAATGCCCGATCCAACAGATCCGTGTCGTCAATAGTAAGTGCTTGTTTCAGTTGGATTGAAAACCGATAGTAGTACAAGCCAGGAAAAAACAAAATCGCACCATAAAAGACAACAATGAAAATTGCGCTCACAATGCCTGAAATACCACCGGCAACAGCAGCAATCAGTCCAGAAAGCGATACCAATCCAAACAGTATAAACAATAATATAGCAAAAAACAAGGCCCAAGCCGACGTCTGGCGCCAGTATTGCCGTACTTCATGGGTGATGGCAAGCCCATTATCATTGGCGGGCGCCATACCCACGTCAAGGGGTTGATCAAAGTTTTCCATGGGACAAATGAGATTTAGATAATAATAGCAGTAACCAGTTACAAATAAAAACAAGGATATTGAGTGTCCAGCACGACTTTCTGCCTGAAAGGTAACGGTGAACTCAAAAAGTTCGCGAAATTTGCGAAAATATTATTCAAAATATGACCATCTGCCAAATTGAATTCGCCACACCGGAATACGACGAAGCCGTTAACCTTCGCATGGAGGTACTTCGACGTCCACTCGGATTGATTTACACTCCAGAACAACTTGCGGCAGAATGGGACAACCTCCACCTAGCAGCTTTTGATAACTCCGGGCGTATCGTGGGCTATCTGAACCTAACTCCTGAAAATGATACCATCGTAAAGATGCGACAGGTGGCCGTTGCGCCCTCGGAACAAGGGAAGGGTGTCGGAACAGCACTTGTGGAAGACGCTGAAATTCGGGCAGTTCAGTTGAATTTCAAAGAGATCACCCTGCATGCCAGAAAAACAGCTGTGCCGTTTTACCTGAAACTGTGTTACGAATTACTTGGGAATGAATTCGAAGAAGTCAACTTGCCACACTTTAAAATGCGGAAATCAACAAACTTTTAATCGCCATCCGACGCAGCGACTGCTGTGTATCCAATGCACGCAACAGTCCCTCCAATGGCACCCACTGAAGGTCTTTTACTTCGGCTACATCACCATCCAGCGATTCAGACTCCGATAAAAAAGCAAAACGAACATCGTAATGAAGGTGGGCAGGTACATCGTTTTTCGCTGGAATCAGATGGATATCCAAGTCGAAAATCTGATCAGAAAGTAAGAGTAACTCCTGTAAACCACACTCTTCGGACGCTTCGCGACGGGCAGTTTCCAAGAGCGATTCATCGGTAGCTTCAGCGTGACCACCAGGTTGAAACCATTTTTCCAACCCGCGATGGTCTATCAACAGTGCCTTGTCTTTCTGTGGGTTGAGCACCCAAGCAGACCCCGTCAAATGCCCGGACAGCGTACTGCGTTGCCAGTACTCATCGTTGGTCTGTACAAAGTCAAGGGTCTGTTTTCGAAAAAAGATCTCTTCGTCAAAATCCGATTTAAGACTGGTCAGCCAGTGCAGCGTGCGTTGTTTGTCCATCATCGTACAAAAGTATCAATTATTTAGCCGATTAACATTGTCTGCCCAAACTAATAACATGCTGCACCCAATAAAATTTATATGGAAAAACCTAAGTGGTCGCTTCTTTGACAAAAAAGTGGCTATTTTTTGCCAGACGAAGCGGATTTTTGCAGGCCGCAGCAACGCCACGATCCAAAAAAACCGCGATAAATGGCGAATCATGCGCCTTGGGAGCCAAGATGCGTGCCAACTAATTGGTTATACTAAACCTATTGCCTTCATTCTTGTTTGAAGGGCAACAATTCAGCATGAAAAAGACGACGATATCATTCAAGCACGTCCCACAGTTGGCGAAAACAGATGTGGCCTACGCCACAGGAGACGACAAGCTCCGAGCATTTTTCTCAGCGCCAGCAACCCCAACGTCTTTTGAAGCGGCATTGCTGGAAAAAAAAACAATTGTGTATCCCCGAAGCGAACTGGCTGATTTGCTTGATATGCAGTATGCAACGTTGCCGGTTATGGAAAAAGTTCGCGCAAACATAGCTGCTTTGCGCTTGGAGAATACTTTCACCGTCACAACAGCGCACCAACCTTGTCTTTTCCTTGGACCACTCTATGTGGTTTATAAAGCACTGACAACCATCAATTTGGCCGAATCAATTGAAGAAAATTCAGCAGATGGCAAACGGATTATCCCTGTTTTTGTCATTGGTAGCGAGGACCATGACCTAGAAGAACTGAACCAAACCTCCCTGTTTGGAAAAAAAATTATGTGGGAGCCGGGTGTCACCGGCGCCGTTGGTAGCATCAGCGTTTCAACCCTCGAACCAGCACTCTCCACCTTGAAAAATATGCTCGGAGAGCGCGAATCCGCCCACTCGCTCTTCGATCGTGTGGCAAAAGCCTACTCCGGCGAAAAGAATTTCGCAGAAGCTACTCAAGCCTTGCTACATGAGTTTTTGGGTGAATACGGGTTGGTCGTCATCAACATGAACAGCGCTGTTCTGAAGCGCCATTTTATCCCTGTCATGCGGCAGGAATTGTTCCAAATGCCTACTTACGGTATTGTGAACAAAACAATTGCGAGACTCAACGCCTTGGGTTTTAAGACCCAAGCTGCCCCGCGTGAGATCAACTTGTTTTACATGAAACCGGGACTTCGCGAGCGAATTGTACAAGAGTCCGGCATTTTTAAGGTATTAAACACCAATTTGACCTTTACTGCTGCCGAATTGGAGGCCGAATTGGAGCAGCACCCGGAATGTTTTAGTCCCAATGTGGTGCTCAGACCACTCTTTCAAGAGATGATACTGCCCAATTTGGCGTATATCGGCGGCGGTGGTGAACTGGCTTACTGGCTAGAGCGCAAGGACCTATTTGAGTATTTTGGGATACCATTTCCGATATTGGTGCGCCGCCATTCCGTGTTGTGGCTGGACAAAGATACTGGGAAAAAATTGGAAAAATTAGGCTTTGATGCTGAAGCGCTTTTTGGCGATACTGACGCACTAGTGCGGGAATACATCGAGAAACACACCGCTGCTTCAGTTACATTGTCCGATGAAATCCGTGCATTGCGGATGGTTTATGATCAAATAACAGAAAAAGCCAGCCTTATTGACGCTTCCCTAGAAAAAGCAGTCCGCGCAGAAGAAGTAAAGGCCGTTGCAGCATTGCAGCAATGGGAAAGCAGGCTACTCCGTGCCGAAAAGCAAAAACACGAAGTTGCTATCAACCAGTTACGGGTACTCAAAGAGAAGCTATTTCCTTCCAATGGACTCCAAGAACGGAGCGAAAACGTGCTGCCATACTTGTTGAAATACGAGGACAAGTTTCTGGAAAGCTTGAAATCTGCTTTGGTGTCCTATGACAATACATTCGTGGTGTTGCAGGCATCCGACTAGTGCCGCGTCAAGTCAATGGCCCATGAATTGGGGAGGCATATTTTTTCTTCATAAAGGCGTGAGGAAGGCTCAAAACGGGATATTTTAACCGACGAACAACGCGGAGGAAGGGAAAAAATGGATATTTTTGTTTTACCCAGGACTTAGAGTGTATTTCGCGCAGATTTTACGCAGATTTTACGCAGATTTGAAAATGTCCAGTAGTATGGAAAATTGGATCGCCACATTCATGGGCCATTGACTGGATACGGCACTAGGTATAGTGAACCCTCGATCTCATGGCCAGTAATCGGCTTCTTTCCGGGTGTACCAATACCCTGCGTGCGGCACGCCAAGCCGACAAACGGTCGCTCCAATAAATGGAAAACCAGGATAAGGCGGGCAATAGTACGGCAAATAGGATCAAGAGCGAAGACTGTAAGATCAATCCGACCAGCAGCAGGGATAAATAATAAAAAAAGTTGCCCAGCACGCCTATACCCACCAAAATACTGGTCCGGAACTCCCGCTTTTTTACTTTCGTATTCGCCAGGTAAAGCGCCAGACTTTGAATGGGAAAGCTCAAGACAAATCCGACCAGCATGGGTAAAAAGCCCAATACCAAAAATAACAACGAAGACCATTTGCCTTGTTGTGGCTGCATGAGCGATTTATCCGAGATGTCTGATGACTTCAGCGCTTGGAAATATGCGTTTGTTTGTTCTTCTAGAGCTCTTTTTTGATCCTCAGGCATTGAATTCAAGCAATCCAGCACCTTTTTTTCTTCCTTAAACCGATCGGCAGTATGCTCGACTACGGGCAGTGCGTTGACGGGATGGTCGTTGCGCCAGAGGGTCAGCAGGTGTTCCGCCAAAGCATCATCATTCCGATTTTCAATGTGGTAGCAAAGCGTGATCAATGCTTTTCTGATGTCTCCACAAAGGCTGTTGATGGCTGCGCCGGGGTTTTCTCGATATTTTTCCCAGTAGTCTTTAACGAATATAGGTGCTCCCACATTGACCTTTGCTTCATCCCGAAGTATGTCTCCGGCACTATAATTACACCCAACGGGAACGATTTGCAAGTCGTCCATTGGGTGGTTTTCATAGGTTCCGAAAGCAATGCGCGCGATGCCTTTTTGCATGGAGAGTACGCGCTTATCCAGGTGGTGTTCACCCTCTACAAAAATATTTACAGCGACACCTTCCACCAATTTTTTTTGACAATATTCAAATACTTCATCATTTCGATCGCGCTTATCGTAACCATCCCGCTGTCGATAAACGGGAAACATGTTGCAATGTTCGAGTAGTTTTCGGAAGAAAGGTTTTCGAAAGATGTCTCCGCGTGTCATGTTGTACACCGGAGGATCGAAAAAAATACAGAAGAAAAGCGGGTCAATGAAGGCTGTGGGATGGTTGGAAGCGATGAGCACAGGTTTATTGGCCGGAACGCCTTTCCGGTTGTGCAGATGAATTTTTTGGAAAAGTTTCCTATATTCCAAGTGAATAGATGGCAACAGGAGGTTGTAAATCCAACCCTTACTTTTTCTAATATTTCGGTAATCCATGTAAAATATTCGCGGAAAACGGCTGTTATACCACCGTTTTGACTGTGAAGTTATGCATTAAAAAAGCCTCGGCAGGAAGTAAATGGTTGGGTGGCACGCTGTCTGGCCCAAAAAAGGTCGTTTTTTGGACCAGACGCGACCATCTAACCAATTAAGACAGGAATCAATTGCCGTCTATCAAGTTGCCAAGACCACCCAGAATACCACCTTCTTCCCGACGTGATCCCGTGCCATAAGAAATAATTTTGGCGGCCAAGCGACTTACCGGAAGTGATTGGAGCCACACTTTTCCCGGGCCTCTCAGAACAGCAAAGAACATACCTTCGCCGCCAAAAACCATATTTTTCACGCCCTTCACAAATTGGATATCATAATCAACACGATCTGTGAAAGCCACGATGCAGCCCGTATCAACCCGGAGCGTCTCCCCGACAGCCAAGTCACGTTCCAGTATGAACCCTCCGGCATGGACAAAAGCCATCCCATCACCTTCAAGTTTTTGCATGATGAATCCCTCGCCGCCAAACAAGCCTGTGCCGAGTTTTCGCTGGAATTCGATGCCAATTTGAACACCCTTGGCGGCACACAGGAAAGCGTCTTTTTGGCAAATAATTTTACCGTTGAAATGCATCAGGTCAAGCGGCACAATTTTACCGGCATACGGCGCGGCAAAGGTAACACGCTGTTTGTTGGGACTTCTGTTGGTAAATGTGGTCATGAAAAGGCTCTCGCCGGTAAGCAGGCGTTTGCCGGCTGTCATCAATTTACCCAAAAAACCTTCTGTGCGATCGCTGCCATCGCCAAAAACCGTTGACATTTCGATCCCGTCGTCCATGAACATAAAACTGCCGGACTCTGCAATAACGGTCTCTTGGGGATCAAGTTCAACTTCGACACACTGCATTTCCTCCCCGTGGATTTTGTAATCAATTTCGTGATTATTGCGCATTTTTAAAGAATTTATAAATTTCTGAAAGGTGTTAATCCGTTAGGTTGCAAGCGGTTTGGTACAAAAAGACCCATTTTGGGGTCCGTTGTTACTGCCTAAATCGTTGCGACAGCTCAAAACTACGAAATCGCTGGAGTAGAGCCTTTTGCAAACAACGTTATGTAGCGGATGTTGCCCTAGCCGCCCGAATAAGGAAATAGGCCAGCAATGAAAAACCTGCAACGGCCAGAAGGTTGTAACCCTCATGGCCAATCATGCCCACGATGGCCGGTTCCATGTTGATTTTTTCGAGCGCTGCTGCCGTACCATCGGAGGCCTGAAAAAGCGCAACGATAACACCTGCTAACGCACCGCCTGCCACCAATCCCGTCGCAAACAAGCTTCCTTTCCCAAGTTCTGCATCCTCAATAGACTCACCTTTTCTGCTGGCCATCCAATCTGTAAGCCCTTTCAATGCGCCACCAATCCAGATGGGCAACGTAGTGGCCAGTGGGAGGTAAAATCCAACCGCGAAAGAAAGCGATTTCACCGCACACAATTCCAGGGTAATGGCAAAGAACAACCCTACCAACACAAATTGCCAGTCAAGGTTGAAAGACAACAGCCCTTTTATCAAGGTAGCCATCAGGGTGGCCTGTGGTGCGTTAAATTTTTCACCAATGGCGTGTTCTATACCGAGGGCACGCATCTCAGCGGTCGGATGGTCCAAGAATAACACCGTGGCCCCAATGACCAAAGATGAAACGACTACACCGATAAAGAGGGCAAGTTGCTGATAACGCGGGGTGGCACCAATCAGATAACCCGTTTTAAGATCCTGTGAGGTAGCCCCTGCGTTGGCAGCAGCGATACAAACCAAACCTCCTACAACAAGCGCCATCGGTTCAAAAAACTTGCCCGTCCAACCCACACCGATAAACACCAAGGCTGTTCCCATGATGGTGGCGATGGTCATCCCGGAAATTGGGCTGTTGCTGCTACCGATGATACCTACGATGCGGCTGGCAACGGTAACAAAGAAAAAGCCAAAAATAATTACCAAGATACCAATCAGTATTTTACTGAAAAAGCTGTCGCCAGGAATACTGGGCAAAGCCGCAATGAGTAACACCAATACCAAGCAGCCGATGGCAACTACTTTGATGGAAAGGTCATTTTCTGTTCGTGCGACGGCAACACTTTTATCTCGGTTGCGCATATCATTCATGCTGTCCCTAAACGAAGAGATAATCGTGGGCATTGTTTTGATCAAGGTAATAAAACCGGCTCCTGCTACGGCACCGGCGCCAATTTGACGGATATAAGCGCGATATATGGCCTCCGATAGGTTGGAAAACACGTGCGTTGTAGGGTCCCAACCAAAGCGAGCACTGGTTTGCAATGGGTTCAGGAGGTCCAGCTTGTCCAGTTGTGCAGCGATAATATCTGCGGGAACGAGCGTGGCCAGAAGCGGTGTCAATCCAAACCACGCCATAACGCCACCGGCAACCAGAACACCGGCAATTCGCGGACCGATGATATAGCCCACGCCCAAGTATTCCGGGCTAATTTCACCACTCAATCGGGCAGCTGGCAGGTATTTACTGGTTGCACTAGACACCCACTGTGGCGCCTCCGCGATGACGTGAAAAACCCTTTGTAGAATGGCATAGCCAAAGGCAAAACCAAGCCCTTGATAGGCTGTTTTCGCAAAATCTCCGCCCTTTTCACCCGCTATCAATACCTGTGCACAGGCAGTTCCTTCCGGGTAAGGGAGGGTATCATGCTCTTTGACAATAAGTGATCGCCGCAGGGGAATCATCATCAAGACCCCGAGAATACCGCCAAAAATAGCGAGCATCAAAATGGTCCAGTAATTAAAATAGCCCTTCCCGATGCCATCGCTGAGAAAAAGAAATGCCGGCAGGGTGAATACGACACCTGCCGCAACAGATTCTCCAGCGGAGCCAGTCGTTTGGATGATGTTGTTTTCCAAGATACTGGTTCCTAAAAATTTTCGTCCCAGAGAGATCGCCAACACTGCAATTGGAATAGAGGCAGAAACAGTAAGGCCCGCTTTTAGGGCCAAATAGACCGTAGCAGCGCCAAAAAGAATGCCAAACAAAGAACCCAGTACAATGGCACGGAGGGTGAATTCCTTGACTGAGACATTGTCAGCAGGGACATACGGCTTAAAAATTGGTTGTTTTTCCATATTAATAGTTGTGTGATGGATGTTTAGTAGTATTCTTTGTGACGCCGAAAGGTAGAAAAAAAACATTTTGAACGATACCATGAATGGGTATCATCTGAAAAATCAGCAGGTTAATTTGTGGATTGGAATAAAATCGTATTACTTGCGCAACATTTTAGGCGCTACCTTTGCACAAATTCATTTCAGTAGCATGCAGAAACTATTCCTTTTTACGCTCCTTACCAGCATCTTGTCAACATCGGCCATTGCACAAGACCAGCAGTTTACCCAGTTTTACGCCTCCCCACTTAGCCTTAACCCAGCCCTCACAGGAGCTGTGGAAGGCAGTTACCGCGTTGGTACGTCATACCGCGATCAGTGGCGTAAAGTACTGGAGAATCCGATCAAGACCTTTTCCATGTTCGCTGATCTGCGCTTTGACGCCCGAAAAAAGAAAAACAACGACGATGCCATTGGATTGGGCATTATGTTTTTCAATGATAAAGTAAGTGTTGTAGATTTTAGCACCACCCAGATTTCAGTTTCAATGGCCTACCACAAAGCCCTGGGCTTCAACAACAAACAATACCTCAGTGTAGGTTTACAGGGTGGACTAACACAGCGCAATGTGAGTTATGGCGCACTATATTTTCACGACCAATTCGATGGCAATACGGGCTATTCCATCCCCACATCTGAAACACTCCCCGGGAACAATTTCTCCTATACAGATTACAGTGCGGGACTGAATTACACGGCTGAAATTGGTCGGGATGGCCACTTTTTTGCCGGTGCGGCCATTCACCATTTCTTGCAGCCCAATATTTCATTCTACGAAAATTCGGGGAGCGGAGACAAATTGTTTGCCAAATACTCCGCTCAGTTTGCCGCCAACCTTCCTTTGACCAAAGACAACCGCAGTCAAATACATCCACGGTTGTTGGTCGCCGTGCAGGGCAATCACCTACAAATCAATGCCGGCACGAATTTTCGTTTTGCCATGGGCCAGTACGGATCCACGGCACTTCATTTGGGTGCTTGGGCGCGTCCGGTTCGAAATCTTGACGGTTTCGGGCTTGATGCCGTGGTGGGACTCATCGGCATTGAACGCAATGATGTGCTTTTTGGAATCAGTTACGACTTAAATACCAAGGCAATACAAGCAAGCCAGCGACAGGGCGCCCTCGAAATTTCAATAACCTATCTCGGGAACTACGATAGCCAAGATATTATTTGTCCTAAGTTTTAAGCCATACATTAAAAAATCGGGGTAGTCCATGACTGGCTACCCCGATTTTAGCTACACAAAAAAACATTGTGTATTAATCCTGTACTACTCGATGTGCAATTTGGATTTCACCAATTTGGTAACATCCAGTGATTCGTTTGCGTAGAGCACCATGTTAGAATTGGTGTCAAAGACAAAAACATAACCATTTTCTTTGGCGACATCGCTCATAGCGGTGTTTACACGATCCAGAATGGGTTGAAAGAGTTCTTGACGCTTTTGGGCTAGTTTTTCATAAACCTCTTGTTCATACTGGGCAATAACCTGTTGCTCTTCCGCAAGTTTGGCGTTTTGACTTTCCAATTCTTTGGGTGAAATTGCACCTTGTTCCTCTTTTCGTTTCACATCGGCAGCCTTGTCCTGTAAAGCCTTCACCATTTCCTGTCCTTTTTTGGTCAGTTGAGTCTGATAGCTTTTAAGTTCGCTGTCGGCCTGTTTCATCTCCGGAATATTGGTCAAAAGAGCAGAAGAATTGCAATAGCCAAATTTTTGTGAAAAGCCGACCGAGGCAATCATCAAAGTGAGGCACAGGGTCAGAACGGTTGATTTATTCATTTTTCTTTTAATAATTGTTGTTTTTTCGCGAAAATTGCACTGTAAAGGCAAAAATAAGAAACGGCTACATCATTGCAAGATAATTTTGTTTTGGATGTGCGTGTCTTCCATTCCTACAATCACTCCTTTTTCAACACATCTTTCAAATCTTCAGTTTTATCATTTTTCTTGTCAGAAAAGATAAGGCCTGAAGCACTCCCTTTGTCAAAAATAAATTCAAAACCTTTGTCGGTAGCAAAACGCTCAATAGCACCGTACACCTTGTCTTGAATTGGTTTGACCAGTTCTTCTCGTTTTTTGAAGAGTGCACCTTCTGGGCCGAATTTCAAGCGCTGCATTTCACGGACGTCTTTCTCTTTTACCATGATTTCCTCCTCACGTGTTTTTTTCATCTCTTCGCTGAGCAACACTTGTTCTGCTTGATACTTGCTGTACATGCCTTTAACTTTGTCTTGCTCTTGTGCAATTTCTTGCCGCCAAGTAGTTGCAACCTTGTCGAGTTGCTCTTGCGCTTTTTGGTAATCGGGAAGGCTTTCCAAAACGGCTGTAACATCAACGACAGCAATACGTTGTGCCGTAGCGAAAAACATTATCGCAAAGCAGAAAAGGGTGGTTGAAGCAATTTTTTTAATACTCATGGTGGTAAGGTGATTTTAATTGTTGTTGTCCAATGGGTCAAAAGTATGGTTATTCCGCATTTCGAACCGCCTTGTGACGTTGCTTGCAAGGCTTAAGTTGCTTTTCTTTCACATTTTTTTTTATTTACCCCACGCAACGAATTCATTTTCAGAACAATTGGACGCGGCGGTACAGATTTTATCAACAGGGTTTAACCCGTTTTTAACCCATCCTTGAACAATCTTAACGAAAGTTTCCACATGGAACAAAGAACGAATCCTTTTCGTATGTTTGCACTATTGATTTTTACGATGCCGATGCGCCAACTTACGATATTCATAGTTTTTGTCCTGATTTTTGCCCTTCCCAAGGTCACGGAAGCGCAGGACAGCGTTGTTGTGGATAGTATGACCCTCAAACTCCAACTGTTGGATCAACTTTACCGTACAGCCAATTACGAACAAGCGCAGGTCGAAGCTGAACTACTTCGCGAATTTCTCAACACGCACAATATACCACTTTCGGCAAAATCTGTCACCCTGATTTCAAGTATTTACAAGGCCAACCGGGACGAACGAAGTGCCACACGTTTGCTGACAGAAGCAGAACTGGATGCCAGACACGACCCCAATACCGCAACAAAAGCAGCCCTTCTGACCGTTTTGGTGCAGGAATGTCGCGCTTGGCAATTGCCCGATCAGGCCCTTACCTGCCAACAGCTGCTGTCCGTTACCCGAGATTCTATGATCGCCCGCGAACGCCGTAAAGAGAACTTGGATATGCAGCAAAAATATGATTCACTAACAACGTTGCGTGCCCAAGAAATTGCGCTACAAAGCCAAAATATTGTCTTAAAGCAAGAAAATGCACTGGTTGTAGGGGCTGTTGTATTTGGAATATTTTTAATTTTAATTGTTTCTCGTTACCGGAACAACAATAAATGGGCCAGTTTTCTTAAAAAGAAAGAGCTAGAATGGGAGATCACGCGCGCAAATATACACCAAGAGGCGGAAGAAACAGCTGCACAACAAGTGCTGGCTGTTTCGCAAAACATCCAGGTAAATACGGCCAATGATACCCCCCACTACCCTACTTTCCACGGTCCAAAACCAAATCAAATAGCCCTGCTGATTGAGCCCAACCGTCAGGTTGTATT
The DNA here is from genome assembly GCA_903933805.1 of uncultured Bacteroidota bacterium. Lineage (GTDB taxonomy): Bacteria > Bacteroidota > Bacteroidia > Chitinophagales > Saprospiraceae > M3007. The sequence continues at coordinate 4,845 of CAIZLM010000054.1, read as the reverse complement.
GTACCTAAAATCGCTTTTGTCTGACCGTTTTCAGATCGAAACAGCCAGTACATCCATTGAGGGACTTCAAATGGCCAGCGATTTACTGCCCGATCTAGTGGTCTGCGACACCGTACTGAATGGTAATTCCGGTATTGAAGTTGCCCGGCAAATTAAACTGTCTGAACGCACCAACCATGTGCCCGTGGTGCTCCTTACAGATAAATACGGGAATGAAGGAAAACTTGATGCACTGCGTGCAGGCGCAAATGCTTGGTTTACCCGCCCAGTAATAGACGATGAATTTGACGCCACCGTTCAGCGGTTACTCGAAGCCAGAAAGGTACAACACAACGAATTCCGCGCCTATATTCAACTGTATTTCTCTGACAACAAAATTCAGATTCAGGATCCATTCCTGCTTCAAACCGTAGAAATGATTGAGCACAACTTGGCCAATCCCGACTATATGGCCGATGAAATTGCCCGAAAACTTCAGTTGACCAAAACGCACTTCACCAAAAAATTACTGGTGTTGACAGGCAAAGAACCTGTACAACTTATCCGCGAATTGAGGCTCGAAAAAGCAAAAACCCTGCTAGAAAAACGTGCCGGAACCCCCAATGCAATTTCTGAAATGGTCGGATTCTCTAATCCCGGCTCTTTTGCCCTTGCGTTCAAAGAGTATTTTGGCGAAAACACCCTCCTGTTGTACTCGCTACCGCCCAACCGATTGGTCTAAAAAGTCCGTCTTAACGTTGTCTTTTAGTTAACGTAAATACTTGAAGCAGCATTTTCGCAAGATATTGCACCTTTAAACCTCATCGGACCTATTTCAGCTCCTACTACTGCTCCTATTTTCATGAATTTTATGACAAGATCCATCCAGATCCTTAGCCTGTTGCTTTGCATCAACCAAGTAACCATGGCCCAGGCTCCATCCCGAATTACCATCAAAGGAACCACCAAAGATACCCTGGGAAATGAATTGGCCTATGCCACCGTAATGCTCCTAAACCCCAAGGATACAACCTTGGAAAATTTTACCCGAAGCGACGAAAAAGGGAGTTTTTCTTTTAAAAATGTAAAAAACACCGCTTACCTTCTCAAAATATCCTATATCGGATACCTCCCGTTTCAACAGCACATTTCGGTATCCGACAAAGACATAAACGACCTCGGTACGCTGCGCAACAAACCCATCTCCAACGAACTGATGGAGGTCGTCATTAAAACAGCAAAAGCCCCCCTCCGTATCCGTGGAGACACCATTGAATACGATGCCTCTACCTTCAAAGTCCCCCCGGGCTCTACCGTGGAAGACCTTCTGCGACGCCTCCCAGGCATAGAACTGGATGCCGAGGGCAATATCAAGGCACAAGGCAAAGACGTAAATAAAGTCTATGTCGATGGAAAGTCCTTCTTCGGAGACGACCCAAAGGCTGCCACCAAAAACCTAGGAGCCGAAACGATTTCTAAAGTACAGGTGTACAATGAAAAATCCGAGCAATCAAAATTAACTGGCGTTGATGACGGTAAGAAGGAAAAAGCCATGAACCTAGAACTAAAGGCAGAATACAAGAAAGGTTCTTTTGGAAAAATGACCGCTGCCATCGGAAATGAGTCAAGATGGGCGGGTCGAGGCAACTACAATAAGTTCAATGAAAAAGAACAACTTTCCTTCATTGGATATGGCAATAACATCAACCAGACAGGGGTCAATTGGGAAGATTATGGTGAATTTAAAGGTCAAAATACCTTTGGAAGCCAAGACAATGGGGATTTCGGGTTTTCTCAGGGCGGGCGCTATTACATGATGGGAGGGGATGATGCGCCGATTTCTTGGTTTGATGGAAGAGGCTTTACCAAAAATTACGGCGCCGGTACGAACTATAATTTTGACAACAAAAAGACAAAATTTAACGTCAGTTACTTTTATAACCAGACAGCATTGACCGTTGACCAATTTGACAACCGCCAGACATTTCTGCGGGACACCTCTTTTTTCAACACCGACACCACCAGTAAAACAGATTTTAGGGGGACCCACAATATTTCAACCCGTTTGGAGCAAAATATTGACTCCTCCAATATACTCATTTTTAAGGCCAGCGGGCGCTTGGGCAACAACAATGGCCGCAACAAGCAAATACAGGTTTTCTCCGATGAAAACAACACCCCAGTCAACAACCTAAACCTCGACAACACAAATGATGGCGATAGCTGGCGGATAGCAGCATCAACCATCTTCCGTCATAAATTTAAGAAAAAGGGTCGATCCCTTGCGATCAGTGGTGGCTATAACAGCAGCCAAACCGCTGCTTTGGACGCTTTAAGCTCCAGTAACAGCCTGCTATTCGGTGCTGTAAAACAAGCAAACAACGGCAACAATGAAACCCAACAACTAAAATCAAGTGTCCTTTTTACCGAGGCTATCTCGCAACGCTGGTTCTGGGAAACTTTCTACAACATCAACAAAACCAGCAACAACGTAAACAGACAGGTTTCCAATCCTGAAAATACGGGGCTCCGTATTGATAGTTTGAGTGTTTTCTACCAAAACAATACCCGCTACAACCGAATCGGTAGTAGCATCAGGTATGCCCATGAGGGACTGAATGCCTCGGTTGGGCTCGCTGCACAACAAATACATCTTTACGGCGAATATTCCCGCGACCGGGACGAGCCCTTGCTCGTAGACCCAATCAGTCGATCCTACAACAATTTTGTTCCAAACGTACGCCTAGGCTATGAATTTTCCAACCACCTGGAAATCAGCGGGAGTTACGAGTATGGGGTCAGCGAGCCACAACTGCAACAGCTTCAACCGATTCCTGAGGTGAACAATCCCGCTTTTCGCTACATCGGCAATCCAAATTTAGCGCCAGAAACCAATCACAGCATGAATGTGAACCTGAACTATTGGAATCCTGCTAATTTTGCTAACATGAGTGTCTGGAGCGAGTACAACATGTATGACAGCAAAATCGTGGAGAGCCAAACAACTGAGTTTACTGGCAAACTGGTGCGGGTAACAGCGCAGCCGCAAAATGTTGCAGGCGGCACACGATTTTCAACTGGGATGTGGTCAAGTTTCCCCATTATCAAGACAAAGCTGTCTATGAATCTAAGCGGAAACATCAACTTTGACCAATCACCTGTTTTCATAGACGCTTCCGAGGCCGTAACCACCAGCAATGGATACAACCTCCGGACAGGATTTTCCATGACGCCAAACAAAAAAGTAATTGTAGGCCTAAATGGTAACGTAGAGTTCAACCACACCGAATACGATATCAACCAGGACCTCACACAAAACATTGAAACACACAGTGCAGATGCCTCCATTAAATGGCAATTTGCCGATAAAATGTTTTTTGAAAGCAATTTCAACTATGCCTTGTACCGAAATGACCGTTTTTCCTTTACCCGAAATATATCCCTTTGGAATGCCTCTGTTCGCCGACTGTTTGGAAAAAACAACCGTATAGAAGTTCGCCTTGCGGCTTTCGACCTACTGAATCAGCGTGTGAACATCACCCAGCGCGCTTCACTCAACTACGTGACCAGGAGCGTGGCGCCTACGTTGGCCCGCTATTTCATGCTGAGTGTGAGCTACAATGTGCGTGGGTATGAAAATAAAATCAAAAAGAATGATTGGTGGTAACACCGTTGGAATGGGGCGAGCACAAAATTTAGCACGTGTGTTAACCCGGAATAGCATCTGTCAATACTGTAAACCAGGATATTATGCCGCTTACAATGAAACCTTTGGTGTTTGTTTTTGCCTTTTTATTTGCTGAAACCTGCGCGCAGGCACAAGAAAATTTGACGCCACCGGAGGGTAAAATACGTTACGTCGTAACCCACAACTGGACAAAACAGTTGGCATCACTCGATTACATCAGCAAACAGCGCAAAGAGCGCAACGCCTATATGTGGGGAGGAAGCAGATCGGAATGGAAAAGCTATACAACCTTATTTTTTACCCCCTCAGAATCTAAGTATGAAGTGTCGGAAGAAAAGGTGGAGGATGAAGAAATGGGCTATGCCGGTCGAAAGGAAATGTACACCATTCGGCGGAATTTTGCTGCCGGAACCATGCGTGACCAAATTGATGTGCTGGGCCAAACGTACGTCGTAGAAGACTCGATCAGGCCCCAAGGATGGAAAATAATGAACGATTTAAAAGAGGTTGCAGGCCACCTCTGCATGAACGCTTATCGGGAAGATACCATCAAGAAGCAGAGAATTACCGTATGGTTTGCGCTAGACATACCCAACAGTGCAGGGCCGGAGAGACTTTGTGGACTACCCGGCCTCATCCTAGAGGTGGATGTCAATGAAGGAGCTGTTACGCTCATGGCAGATAAAATTGAGTTCAGGGATTTGCCAACAGAAATGACTACACCCAAAAAACTCAAAGGAAAAAAAATAACAGAAACAGGCTATCAAAGTGTGATCCGAGATCATATTACGGAGAAGCAAAAAAACGAAGAACCGTGGTTTTGGGGCCTTCGTTATTTGTAAGGCGTATAAAATCACGACTTAGGGATACCAAGCCTAGCCTAAACAGTTCTTTTTGGAAACAATCATGGTTGGCGGAGTACCTTATTACGGGCTTTGCTCACAAGATCCAATGGTATATCAGCCATGTTTACTCCAATGCATTATTTACCGTAGAGAACCAAATATTTTGATTGTCTCCCGACGTGGTAATTGTAGGTGCAAGACTTGGTTGTTCAGTTAAATTCAACATCATTGGGACTCCTTCACAATCTTGTTTGAGTCCGGCCAATGGGTCTGGATTGCCATGCATTTCAAACACACCTTCTGATTCAGATCTAAACTCAAACTCCCAGGCTG
>CAIZLM010000053.1 GCA_903933805.1 uncultured Bacteroidota bacterium | reverse complement strand
GCACATCGGCATCGCCCTTGGAAAAGCCCGCGAGTTTCTGAGAGAGCAGCATGATCTGTTCCTGATACACAGAAATACCGTACGTGTCTTTTAGAAACTCCTCCATATCCGGTAAGTCAAAGGCAACAGCCTGTCGCCCGTGTTTGCGGGCAATAAAATCCGGGATATACTCCAACGGCCCGGGGCGATACAACGCATTCATAGCAATCAGGTCATCAAATTTATCCGGCTTAAGGTCTCGGAGGTATTTTTGCATACCAGCACTCTCAAACTGAAAGGTGCCATTTGTTTCCCCTCTTTGGTAAAGTTCGTAGGTTTTGGCGTCATCAAGCGGAATGTCGTCTATACTGATTTTGACACCGTGGTTTTGCTCGATCAGGAGGAGGGCATCTCGAATAATGGTCAGGGTTTTTAGGCCTAAAAAGTCCATTTTAATGACACCGGCATCCTCAATGATGGAGCCTTCGTATTGCGTAATCAGCAACTCGGTTTCTTTAGAAGCATACACCGGAATAATTTCGGTGAGGTCTTTCGGCGCAATGATGATGCCCGCAGCGTGGATACCGGTGCCCCGCACAGATCCTTCGAGGATCATGGCTTCCTTGAGTACCATTCCCTCCGGTGTATTTTCTGCGGCCAAATGCTCGCGAAGTTTTTTGGCATTTTCGAGGTCTTCACCAGAAAGATTTTCTTTTTCAGACAATGACCCTGCGCCGGAAATTGGAGCGGTAAGCACGCGCTTGAGGGAAATACCTGCCTTGTCGGGCACCAGTTTTGCCAGGGCATTGGCTCGATCCAGTGGCAAATCCAACACCCTCGATACGTCTTTGATGCTCATTTTTGCGGCCATCGTACCGTACGTTACGATTTGAGCAACTTGCTGTTTGCCGTATTTCTGAACCACGTAATCAATAACCTTTTGACGGCCCTCGTCGTCAAAGTCCGTGTCAATATCTGGCATGGATTTTCGGTCTGGATTGAGAAAACGCTCAAAAAGCAACTGATACTTAATGGGATCAATATTGGTGATACCAACACAATACGCCACGGCACTCCCCGCCGCAGAACCACGTCCGGGACCAATAAAAACCCCGATATCTTTTCCGTGATTGATGAAGTCGGCCACTATAAGAAAGTAGCCAGCGAAACCCATTGTTCGTATGGTGTTTAATTCAAAATTGATTCGCTCCTCCACTTCGGGCGTCAGCTCTTTGTAGCGCTTTTTTGCTCCCTCGAAAGTCAGGTGTCGAAGATATTCGTCTTGCGTATGGAAATGCTGTGGAATAACAAAGTTGGGAAGCAGAATATCCTGTTTGAGTTTCAGGTGCTCGCACTTGTCTACAATTTCAAGGGTATTGTCCAGCGCCTGCGGGATGTCTCCAAACAGTTGGCCCATCTCCGCTTGGGTCTTAAAATAGAACTGATCGTTCCAGAAAGCAAAACGCCCCCCTTTCATGATGGTACCCTCCTCCACAAACGCTCGGATGGCTGGTGTGGCCTGTTTTTCGCCGGTGTTGACACAGAGCAAAATATCGTGCGCGTTGGCATCTTTCTGATCAACATAATGTGCGTCATTGGTACAGATTACCTTCACCTTGTACTCCTCAGCCCAACGGAGCAACACTTCATTCACCCGGTCTTGCTCGGTCATGTGATGCCGCTGAATTTCAATGTAGTAATCCTCCCCAAACAGGTCCAGCCACCATTCGAATTCTTTCTTCGCAGCAGACTCATCTTTCTTTAATATTGCTTGTGGCACCATGGCGCCGATGCAGCAAGTGGTCGCAATTAATCCCTCGTGGTATTGTAAAATCAACTCTTTGTCTATGCGTGGGTACTTACCATACAAGCCTTGGATATAGCCGAGCGAACAGAGTTTAACTAGGTTTTTATAACCCTCGGCGTTTTTGGCGAGAAAAAGTTGGTGGTATCGTTTGTCTTTATCCTCTTTGGTGAAGCTTCGTCGATGGCGATCCGTCACAACATAAAATTCACAGCCTACAATAGGCTTTACCCCTTCGTGCTTGGCTGCTTCTGCCACAAACTGGAATACCCCAAACATGTTGCCATGATCTGTGATGGCCAATGCTTTCATGCCATCCTCTTTGGCTTTTTTAAACAAACCAGGGATAGACGCCGCGCCGTCGAGCAGGGAATATTGGGTGTGGCAGTGAAGGTGTGCGAAGTTGGGCATGTATTGGTTGGAATTGTCGATGTTTGTTTAAAGGGAATTCACCTGATGGCACTAGGCACCCATTGTCCTGATAATTTTTGCCGGTACCCCGTACGCAACAACACCGGGGGGCAGCGAGCGTGTTACCACAGACCCTGCCCCTATAAGGGTGTTTTTGCCTATTTTAATGTTGTCTAAAATGGTAGCACCTGCGCCGATGGTAACCCCTTCTTCAAGATGACAGCATCCGGCAATGGTCACACCGGGGTTGATGGTCACAAAGTTATCCAATATTGTATGGTGGCCTATGCTTACATGTCTGTTTATGGCCACAAATTCTCCCAACTGTACATATGGGGCTAAGACCGATTGAGGTCCGATGTGCAATCCATTGCCGTGCTCCATCGTTGATGCTAGAACAGCAGAAGGGTAAACAAGGTTGCCATATTCCGATGCACTAATTCCAAAATGCTGTTCAAAATAACGCACAATTTGTTGTCTTGATTTGCCAATAGAGCCAACAAAATAAGACAAATACCCTCCAGGAGTCCAATCGTACAGCATTCTTTCATGGGTAGCTATACCCTTAATTTTGTAGGGCCACTGTAAAGAATCATTTTCTTCCACTGAAATATTGGAGACGATGTCCACTGAAAAATCATGGTCAGCGTACAACGCATGCAATCCCTCCAAAATAACAGAGAGGGCATAATTACTTTGCCCAAGGATACAAAAATTTTTCATCCCGGACGCTTGTTGGTGTTGTAAAAACCTGCATTTCCAAATGCTTCTGCTGACATGATCGGCCTTTCAATTTGGGCTGCAATTTGGTGTATCCGCTGTACCATGTCCTTATTGGTTGCCAATATTTTCCTGTCAACATCAAAATACAGATTGTCTTCCAATCCAATTCTAACCCCACCACCCATGGCCATTGCGATCATATTGGCCGTTAGCTGCTGCCTTCCAATACCCCCCAATGCCCACCAACTGTCGCGGGGAAGCAACCGAATAGCCATTCCCAGCTCTATTAGGTCAGTTTGTATGCCCGCAATATTACCCGCAATAATATTCCAGTAAAAAGGGGGCTCCAATATTTTTTTTTCAATCATATAAAGCCCATAATGGATCATACCAACATCAAAAACCTCTAACTCCGGATGAACCCCTTGTTCTTTCATGGCAAGCGCCAATTGTTGAATCATTTCTGGCGCGTTAACGCTTGCCTGTTGGGTGAAATTGAGAGAACTTAAAGTAAGACTCCCCATGTCGGGTTGCAAGGACAATACCTCCGACCGTTTTTCAAATTCATTGAAATTTCTACCACTCAAAGATACACCAATAACCAATGATGGACAGTAGTGGCGTACCCCTTGAATTATTTTGTGGTAAACCTCGGCCTTCCAAGTTGGTATGCATAAAAATTTAGGAGCGCTCGGGGATGCCGGAGCGCTCACCACCAACGATGCAGGGCTGGCTGATTTTGTTCGGTGTTTCAGAAATTATGGCTCCAGTAAAAAATACTACAACGAAATACTGGGTATTAATTCGCGTTTGGATGCTTTACAAGCGGCTATACTGAGCTTAAAACTTCCCCGATTGAGACAATGGAACGCCGATAGAGCTTGCACATCCTCTCTATACTCAACACTACTCGGTGAAATACCGGAATTAACCCTCCCTTATCTTGCGCCGGCGTGTACCCATGTATGGCACTTGTACGTCATAAAAAGCCCCAAACGGGATGCCTTACAACAGTTTTTGTACAATAGGGGCGTTCAGACAATGATCCACTACCCAGTCCCCCCACACCTACAACAAGCGTACAAAACATCAAATTTTCTCCACGGAGCCTTTCCCGTAGCAGAAGAAATGGCAAAACAGTGTTTGAGCCTTCCCCTGTTTCCTGGTATGCTACCCAGTGAAGTAGAGCGGGTATGTGCCGCTATTCAGGCATTCCACCGATGAATAGCTAAGACTTTACCCTCCCCCGTACCTTGGGCCTGCCTATACTCACATACGCGAATCCCTGTTGTTTGATATTGTCCAAATCGTACAAATTACGGCCATCGAAAATAACATTTTCACGGAGCAGGCTTGACATTCGCTCAAAATCCGGGTTTCTGAATTCCGCCCACTCAGTCATTATAGCAAGACAATCAGCACCCTCAAGGGTACTGTACATTTTATCGCAAAGGGTGATGCGATTACCGTAAAGGTGGCGAACATGCTCCATGGCTTCTGGATCAAAAGCCCTGATATTCACACCAAGCTCGAGCAACTCATCTATGATGACCAATGCCGGAGCCTCCCGGATATCATCGGTGTTGGGCTTGAAGGCAAGCCCCCAAATGGCTACTGTTTTACCAGCAAGCTCGTTTTTATAGTATTTTTTGATTTTTTTCGTCAAGACGCCTTTTTGAATCCCGTTTACTTTCATCACCGATTTTAAAATTTTAAAATCGTAGGAATGTTCAGAGGCTGTTTTTGCAAGCGCCTGTACATCCTTGGGAAAACAGGACCCCCCATAGCCAATACCGGGAAATAAAAAGCGCTTGCCAATGCGGGAATCACTGCCCATCCCAATGCGGACCATATCCACATTGGCCCCTGTTTTTTCGCAAAGGTTGGCGATTTCATTCATGAAAGAAATACGCGTGGCGAGGTAAGAGTTTGCAGCATACTTGGTCAGTTCAGCGCTGCGCTCGTCCATGAAATAAATGGGGTTCCCTTGGCGTACGAATGGTTCGTACAGTTGTTTCATCAACTTTTTTGCGCGTTCGCTGCTGGTGCCAATCACGACGCGATCGGGTTTCATAAAATCATCCACAGCGACGCCTTCGCGGAGAAATTCAGGGTTTGACACAACATCAAACAACTTTTTAGAAAGTTGTTGCGCTAAAATGGCCGATACTTTTTCCGCCGTACCCACCGGCACGGTGCTTTTATCTACAATTACTTTATAGTCGGTGATGAGGCCTCCTAAGTCTCGGGCTACACCCATGATGTAGGACAAATCTGCGCTTCCGTCTTCACCAGGAGGTGTGGGCAACGCTAAGAAAATAATTTGTGCGTTTTTTATGGCCTCCGGTAGATGGGTGGTGAACACCAGACGCCCCTCTTTGGTGTTGCGGTCAAACAGGATATCCAAGCCTGGTTCAAAAATTGGAATTTTACCCTCCTGTAAACTTTTTACTTTGTTTTCGTTGATGTCTACACAAATTACATTGTTTCCGGTTTCAGCGAAACAAGTTCCTGTCACCAAACCCACATAGCCAGTGCCAACTACTGTAATATTCATATTGATTAATTTTATACTATATTTTAGATTGATTGAACCCGATAAGCAGGGTTATTGTTCTGCGTAACTGGTTAGGTGGCACACTGTCTGGCAATAAATAGTCACTTTTTTGTCTCCGACGCGATCACGCTAACCAGTTACTATTTTGCGTGGCATCTGTCTTTACTAACAGAAAATTTCGTCTGCAAAGGTAGTAGTAACTCGTGGTTGTGCCTATAAATTGAACCCAACTTACGATTAATTAAATTTGTAACTGGTTAGGTGGCACGCTGTCTAGCAAAAAAAGCTAATTTTTGGTCTCCGACACGACCACGCTAACCAGTTACAAATTTTTTTCTTGTTCAAATCACCTATTTTTGATTGTTATCCGTAATGTAAAAAGTATTCACGTTAACCGTCTCCCTCCATAACCGTGTATGAATATACGAAAAAAATCCCTAAAAGTTAAAACCGTAGCGCTGACATTGGCTGGTCTGCTCTTTTTCCTGTCTTGGGGCAATACGCAAAAGCCTGTTGGAAACATTGTTCCGAACCCAGGTTTTGAACGTTTTTCCTCTCCTCCTGTGGGTTGGTCCTACAATGGTTCCTATTTCGGAGAGGTTGTCAAGTATTGGTTCAGTGCCACCAGTGCGAGCCCGGATGTGTACGGACCAGGTGTGCGGATACCGATGGATTGGGCTGAAAAAGGATTTGGAAAAGAAAAGGCGCACGGCGGCAAGAGCATGGCGGGACTAACACTCTTTGGGTGCACCAATGGAAAGCCCCATTGCCGGGAGTATGTCGAAATTCAACTTGCCGAACCATTGGTGATCGGTCAAGCCTACTATGTTGAATTTTGGGTAACCCAGCTCTCAAAATCACTGCAAATCAACAATATTGGCGCCTATTTTTCCATAACTGAAGTCAAAAGACCAACGGCAGAGATACTCTTGCGGGACGCTCAAATCAAGGCCGTCAACATTGTGGCAGCTCCGGGTGGAAAATGGGTGAAGATCGGTGGCCAGTTTGTGGCCAAATATGAAGCCGAGTATCTGCTGATTGGTAATTTTGACGACGATTACAACACTCTTTCTGTCGCACCTCGGAAAGATTGTTTCAATTACGGGTACTATTACATAGACGATATTCTGGTAAAAAAAATCCCGCCTATGCTGCCTGTCCCGGTGAAAGCCGATGACCTCTCCCGCCAAAAACTAGAACCCGGCAAATCTATTCTGTTGAAAAACATCTATTTCGAATTTGACAAAGATGAATTGATGCCGCGTTCGTATGTTGAACTCCAAAATTTACTCAAAATTCTGCGCGAAAACCCCAAAATTAGCATTGAAATAGCAGGACATACCGATGCTTTGGGCGACGACAACTATAACATCGAACTTTCGCGCCGCCGAGCTGAATCGGTGGTCCGGTTCCTGACGGACAATAAGATTCCAAAATCACGCCTGTCAGCCCGGGGGGTCGGCGAAAGAAAACCCATTTCTACCAATGACACGGGTGATGGCCGTGCGCAAAATCGCCGAGTGGAATTTATGGTCCTCAAAAAGTGAGGGTAACAGTATCGCAACGGGTTAAGTTGTACCAAGGATGGTGGTACTTGGTGCTTCATACCATACTTTTACACCTTAAATGAACACGATATGACCCATCATGTGACCATTCAATACGCCAATTTGCTCACAAATTATTGTCTGCAAGTACAACCAGGCGACAAAGTTTTCATTGCCAGTACACTGCTGGCAGAACCCTTGGTGCGAGAGGTGTATCGGGCAGCCTATGCGGCAGGGGCATCACTGGTAGAATGTGATTTGGCCTTTCGAGAACGCGAACGCTTGTTCGTGGAAAACGCCTCAGACTTTGCCCTACAAACAAAGCCATTGTTGTACAGTGCAGCCATGGAAACATTCGATTGTTACCTCCATATTCGAGCACCTTTCAACCTGCGTGAAAACGCCGGAACTTCAGCCATACGAACTCAAATGCGTTCAGAAACACTCGCCCCTGTCCATAAAAATTACTTCGAAAGAACAGCAGATCGCCGCTTGCGCAGAAACCTGTGCCAGTGGCCAACAGATGCTTCGGCGCAAGAAGCCGGGATGAGCCTACATGAATATGAGGCTTTTGTTTTTGGCGCTTGCAAACTTTTTCACGATGATCCAATGGCCGCCTGGATTCAGGTGCGAAACAACCAACAGCGTATTGTTGATCATCTGAATGCTTGTTCTACCATACGATATGTTTCCGATGGGACAGATATCCAATTCAGCACACATGGCCGCACGTGGATCAACTCTGATGGCCAAACCAATATGCCCTCCGGAGAGGTTTACACGAGCCCGGTTGAAGACAGTGTTCAGGGTACTGTGTATTTCTCATACCCCTGCCTTTATCAAGGTACGGAAGTAGAGGGTGTAACGTTGACGGTAAAAAATGGGTATATCGAACATTGGTCCGCCCATCGTGGCCAGGATTTTCTCGATGAAATATTCCAAATTCCCGGTGCTCGACGGTTCGGCGAAGCAGCCGTCGGCACGAACTACGATATTCAGCGAATGACAAAAAACATCCTCTTTGATGAAAAAATAGGCGGATCAATCCACTTGGCCATTGGCCAAAGTTATTTGCAAACAGGAGGAAAAAATGAATCTTCCGTGCACTGGGACATGATCACGGACATGACCCGCGGTGGGGAAATATGGGCCGATGGCGTGGTCATCTACCGAAATGGTATGTTTTTAATTTGATGGCGCCGCCGCCGACACTGGAAATAACGAAGCCTTTCACGGAAGGGTTTTGTGATGTACCATCGCAGCCTCTATGGAGACAACACACCGTCTGGCCCAAAAAGCCACTTCGCCTGTCAAAAAGTGGCTACCTTTTTTCCTACGAAGCAACCACCTACCGCTTTCTTTCCGTCACAAAAATCAAAAGATCGCGCATCGACTGCCGGGCGGGACTATCGGGTATGGTATCGAGAATATCAAAGGCTTGCTGCCGATATCGGTACATGGCTTCTCGCGCATAATCAAGCCCACCACTGTTGCGGACAAAAAGTATGACTTCCGCTACTTTTTCGACCTGATCACTTTCGTTTTTGACGATATTGATGATGCGGCGGCGCTCCGAACGTTCCGCGTGTGAAAGGGCATATATCAAGGGCAGCGTCATTTTTTTCTCCTTGATGTCGATTCCAAGTGGTTTACCTACATCATCGTCCCCAAAATCGAAAAGATCATCCCGTATTTGGAATGCCATGCCTGTTTTTTCACCAAAAAGCCACATTTTTTGCTCTATCGCTTCGTCGCCATCCGCAGTACTCACCGCTCCGGCACAACAAGCAGCAGCAATAAGTGACGCCGTTTTTTGTCGAATAATTTCAAAATACACCTCCTCCTTGATGTCAAGGCGTCTGGCTTTTTCCATTTGCATCAATTCTCCTTCTGCCATTTCTCTCACCGCGGAATTGATGATTTCCAACATGCGATACTGTTTGTTTTTGACAGACATCAAGAGCGCCTGTGAAAGCAGAAAATCGCCCACCAAAACAGCAATTTTGTTTTTCCACAAGGCATTGATGGAAAAAAAACCCCGGCGTTCGTTGGCATCATCGACCACATCATCGTGCACGAGGGTAGCTGTATGGATCAACTCTATCAACGATGCTGCTGTGTAAGAGCCTTCTCCAATAGGACCAAACATCTTCGCGCTCAACAAGACCAGCATGGGCCGAACTTGCTTGCCTTTTCGCTGTACAATATACCAAGTAATTTTGTTCAACAACGGTACATTGCTGCGCACTGCCTCCCTGAACCGGACTTCAAAAGTATCCAACGCTGCCGCGATCGGCTGTTTTATGCTGTCCAGTGACATTGTTTAAGCAGAGAATAAGTGCCAAAAGGCGGTTATAATTTCAATAAAAAATGAAACAGCCACAAGATAGGAAGGTTGGGAATCTAGTGACATATTTATATGGCACACAATATCGAATCCCAAGCCCTTCCAAGATAGGTTTGATTATTTATAACTGGTTAGTTGACACGCTTTTGGGCCAAATAATGGCCACTTTTTTGTCTCAGACGCGACCACCCTAACCAGTTACGATTATTTTTTCTTAAACACTTGTGGTTCACTGAAGTTATTGGCTACAACAATACCCTGTTTGGCTCCAGCCATTCGGATGACAGCCATATTGCGTACGTCACGTGATGCCCAAAAGCCGGTATTGCTGTTGGAAACAAACTGAAAAGCGCCCTTTCCATCGCCCAAAAGCAGGGTGCCATTGCCGGCATCAGAACGGGTAAACTCCACCGCCTGACCGTAGTCGTTTCCTGCCAGTAACAAGTCCAGCGTTCCATTGCCGTCAAAATCCTGGACAATTATCGCTTTTGTTGGCGCCGTTTGAGCTTCGTTGGGCAAGGCCTTCACCGTGAATTTTCCGCCGATATTTTCAAAATAGCAGGTTCGCAACTCACGGGCTTCTAACACAATGCCCGACTTCAATACCTGCATGGGGAAAAGATCCTCTATGGACGCTTTTGCGTAAGCATCGTAGTGGACATACTTTTTTTTCAACATCGGCAATTGCTTGATCATCGGGTCGCGAAGTGCAACGGGGTAACAAACGCCATTTTCATACCAACACAACAACGGATCCATGCTGCCATTGGCATCAAAATCTTTGGCGTACAGTCGCATGGGAGATTCCGGTGTTGCGCGATAACGGGTATTCAGCCCTTCATTGCCTACTACAAGGTCTTGGTCACCATCGTTGTCAAAATCTCCTATCGCCAGGGTATTCCACCAGCCCGTCATGTTATCCAACCCGAAGTTGCTGGTAACACGGATAAACTTTCCGCTGTTGTTTTTAAAAACCTCAATGGCCATCCATTCTCCAGTCACCACCATCTCCGCTGAGCCATCTTTGTCGAGGTCTGCAAAAGCAATGGCTGTAACCATTCCTATCTGACCAAATTCTGGTGCTACCTGCGCGGTGACGTTGTTAAAACTACCGCCATTGTTTTGAAACACAAATGAAAAAGGAGCCTTGGGAAAATTACCGGGCACGGTACGTCCCCCAACAAACAGGTCCAGGTCGCCGTCTTGGTCGTAATCAAAGGGGGTCACGCAGCTACCGCTCTCTGTTTCTGTTGGAATACGATCGGGCGCAGCAGTAAATTTGCCTTTTCCATCGTTGAGATAAAAGCGGTCTTGGTAATAGTTGCTGTTGAGCTTGGGCTCATTGCCCCCACTCACCACGTAGAGGTCAAGGTCTTGGTCGCCATCTGCATCAAAAAAAACCGCCCCGACATCTTCGCGAAGGCTATCCGAAGCAAAGAGTTTGTCTTGGGGGATAAATTTTCCCCTGGCTGTTTGGAGGCACAAATAACGTTTTCCACCAAATCCGCTGCCGATAAAAAGGTCATCTAAGCCGTCTCCATTTACATCACCCTTGGCCAATGCCGGACCGAGGTTGGAGTACCTGTGTGGCAGGAGGCGCTCCCGGTCAAAATCAAAAAATTTATTTTCCTGGTGCTTGAAGTTAAGACCGGATTGGGCTGTTATTTCTGAAAATATTGGGTTTGTCGACGTTGGAGCAGGTAGTATAGAGGGTCCCGTTTTGGCATCTACTTGCTTCAAGGTGATACGTTGGTTTGCCGGTATGTTTTCGATGCTTTGAACCTTCCCATCGGGCCATTGGATTTGAACTCGATCAGCGGTTACTGCTTTGCCCAACCCAAACTGAAGGATATCGGTC
>CAIZLM010000052.1 GCA_903933805.1 uncultured Bacteroidota bacterium | reverse complement strand
GTCTGCCCAACTCAGGTAGTTACAAGCCACATTCGGATTGGTGGTCGCATAACTGCCCACCGCACTGCCCGTGATCGCGTAACGATTGCTCGATTCATTGGCTTTCCGCTCAGTCGCTTGCGTTTGGGTCAGCGTGTTCAAAAAGTCAACGTACTGCTGCTGGCTGACTTCGTATTTCATGCAGTAAAAAGCCGCGTAGCCGTTCGGCCAGGAAGCGTTAGGGGCGGTTTGCCCCGTGGGATAGCCTCCGTCCTCGCCACCCAACGAACCTGTTCCTGAGGGCGCCGTCGTCGCATCCCCCGTGCTGATCGTCGTGGAGGTAAAGGCGCTGTTGGCGGTGTTGCCGCCGCCGACGTTGAAGGCGCCCTCCAGTACCCGCACCATCTCGATGGCGAATACTTTTACCTCTACATTCGTGCCCCCAGCAATGCCATCGGCGCCGTAGTCCCAGCGCAGCTTCAGCCCCGTGCTCGTGAACGTGCCCGTGCCCGTACTGCTCCGGTACACAAAGGCGCCGATGCCGGGGTTGGTGCTCGCGTTAAACGCCGCGTTGTCGTCCACCAGACCTACCGTGATCTCGGCATCCGTGCCCGTGCCGGCTATGTGGCCGTCGTTGTGCAAATTCGCGGGCAGCCACTCGCCGCTGCCAACGCGGTACTTGACGAATACCCACGCAGCGTCCCAGTTGGAGATGCCGCTGCTCAACCGCCAGGAATTCTCCCAGCTCAGGTCAAACGTGACGTAGCCGTAGCCATCCGCAGCGCTACCGTTCGTCAGGGTTTGGTTGCTCAACGTGATGTTGTTGGCGAGTATGGGCCGGCAAAATGCCGCCAGAAAAAGTATGAAAAGAAATGGCTTCATCGTGATGTTGTCCTGTTTGATTTCAAAATTTGAAAAGATAATGATACCCGGTTAAAGAAATTTACCGCCCATACTGCGGGAACAAATCGGTCCGGTAAGCAACAAAAGCAAAAAATCAGGTAGCGGCGTTGTTGCTGCGAACAACAATGATAAAGCGCAAATATTACCACCTTGCGGCGCTACAACAGTGCCGTGATACCCTGATACTGACGGCCTTGTTACCCCGCAAATATCCCGCATAATTCCTCGGGCTCATAATTTTGGATATGTACATTTGTATGTACATTTTGCATGACCGGCAGAAATGGGGCTTTTTAAATGAAAAAGTTCTTTTTTCGCTCTTTTATTCAATATTTGCACCCAATAGGACTTTCATCGGTGGGTTTATTGTAGCAATCATCGTCGAAATCGGTGTCCATTTTTGATTCTGCCTTCAAATTCGGGTAAATATTTTGGGCAGTACACCTGTTCAGGTCTAAGGCGAAAACAACCTGCGGACTGCGCTGAAAAGAAAAAATTCAGGGCTGGGTCGATCATTTTTGCTGGATAAGAAAGCGTATAACGCGGGCTGGACGACCAACAAAAACAAAGGAGGCAGATACAAGAAACCCCGACCAGCACAAGCCAATCAGGGTTTCTTTTTGGGTGATTTTTCACAATGCTACTTCATCTGCATCATTTTGGAACAGATCAGGTTCAATATCAGGAGTTTTTTGGGCCCACGACATATACTCTTGGGGAGTGAACCCCGTCAACATTTTAAAACTTCTGTAAAAACTTTGTCGGGTTCCAAAACCGGTCTTCTCTGCCAATTCTACCATGGACGGCAATTCGGCGGTATGTCCTGCCAGAAGCCTCCGAGCTTCATTCACCCTGAATTCATTGACCAGGCTGGCAAAACTTGTTCCCCCGCCCTCTGCAATAGCCTTGGAAATATAGCGCCTGCTTCGGTTCATCGTCAAACACAAATCATGGACGCTAAAAGCCGGATTGAGGTATAATTTTTCTTTGTCAACCCGCCGCACAATTTCATTGTAGAGATTGACGATTGGTATTTCCTCATCCTCCAGGTTGATTTGATCATCAATATCCGTTTCCTGTAAAGACTGTGGTACTGTTTTAGCAATGGTTACATTCATCTTGTACATCGTCTTCATCGCGCTTTTTAAACGCATATATTGGAAGATAATAATACAAATCGCAATAATTGCGAACAACAAAAACAAAAGCGATACAATCAACTGACGACTCAACAGGTTGTTTCCCTCCTGCAATACTTCTTTTTGAGTGATCAGTTTGTTGACATCATAAATGGTTTGTATTTCGTGGAATACATGGAGGGAGTTTTCCTCCAACACCTTTTTTTGCAATGCCAAGTATGCATCAAGCGCATCGGTAAAGCCATCGTAATGACCAAACTTGGCATTCAGCTTGATCTTGCCAAGCAACACTTCAGAAAGATTATCCTCCTGACCATTCATCGAACAGAAAGTTGCTGCCTTTTCCAAGTATTCCTTTGCCAACTCAAAATCACCACCTTTTTGAAGTTCTATATCCGCAAACATGCGGTAAACAGATGCCAATATCTGTTTGAATTCATGCTTTATGCAGAGTTGCTGCGTCTCCAACAATATTTTCTTCGCTTTTTCATATTCTCCGTTTTGAACAAACACCACGGCAACATTGATAGAGGATTTTGCGATACCATACGTGTAATGAATGGCGGTATTCAATCTAAGCGCCTCCAAACTGTAATCTGTCGATAATTTCAGATTGGTTTTACTGTGATAAAATCCGAGGTTTTGATAGCAGTAGGCCAAATGAAGGGTATCTCGGAGGCGTCGATAGTAATCCAATACCATCCCACACTCCTCGATTGCTTTGGCATTATTGCCCATTCGGTTGTCCAACATGCTGATGTTGATCCACGTTTCACCAATGGTTAAGGAATCTACTGGGAATTCATAATTTTCAAGAGATTTATGATAGGCTTCCAAGGCTTCTTTAAACTGGCTCTGCTGCTCATAAATAATCGCCAGATTGTTCCAACAGGCCCTGGATACCCTGTTCTTTTGCTGACCGAATAACGTTTCGAGCGCCTTATGATAATAGCTGGATGCAATGTTGAGGCTGCCCTGGTACTGTCGTACCTGCCCCATGAGAAAATTGGCCTTGGTAAATATGGAATCATCCACAGGGCCATTTTGAGCCAACTGGGCCAGTAATTTCACCGTCGCAGCATCTGCTTTTTCCAGCTCATCGGGTAGAAAAGCAGCAGCCTCTTTGATCAAAGCATTGTAGTCCGCCTGGGCTTGGAGCGCGGGGGCAAAGGAGAGCGCTTGCCCGGCAATAAGGGCGAATAGACGCAGAAATTTCATAATATTTGTTTAAAAAGGCAAAAAAAAACGAGTTTTTGTGTGATATTGCTTGAATGTAAACTTCGTACACCAATATCGGTCAAATGTATGACATTGCCCTTCATCCGAGTTAGGAGCGTGTCTTAATTTTAGTGGCCGAGCTTTTACGTCATCCAAAGAGCCAAGCGCATTAACCAATCGCATTATTGCTGGCATCTTTCTTTTTGCTTGGCTAAAGTGGGCGCTTGGCTAGATCCTTCGCCCTTTTTATCCCCCTTTGAAATGGTGGTGGTGAACAGCTTTGGTAGCTGGGGATAAAAAGGAATCAGAATGATACGCGTTTTTTTAAAAAAAACATCCCGGTCAGCGCGCGCCGACCGGGATGTTTGATAGTTGGTTGGGTAATGACGTCTGAGTCAAAAAATGATTACCTAACAAGTTTCGATGCCAAAAATATTTTTTTCGGGGCAAGCCCCAAACCCCAAAAAACCAAAACCCTAGCCCCCGCGGCTACCGGCTAACGACGAACAGCCCGGAAGCCGAGGTAGCTGTTCCTGTTGGAGTTCGAATTGCCAGCGTCGTCGCGGGCTGAGACCTGCATGCTGCTGCGTACTGCCTCCCAAGAGCCACCGCGCCAGCCGGCGCCGACGGCATCCGTGCCGGGCCAAGTGGCAGCGTCGGCATCGCCGTTGCTGGTCAATTGACCATCCCCATGCTTACCCGTGAAAGCACGACCCGTCGCGTTGAAAATCGTAACCGGACGCTCCCACAAGTTGCCGCTGAGCTCCATGATGCCCCAGTAGGATGCCCCGGCACTCACACGACCACTGTTCGACCCATGCGCCGCAAATATCCCAACACGAACAGGACCGTTGTTGCCGGATAC
>CAIZLM010000051.1 GCA_903933805.1 uncultured Bacteroidota bacterium | reverse complement strand
GCGCATATTCTACAGTGCGTCGGTTATAATCTTCTGTCATCTTAGTCGTTTTAAAGGTCAAATGTTAGCCTTGCCACTAAGTACCGCGACCGTTGTGGCACATAGGGTACGTTACCGGATATATTGGAATATGACGCCGATGCAGCGCGTGGACCCGGATGATAATATCGGGCATCGGTCGGATCAAGAATGTTGTCGTTTAATATGTTGTTGGCTATGATGGCCAAACGCATCCAAGGCGCTCTTTTATGGGATACATTGAATGCTCCATTAAAAATCAAATAGGCCTTTACCACATTGTCGGGCACGCCCACATTGCCTACTTGCGTGGTGCCAGGCCCCACAGGTCGATCACTGACGTAATTGGCGCGGATATCCAGGCTGTTTTGGAGCCCACCCAAGTGAAAACGCCAAGTAACACCTGCGTTGGTATGGTGCGAGGCAATATCACCGATGCGAACAGGCTTAAAATCCCTGTTGATGCCATCGTCCGTTTGAAATGGGTGCATATAGGTATGGTTGACGTAAGCCTTCAATCGGCCACCGGAAGCATTGTATCGAAAGGTTGCCATCGTCCCCAAAATGCGGTAAGAACCAATGTTGCGGTTCTTGGTGATCCCGTTGGAATCGGTACTCGACGCCACTGCGTCGTTGATGTAACTGGCATAGGCCATCAACTCCCATTCAAACGTGCGCTTTGCCAAATTGCCAGACATGGATACGTCAAAAAAGTTGATTTTTTCTGTTCCCAAATCAGGATTGGGCGTACGGCCCCCACCCGTCGAAAACTTTGTCCACTGAGACACATTCTGGAGCCCCCTGGCAAAAATCGCCTTCA
This sequence comes from uncultured Bacteroidota bacterium, assembly GCA_903933805.1. Taxonomy (GTDB): domain Bacteria; phylum Bacteroidota; class Bacteroidia; order Chitinophagales; family Saprospiraceae; genus M3007. The sequence continues at coordinate 7,433 of CAIZLM010000051.1, read as the reverse complement.
CCGTAAATTTAGGCGTGTTGTACATCAGTACAATTCGGGGCGACATATCATATCCAAACCCACCATTCGCACGGATACGATTGTAATCCAAACGTACGCCCGTATTGAGTATCAGCTTTTTCGGAATGATGGAATATGTGCCCTGTGTATAGACTGCTGCATCAAAAACAGTGAAAAAATTACTCCCTTTTTCCTGATTTTTAACGGTTCCAAGTTCCTGTGCGTACGATACATTGCTTTGGTCGATGGCGTTCTTGTACTCAAAATCAGTGTAGGTGAGGTAATCGCCCTGCATGAGGCTACTCCGAAATTCCAATCCACTGGAAATACTGAACCGATCCCCAGAATAGAAAATCCGGAAATCGTTCCTAAACTGCTTGCCCTCGTAGTAAAAATACGTATTGGCATATCCATGCCTATTCAAAGATGTACCGGAATTGTTGACAATCAGTGAATCCGGATTGAGCAAATGCGCCAGGTGCAACCCACTTGCAGACAACCCAAAAGGATAAAAATTGACGCGATTGGTATATTTATCCAGGCTGTGATCGTGAAAAGTAGTCAGGTTGGAAATAGAAATACGCTCAAAGTCACGGTCATATTTGGCGTACAGGGTGGTGTTTTTGGGCACCCACAGACTTCCATTTTTAGAACCCGGAGAATAGATGTCCTGGTAATAATTCAGCCCTTCCTCACAGCGCCATGAGCTAATGCCCAACAGGAAATTGTTGAAACTCAATTTGGCGCTGACATAGTAATCTTTGGTGTGGTTGGAAAAACCGGCAGGTGCACCGTTGACGTTGCCTGCGTACGAATCTTTGTCGAGTTGCCGGGCATGCTCGACGCCCGCACTCGTCAGCACAATACTGTCCACCCCATTGTTTGCATTGTAAAAAATATTGTAATAGGGACTGGTCAGCGGAATATTAAACGTTGTAATATACTCGCTGAGGGGTATCTTTTTCTTGACCCCATTGACATTGCTGAGCGTGAAATCACCCTTTAGGTTCATGGATGTGTACTTCAACCGGTCAATATCGGAAGGTGCATAATCGTAAAAATCAACAAAAGAAAGATCCTCTTCATCTGAGGAAAAATAGCGTCCTGTGACCGAAAACTTGAACGACTCGGTATTCAGACCTATGGTCACATCTGCATCTGCCGTGCGGAAAGAAGCCCCACTGAGATTGGCGTTGACATACACCGGACCAGGTAGCGCATCCTCTTTCGTTTTTTTCTCCAAGGACGTACTTGGGCGCTCCCCAGGCCCAAGGGTAAGAATATTGATGGCCCCAACAAAAGAGCGCGGGCCATACATGGTGGACGAAGGACCATACAGCACTTCCACCGCTTTGATGTTTGACAAAGGGTATTGACGCGATAAATACGCAATATTCGACCAGATATCGTTTTCCTCTACCCCATCAACCATGAGTAAGGTCCGTTCCGTATTCTCTTGCCGAAAGCCCAACTGATATACATTGGCGTAGGTAGCCGAATAAATCTTGCTGATGTCAAAACCAGGCAAATCAGACAATACATCCACAATATCGACATAGCCCCTGCTGATGATCTCCTCCCGGGTAACCAGCACAACCGATGCTGGAGCCGTTTGAATATCTTCCGCGTGTTTGGAAACAGAGTTCACTTTGACCACCTGATTTGCCGCCAATTGCTGCCGGAACAACTGATCAAAGACAACATGGGGATCCGCTTTGAATTCAGGGCTGTTGAGAATAATCATCTTGATGTAGTTCTCCGCCAAAGCGATGCTGTCTTCTGCAATGGCAATGAGCGACAACAGCCGAAGCGCCTTGTTCTTGTCGTTCAGGGTAGAAAAACCGTTGGTTTGGACACATTTTGCGATGCCTGATTTGGCTATATCGAACCTTCCGACCTCGTACTGTTCCATGGCCTGGTTGATTTTATTAAAATCACACTGCGCTGAAAGATATGAAACCGAAAAAAGCACGAAAAAAAACGCTTTTAATGCTGAAATGGCAAAGAAACGAATCATATGTAAATTGTTGTAATGCGTTTTAAAGTCCGAGATGCGGCGTTTTATCGCGCTGAAATGGAAATGGCAAGAGGCTTAATTTTCCTTTTGCAGTATTTTTTCCACACGACTGAAAATATCCTGGGGCTTAAACTGCCACAAGTGAAGCGACATGTCTTTGCTACAGGTCAGGAACGTTCCATTGGATGGCTGTGCGGCCATATCCGTAACCCAGCCATGGTGGAAATCAAAATCAATGGAGGCTTCGAGTTCAAATTTACCGGCGGAATCCTGAAAAGCGTAGTGGGCATACACCCGATGATCATAGCCACTGGTGGCGATCAGGAGGTGATCGTCCAACGCCTCCATGTGGCATCCGCTGACACTGGACTCGTGGATTTTTCGCGAAAGTTTGGTGACACCACTTGCGGCGTCAACCAAGTAGATACTTCCTTTTTTATCACCGACAAGTAGATATTCCTTGCCCTGAAAAGTGGCTACGGCCATGCTGGTGACAAACTGGTTGATGCTAACGATACTTTTCAAGCCGTTCTCAAAGCGGCCGTTTTTTACGGCGACGGCGAACAATTTTTCCCCCAGGGAAACATACAATTGACCAGAAACAGCGCTATAAACAATGGTACCTGGCACTTCATCCGTCGAGACCGTTTTGTTTACAACCACGGACGTCTCAGACAAGCCATCGAGGAGTGCAACATCACGGCCAGACACCAACGCGACGACCTGTCGTGCGGGGTCAAGCAGGGTCATACAGCGAATGGGCTGTTCAGAAATCTGGCGTTTGGACCTCAGCGCACCGGAGGCTGCGTCAAAAACGAGCAATTCTCCATTGGTTGTACCGACGAGCAACAGTCCAGACCCGGAGAAACACATGGATTGAAATTTTTGTCCGGCTACTTTTATCTCCGTAATTTTGTCAAAACCGTTTTGGAATACCGTAATAAGCCCCCCAATGGAGCAGGCTGCGATCAACCCGGTGGAGGGTTCAACGGCAACATTGCGCAAGGGGTGTATCAGGCGATGGGCGTACTGATCTGGTTGTTGTGCATTTAAGCCATACACCAGCGCCTTTAAGATATCGCGTTCGTAAGCGCTGCCCCCATTGGAGATGTTGTTGGTGTATGCCGTTCGGGCGAGTTTTAGCCCCTCAATAGCCTGGTTGTTGTTGTAATATTGAAAAGCGGAAAGTGCATTGGCCCGAGACTCCTGCTGCAGGCGTAGTTTTTCTGCATTTTTGAAGTTTTCATTGGCGCGAACAAGCGCTTTTTGTTCTTCTGATCGGGCGGAAATAGCGTTTTGTCGTTCAAATTCTGCTTGATCTCTTGCAGAAACTGCCATTACCCGATCGCGTTCGGCCGCTTCCTTGGCCTGTTGTTCTGCATTTCTGGCAACAACGGCCTTCATGCGCTCCTGATCTGCGGCTTCCTTGGCTAGAACGGCTACCACACGCTCCGATTCAGCGCGAACTTTTGCTTCCTGCTCAGCGTTACGGGCCACCAGTGCTTTTTGGCGCTCCTGATCTGCAAGCTCTCTGGCTTCTACTGCCTGTTCTTTGGCTTGAACTGCCGCCTGGCGTTCGGTCTCTGCGGTGATTTTTGCAACAACAGCTTGATTCCTTTCAACCCCTGCAAAAACCGCTGCCAGCGAAGAAACGATAAATGCTATACCAACAACAAAAGCTATACCGCGCGTAATTTTCAACAGTTGTTTGGCCCGTCTTTGTTTGGCCGCAACATTCACCTGCCGTTGTTTGGCAGAAGCGTTGATATAGGCCAGTGTCGGTTCAAATTCAGGTGCGTACGGTGTTGCCCAAGCCAACGTTGGGTCAGCCTCCTCAAGCCACAACAATGCCGCATCCAAGTTGCTGCCCGACAGCAGTTCAGCTTCACCATTGCTGTACTGTAATGCTTGTATCTTGGTACGCAAGTACATATTAATGTGTTCCTCTTCGTCCAACACCCATTGTTTCATCTCATCCCAATGGGTTAGCATCACCTGAGAGGCCAATTGATACAGGTTATTTTCCTGACGAATAAACTGATAAGCAGGCTGTTCTGCAACACCAAGCACCTCCGATACCAAATTATTCGGTATATTGGTTCGTTCAGAAATTTCCGCCATAGACAGCGGAATGGCCCGAACCAACCCCTGCTCATCTCGAAATAAAAAACTTTGAAAAAAACGTTTCAACTTCGCTGACGTCAACTTAGCCGACAATTGTGATACCAACCGATCTCCCTGTACTTGAAGCACCCTGTCAAATCCGCCTACCTGCTCGTAATACTCCGGCAATACTGTCCGATCTTTTACTGATTTTTCCGCCAGCAACAAATCAATCTGACGGATACATTCCGCGACGAGCGGTATCGGTATATTAGATTCTTGCAGTGCATCAGACATCAAGTCCTTGCATACCGGACTTAATGACAGCTGACGCATGCTACATTCCTCCTCCGCAAAAAACATAATTCCCTCCCAGCCCGCATGGGGTATAAACTGACTGGATCGGTTTAAGTAGGGCGCCAAAGCCGCCAGATTGTTGGTGTTTTCAAATTGGTTGAAATAAAACAAACACAATACACCATCTGAAACCAAGCGCTGAATATAAGCCAGTTCCGAAGAAATTTGATCGGTAGAAATCCCTTGAAAAAACTCAGCACAACCTGTAAATGAAAGGGCCAACCTGTTGATTGTCCCCTTTTTGTCTTTTATATCGGATACAATATCTACCGCATTATACCCTTGCAATGACATTTCAATGCTTCCACTGAGTGGAATAGTTAATACTTGAACCGTATTTTCTGAATCAAATTGCTTTGTTACAACCTGTAGCAGGGTATTGCAATATATCGCATCCAAATTCGACTCTTTCGTGCCAAAAAGAAACAGAAAGCCATTGCTCTGCAGACAGCCTGAGGCTGTTTGCAACAACTCGCCTGAATTTTTTTCAAACAAATGTGAGGTATAATGAACCCTGGAAATACCTTGAATTTTGAGTGGGAGAGCAGCTGCCAACAGACTAAAAATTTGTGCGTGAAATCAATTTTTAAGACCCAATATTGATACGGTACTAAACCCTAAAAGTGACAAATACCCTGCCAAGAATATATTAATTACGTTATAAAGATTTATTATAAATAAAATGTAACTGGTTAGGTGGTCGCGTCTGAGACAAAAAAGTGGCCATTTTTTGACAGACGAAGCGGATTTTTGTAGGCCGTAGCAGCGCTACGGTCAAAAAAATCCGCGAAGTATAGCGGAAAATGGACCTTTTTGGGCCAGACAGTATGATTTTGAAATGACTCCCAACCTTCGACGTTGAAAATGACACTGATTTGGCTATAGTGCAACAAAAAAACCGGAATAGCCGTTAGCCCACATACAGATAGGCGGCGTTTACGGCATTGGGCAGGGTTGAAAAATCGCAACTTCTTACGCCGGAATGCTTCGAGGAATGTTATTCCCATGCCAGACATTACCTTTGTACAAACGTAACTGGTTAAGTATAAATATTTCTTGCGTCATACTGCGTTATTCTATGAAATTCATACAGAAAATCGTGCTGTTGGGGTGTTTTTTGGTGGCATTTACGCCTCTACAAGGCCAAAACAGTGTTGTGCCGGAGCTGCTTGCTCAACTCGGCACCCTGAACACAGAACAAAGAGGTAAGGTGCTCGATTATACACACCACTTGGGAGCATTCCGCGGAAAAAGCGTTGAGGCATCTTGTCTTCAATTAAACGCCCAAAACCAAGGGCGGGTGTCTCAATTCATCGCCTTCCTAACAAATCCCGGCAAGCCTGTGCCTACCACCGTCCGCTGGACACGCGACACGCTGTACTTTGGCCAAATTGAAGAAGGCTTTATTCTGCTCGATTCCTTCACGGTAATCAACACCGGCAACGCACCTTACACCATAGAAAGCACCAAAAGCAGTTGTGCTTGCACGGTACTGCACTACCCAGACTTTCCTGTTATGCCCGGCGACAGCGCCACTGTTCGCATTGAGTTCGACAGCATGGGTAAGGCTGGCCATGCCATGCCTGGCGTCATTTTGTACGACAATTCGAGACCCAACAGGCGCAATATATTGTACCTGGATGGTACCATCGAGCCTAGAAAAGCGGTTAAAACGATTGTACGAAATTGAATTTCCCCTTGGGAGATTAAAAAAATCGAGCGAGATTATTCCCGTTCGGTCTCTTATTTTGTTACTGGCTCCGCCTCGTCAGGTGTTCCTTATGGGTCCTCCCACCCGCCGCGATTGGGATGATCGTGGCGAACACCATGCAAGGCAGAAAGGCAGACACGCCACTAGGGCCTTTTTCTTATCTGATGGCGATAGAAGACACATCCGAATTTGCAACAATCCACTTTGTAAACCCACACCATCGCCATGAAGAACAGCATCAAAAACAACAAAATAATTTGGGATAAGGACTACACTTGGGTAAACGATGGGGATGAATGGGATGGCCAAGCCCGGTATTGTAATGTGACGTATGACCGGTGGAAAAAATCCCTTGTTGAATCCTTGATTTTGCCGAATATCCCAAAAAGTGGTAATATACTTGAAATAGCACCGGGGCATGGGCGATGGTCAAAAATTCTCGCTGCCAGCCAATGCTCATTGGTGCTCGTAGATCTTAGTCCCTCTTGCATTGAGTTTTGTAAAAATATTTTCACGGAGAATACCAATATTTCTTATATAGTAAATGACGGCCAAACGTTAGAAGCCATAGCGGATAATTCAATTGATTTTATTTGGTCTTACGACTCCTTTGTTCACATGGAAAAAGTGGTCATCTCATCCTACATGGGCGAAATGTTTCGTGTTTTAAAGCCCGGAGGCAAAGCGGTCATCCACCATCCCGGCAGAAATCCATTTTTTTTATGGTTGGGTTTTACCCGGTATTGGGGTGCTTTGGGCTTGTATTTCTATAAAATTGTTTCCATGCACCAAATGAAAGATAATGATGGTTGGAGATCGAATATTTCAAAAAAAACGATGTTGAACCTCGCCAAAAAACACCACCTTACCACTGTTTCGCAGTTTCAATTTTGGGATAAAACCAACCAAATCGGGGTGCCACGGTATAATGATGGTATCACGATTTTTCAAAAAAAATAAGTAACTGGTTAGCGTGGTTGCGTCTGAGACAAAAAAGAGGCCATTTTTTGCCAGACGAAGCGGATTTTTGTAGGCCGTAGCGGCACTACGGTCAAAAAAAATCTGCGAAGTATGGCGGAAAATGGGCCTTTTTTGGCCAGACAGCGAGCCACCTAACCAGTTACAAAAATAAAAATCAGGACAACATTTCTCTGGAGTAAATGGCTAGAAAGACTCGAATTTCTAAAACACCTCGATATGATGGCGACTACACCTTCAATCTCAAAAAACAAATTAATTGTTGTT